>QYQK01000036.1 GCA_007280935.1 Opitutales bacterium
ACGGTGTATGGCGAAAGCCAGCGCGACCTATTGAAAGCCTGCCGCAAGGCTGGCATCCCCTTGGACGTACCCTGGAAAAAACTTACCAAGCCGCATCGCAAATTCATCGAAGACGGTGAGCCCACATACGTCCCGGGCGAATGGGAATCAAAATGGTATGGCATCCGCGGCTTCTTCCGTTGGCTCGAATCCAGCACCTACAAGATGCACGTCCGCGTCTTCCTTTCCCGCTGGCGGGCCTACGAAGAATGTCCAAAGTGTGCCGGTAAACGTTTTTGCGCCGAATCGCTTTGGTGGAAATGGCAGGGTCGGACGCTACCAGATTTTTATCTGCTGCCCGTTACCGAACTCCGTCAATTACTCGCACCGTTAGCCCCCAAAGACTCACGCCACCCTGCCGACCATGCGCTCGAAGCTATCTTGGCACGGCTCGGCTACCTCGAAGCCGTCGGCTTAGGCTACCTCGCCCTTGATCGGTTATCGCGGACGCTATCGGGCGGCGAAGTCCAGCGCGTCAACCTGACCTCCTGCCTCGGCGCATGCTTGGCCGATACGGTCTTCGTCCTCGACGAGCCGAGCGTCGGCATGCACGCCCGCGACCTCGCCCGCATGGTCGGGATTTTGCGCGGGCTGGTGGAACAAGGCAACACGGTGGTCGTCGTGGAACATGATGAAGCCGTCATGCGGGCCGCTGATTGGCTGATTGAAATCGGCCCCAGTCCGGGCGCCGCCGGTGGTCATCTCATCTACCAAGGCAAACCCGAAGGCATCCTAAAAGTAAAAGATTCCGCCACCGGTGGCTGGCTCTCTGGTAAACGTAAGCCGGTAGTGCGTCCACCCCGATCGGTCGACGACACGACGGCACGGCTGCGCGTGCAAGGGGCCTCGGTCAATAATTTGCAGGATTTCTCGTGCACGATTCCGCTCGGCCGCTTGGTCGGATTGTGCGGGGTGTCGGGTTCAGGAAAATCAACCCTCCTCCACCAAGTCATCGGGCGGCGTGATCCGGAATCAGGCAACGAAGGTCTCGAATCGAAATGGCTTCAGTTCGATCGCGAGCCTTCCGAAGTTGCCTTGGTCGACCAATCGCCCGCGACGCGGACACCGCGCTCCAACCCGGCCCTTTACGTGGGCGCCTGGGATGCCATCCGTAATCTTCTCGGAAATTCGGCCGATGCGAAAGCGGCGGGCCTCACACCTTCCCACTTTTCTTTCAATGCCGGCGAAGGTCGCTGCGAGCGTTGCGGGGGGGCAGGTTGGGAAACCGTCGAGATGCAGTTCGTCTCCGACGTCGCTCTGCCGTGCCCCTCCTGCCAAGGAAAACGTTTTCGCGACGAGGTCTTGGCTTTCCAATTTGATGGCAAGTCGGTCGGCGATCTGCTCGCGATGTCGGTCACCGAAGCCCGGGGTTTCCTAGGCGAGCGCACGCCGGCCTCGGCGCAGCTCGCCTGTCTCGAAGAGGTTGGTTTGGGCTACCTTTCATTAGGCCAACCGTTGACGACACTTTCGGGTGGCGAAGCCCAACGTCTGAAACTCGTCCGGTTTCTTTCCAAGATTGATACGCGAAAAAGCGGCGCCCTATTGCTGCTGGATGAACCGACGACGGGGCTTCACCGTGAAGACGTGGCTCGCCTCATCGGCCTCTTCCATCGCCTGACCGCCGCGGGCCACTCGCTGATCGTCGTAGAACATCACCTCGACGTACTCAAATCCTGCGACTGGATTTTAGAAATGGGACCAGAAGCCGGGCCGGGCGGCGGACAATTAGTCGCAGAGGGCACGCCGGCCAAAGTGGCGACGGCCGGGACGGTCACCGGCAATTTCCTGGCCCAAGGCGAGGATGCTTTCGCCAAACCCGGTACGTCCAAATCCAAACCCCGGCCGACCTCGATCTCGCTCCGCGGCGCGCGCGAACATAACTTAAAGAATGTCTCGCTGGATATCCCGCACGGCTCCCTGACGGTGATGACGGGTGTCTCCGGTTCGGGTAAGTCTTCTTTGGCTTTCGATATTCTTTTTGCCGAAGGCCAGCGACGCTTCCTCGAATGCGTTTCCGCCTACGCGCGACAGTTCGTCGAACAACTCTCCAAACCGGATATCGATTCGCTCACCGGCCTGCCGCCGACCGTAGCCATCGAGCAACGCATCACGCGAGGCTCCGCGAAATCAACCGTAGCCACGGTCACCGAAGTGGCCCAATACCTGCGAGTGCTTTTTGCCCGCGCCGGCGTCCTGCACAGCCCCGTGTCTGGCGAACCGCTCGAAGAAATGACCGAAGACGCGGTCGTCCGACTCGTCGCCCAAAAAATAAAAGGCCTCAAGAAAGGCTCGCTCCTGCTTGGGGCTCCGCTCGTGCGGGCCCGCAAGGGTCACCATCGCCCGCTCGCTGAATGGGCTGAATCCAAAGGGCTACGTCAATTACGCTGCGATGGTAAATTAACGCCGATTGAGGGCTTTGACGGCCTTGATCGCTACGGCGAGCATGATGTCGATGCGATTGTCGGAGAACTTAAATTCGACGGCACCATCCTCCTGCCCGATGAAACCGAAGAAGTCGGTGAAAAATCTTTGCGGACGCTTGTCCGGCAAGCCCTGCAATTCGGCAAAGGCGCGTGCGTGTTGCTCAATACTCACGGCGAACAAGTTGCTTTCTTCTCCACTTCGCGTAGCGACCCAGCGACCGGCGAATCCTACCCTGCCGTCGACCCCAAGCACTTATCCTGGAATTCGCCACGTGGTTGGTGCCCGGATTGCCGCGGACATGGATTGGAAGTAGAGAAGTTTTCCGCCGACGAGGAGGAGTCGCTCAATGAGAATGCGATCGCGGACCGCGTCGGCGAAGCGGCCTGCCCAACCTGTCACGGCGAACGCTTGGGGCCCATCGGGCGTTCCGTCAAACTGACGGGGGCGAAGGGGCGAAGCTTGTCCTTGCCCGGACTGCTTAGTCTTCAGCCCGACGAATCCCTCAATTTTCTCTCCACGCTCAAATTAGGCGTCCGGGAAAAAGCCATCGTCGACGCTCTCTTGCCGGAAATCGCCGCCCGGCTCCGCTTCCTTGATTCCGTTGGCTTGGGCTACCTGGCTCTCGATCGCGGAGCCGACACGCTTTCGGGCGGTGAAGCGCAGCGCATCCGCCTAGCCGCCCAACTTGGCTCCACCCTCTCGGGCGCGCTTTACGTTCTTGATGAACCCAGCATCGGCCTGCACCCGCGCGACAACGATCGCCTAATCGAATCCCTCCAAGGGCTTCGCGACCGAGGTAACACCGTCTTAGTCGTCGAGCACGACGAAGATACCATGCGAGCGGCCGATCTCGTGGTCGACATGGGACCAGGAGCAGGTCTACACGGCGGCGAAATCGTCGCCCAAGGGACTGCCAAAGCCTTGGAAAAACTTCCGGATTCGGTCACGGGTCGCTTTCTCCGTGAAGCCATTCCACATCCGCTACTGGGCGCACGCCGTCCGATCTCGGGCAAGGGCGCACCCGCAGAATGGATCAAGCTCAAGCACGCCGCCTTACGTAATCTCAAAAAATTCGACGTCGAAATCCCCATCGGGCGCCTCACCGTCGTGTGCGGCGTTTCTGGCGCTGGCAAAAGCACCCTAGTCACCGATTTGCTGGCACCGGCAATCCGCCTGGCGGTCACCAAGAAAAAGGAAAGTATCACCGGCAAGGAAGCCCTCGCGGCGGTATCCCACCAAGGAAAGCCTGCTTTCCAAAGCCTCACCGGACTCAAAGGTTTCCGCCAACTTGTCGTCGTCGACCAAGAGCCCATCGGTAAGACTCCGCGCTCGACTCCTGCGACTTATATCGGGGCTTGGGATTTGATCCGTGAACGTCTGGCCTCCCTGCCTGAATCAGCCATCCGCGGCCATGGCGCCGGTTTCTTTTCTTTCAACACCTCAGGCGGTCGCTGCGAGGCTTGCTCCGGCGCGGGTCGTATCAAACTGGAGATGAGCTTCCTGCCTGACACCTATGTAGCCTGCGATGAATGCGCCGGAACGCGTTACGGCGTCGCCGCCAAGGCTATCCGCTGGAACGGAAAATCTGCGGCGGACTTACTGCTGATGACTTTTGAAGAAGCGGCGGAATTCCTTTCCTTCGACGCCAAGCTCCGCGATCTTTGCGGATTGATGGTCAAGACCGGCTTAGGCTACCTCACCCTCGGTCAAAGCAGTCCGACGCTTTCGGGCGGCGAAGCCCAACGCCTCAAGCTTGTCAGTGAACTGGCCCTCGGGTTGCCAACCTTCCGCGAACGCTCCCGCGGACAGATTCGTCCCAATCTTTATATCTTGGAAGAGCCGACCATCGGCCTGCACCAATCCGACTGCCGCCGCCTCATCGAGCTCCTGCACGCCTTGGTGGCGCTTGGCCACACCGTGGTCGTCATCGAACACCATCCGGACGTGATCGCCGAAGCGGATTGGGTCATCGAAATTGGCCCAGAAGGCGGCAATGGCGGCGGACAACTCGTGCACGCCGGCGACCCCGAATCCCTGGCGGCCAATCGCCGCTCGCCGACCGCACCCGCCCTCGCACTTGCTTTGTCGCGGGGCAAAGCGACACCGGCTAAAGCCAAATGAAGCACCGGGCGTCCCGGAGCCGAATGTTCGTTTTGACGAATCTCCCGCACCCGGTATCTTCCAAGCCTCACGGCTTGCCGGCCTTCGTTAACCCCTGATTATTATCAAAGATACCATGAGCGCTTCGCGTATCCTTTTAGGAGTTAATATCGACCATGCCGCGACGTTACGCCAAGCCCGTTACCGGGGCCTGCACGCATCGCCGCACACCGAACCAAACTTGGTTGAGTTTACCCGCGAAGCCCTCGCCGGCGGAGCTGATGGCATCACGGTACACCTCCGCGAAGATCGTCGCCACATCCAAGACGAAGACGTCTTGGCCATCGCCCGCTTACCCGGCGTTCGTCTCAACCTGGAAATGGCCTGCACCGCCGCGATGATTGAATTTGCCCGTCGGCTTCGCCCCGCCGCTGTCTGTCTCGTACCCGAATCACGGGAAGAAGTGACGACGGAAGGCGGACTTGAAGTGGCCGGGCAACTCGCCCGCGTCACCGAGACAGTTCTGGCTTTGGCTTCCGAAAATATCGAAGTATCCCTTTTCATCGGACCTGATGCTCCGCAGATCGAAGCCGCTAAAGCGACCGGCGCACCGGTCGTCGAACTTCACACGGGGGCCTTTGCGAATGCCTGGAAATCTCCGGAGGCGGCGAGCGAACTCGAACGGCTTCGGCAAGGCTGCGTCCTAGCTCAAGACCTCGGACTGATTGTCAATGCCGGCCA
>QYQK01000070.1 GCA_007280935.1 Opitutales bacterium
ATCGGCTTCGCCCGCCCATGCGCCGAACGGGAAGCTTTGGTGCCTTTCGACCCGTGGGATGCCCCCGTCTTGCTAAGGCACGAACCCACGTTGGCAAAGCACAAGCGCTTATGGGCAGTCGATTGAACCCTTACCGCGATACCATGACCCAAAGTAAACTCACTCGATTCTTCGCTAAACTTAACCGCTCACTTCAAAAGCGCTTGCGGTTGGGTCGACCCGAAGCCGCCGATAGGCCGGATGAAGTCGGCCGGGCATTCCTTGAACGCATGCCTGAAGCACATAGGGGCCGACTGAGCGGACTTCTTAAGGCGTCACAGGCCCAACTTTGCCAGGATCTCTTCGCTTTGAGCTTCCTTAATTTCAAACAAGGAGGCTTTTTCGTTGAGTTCGGGGCCGCTGAGGGTGTCGGACTTAGTAACACCTGGCTGCTCGAGAAGCAGTTTGGCTGGCGGGGTATCCTTTCCGAGCCAGCTCGATCCTATGCTCCGAAACTTCGCGCAAACCGAGACTGTGCGATCGATGTTCGCTGCGTCTGGAGTCAGTCGGGCGAGTCGATTGCCTTCCGCGAGGCCAGCAACCGGGTACTCTCCACCGTTGCCCGGTTCTCCGACGGAGACATGCACGCTGAAGATAGAAAACAGGGTATCACCTATGATGTCCCGACCGTCAGTCTCGATGATCTCCTCGCTGAACACCGTGCCCCCTGCGACCCGGACTTCCTTTCCATTGATACGGAAGGCAGCGAGCTGGAGATCCTGAGCAAGCTCGATTTCAAACGATGGCCATTCAAGGTCATATGCTGCGAGCACGCCTATACGTCGGCCCGCCAGCCCCTCTTTGAACTTCTGACTGCCAAAGGCTATAAGCGTGTCCACGAGGACATCTCGCAGTTCGACGATTGGTATGTCCTGGCGAACCGGTCTTGAATCCCGGCCTCAGCCTTTCCCGACCGAATACACCTTGAAGCCGGCGGAAATAGCGGCGCGACGATCGATGATCGCGCGACCGTCGAAGATGGCTGGATTCTTCCCGCACGATGAGAAAAGGGCCGGCCAGTCAATCGTGGCGTAACAATCCCACTCGGTCAGGATCAGGAGGGCGTCAGCCCCGTCGGCTGCCGGCGCAACGTCGGCGAAGAATTCTACCCCGACTTTCCTCTGGTCTACGATGTGCGCGGCGAAGTCCTTGGCGTCAACGCGCTCATCCTGCAGGCGAAGGCGGACCCCCGACGCGAGGAGCTGATTACAGATGTCGATGGCGGGCGATTCTCGGAAGTCGTTCGTATTCTTTTTGAAGGCCAACCCGAGGATGGCGACGACCCCGCCGCCAAGCTTGGCATGTTCCGCTGCCATGGCGGCGATGCGGCGTTTCTGCCATTCATTGATGTCCAGCACGCCTTGCCAGTAAGCCGCCGGACCGGACAGCTGGTAGAACTCGCAAAGGTAGATTAGAGAGAGCAGGTCTTTCTTGAAGCAGGAGCCGCCGAACCCGATCGAAGCCTTGAGGAATTTCGGGCCGATGCGCGTATCAGCCCCGCATACGCCGGCGACTTCGTCGACATCGGCTTCCGTTGCCTCGCAGAGCGCCGAAATCGCGTTGATCGAAGATACCCGTTGGGCCAAGAAGGCGTTCGCCGCCAGCTTGGAGAGTTCCGCGGACCAAAGTCCGGTGCGAAGAATGGCCGCCTCGGGCACCCAGTGGCGATAGACTGCGGCGAGTGCCTCAATGGCAGTAGGGTTTTCTCCACCGATGAGGACTCGGTCGGGCTTTTCGAGGTCGCGGATGGCCGTGCCCTCCGCGAGGAACTCGGGATTGGACAGCACGTGGAAGCTACCCCCGTTCTTACCGGACGACAGAATCCGTTTGATCGTGTCAGCCGCCCGCACCGGCATGGTCGATTTCTCGATGACGATCGTGGGTCCTGTCGCGTGTTCGGCGATGTAGCGTGCGCACGATTCCACGTAGCTGAGGTCGGAAGCCTTGCCGGCTCCTTCGCCCTGCGTCTTCGTTGGAGTATTGACGGAGATGAAGACCGCATCGGCCTGCGCGATGGCGGCCGCGCCTTCGGTCTGCGAGATGAAGCGAAGGTTGCGCCCCCTCGTCCGTCGGACGATCTCCGCGAGGCCAGGCTCATACACCGGCAAGGCATCCGAGTTCCACGCCGCGATCCGGGCTGCGTTCAGGTCGATGACGGTGACGGAGATGTCCGGACAGCGGTCGGCGATCACGGCCATCGTGGGCCCGCCGACGTAGCCGGCCCCGATGCAGACGATTTTGAGGATGCGTTGCTTCATCGAATTCAGACCAAGGGCTGCTTGCGGAAATACGCTAACGTCTTCCCCAGCCCTTCGGCCAATTGGACCTTGGGCTCCCATCCGCCGAGCAGCCTGCTGGCCTTGGCGATATCTGGACGACGCTGCTTCGGGTCGTCGGTGGGCAGGGGTTCGAAGCGGAGTGGTAAGGACGAGCCGACGAGGCGCTGCACGGCCTCGGCGAGCTGGAGCATCGTGAACTCATTTGGGTTGCCTAGGTTGATTGGCCCTTGGTTTTCCGGCAGGGCGAGGACGCGAACGAAGCCCTCGATCAGGTCGTCGACGTAGCAGAAGGAGCGCGTCTGTTGTCCGGCTCCGTAGACTGTGAGCGGCTGGCCTGACATGGCCTGGAGCAAGAAGTTGGTGACGACCCGCCCGTCGTCTCCGCGCATATGAGGCCCGTAGGTATTGAAGATGCGGACGAGGCGCGCGTCCACTCGGCCGAGACGCGTGAAGTCGGCGCATAGGGTCTCCGCCGCCCGCTTGCCTTCGTCATAGCAGGCGCGGGGACCGGTCGAGTTGACGTTGCCCAAGTAGGTTTCCGGCTGCGGGTGGACCAACGGGTCCCCATAGATCTCGGAGGTCGAGGCCTGTAACAGGTGGGCCTTATGCCTTTCAGCGTTCTCGAGCGCGTGAAGGGCCCCAAGCACCGAGATGCGGAGCGTGTATACCGGGTCTTTCTGGTAATGAGGCGGCGAGGCCGGGCAGGCGAGATTGCAGAGCACATCGCAGGGGATGTCGTAGGTGTTCACGACGTCGTGCTCGATGAAGCTGAAGCCGGGGCGGGCGAGGAGCATGGCGGTGTTAGACCGGGAACCCGAATGGTAGTTGTCCACCCCGATTACCTCGTGGCCATCGCCGAGGAGACGTAGGGCTAGGTTCGCTCCAAGGAAACCAGCCGAGCCTGTGACGAGGTATCGCATCGAGTTCGCTAGCAAATGCCGTCGGACCTTTTCAGGCAAACCGTTTATTTCCGCCGACTATCACTAAGATTGCTTAGAATGCCTTCCGCCGACATAGATGCGGCATGGAACCATCCACCCCGCCTGTGTTGCTCGTGGCCTTTAATCGGCCTGACACGACGGCGAGGGTCTTTGCAGCAATTCGTGCAGCTCAGCCGGCCCGCTTTTTCTTCGCCTGTGACGGCCCTCGCATCGGCAAGCCCGGCGAGGCCGAGCGCGTGGAAGAAGTCCGCCGAATCGCCGCGCTAGTCGATTGGCCGTGCGATTTTCGCACCCGCTTCCTGCCTGAAAACCTCGGCTGTGGCCGCGGGGTCAGCTCGGCCATCGAATGGTTCCTCGGCGAAGCGGGTGAAGGAATCATCTTGGAGGATGACTGCCTGCCGACGCCGGCGTTCTTCCAGTATGCGGCCGTCATGCTGGAGCGGTATCGGTACGACGAGCGTGTGGGCATCATCTCGGGCACCAACATGGCCCCCGAAGTCAGTCTACCTGACGATCATGGCTTCAGCCGTATTATTACCTGTTGGGGCTGGGCGACGTGGCGGCGCACTTGGGATGGGTATCGCCTCGCGCCGGAAATGGTGAGGGCTGACGAGTCGTGGGTTGAAGGCTTCGGCGGCCGGTCTTTTCGCATCATCGAGAACTCCTTCCGCCGTATCCATGCGGGCGATGCGCATACGTGGGATTATCAACTACTCGTGCAGATGCTGCGCGCCGGGCAGCTGACGGTGATTCCTCGACGTAATCTCATTCTTAATATCGGTTTTGGTGGCGGCGGTACGCACTTTGCCGGCGCCGGTCGACCCTGGTGGGCGCCGGATCGGGCGGAAGACTTCCATGGCGATTGGGCCCGCGAAATCGAGATGAGGGTCTGCGAGCGTTTCGATCTACATTACAAAGTCTCTTCGCACGCTGGTGGCGGCAAGTGGCTTCGAAACTGGCTGAAGTTAAGGCGGAAGCTTCACTCCCTAATCGCACGCTTCGGTCGCCCCGCGGCCCTGGTTGACTGAATTGGACCTCAGGTGAGCTGACGGATCTCGTCACACAGCTTTCGCTCCATGGATGATTGGGCAAGGTCCAGGCGCAGTCGCAGATAGATGTAACCGAGGGTGGTCGGCAGCCATGCCCAACGGTTACGTGGGCAAAGCGGCGCTCCGCGCCAAAGTTCGCGCCGCCGCATCGCCGCCGCACGCGTGTCTTCGGCCAGGAGGCGCAAAGAGCAATGCTCAGCCGTGAGTCGCCCCTTATGCTCACCTCGGACGAACTTCGATTCCTCCATGAATAGGCGGTGCAAAACTTGGCGAAGGTCAGTCTCCGCCGCACGCGATTCTTTTTTATGGATACAGAAGGACGCTCCTGCAAGAGGGACAAGGCAGAGCTGCATTTCGGCGGAATAGCGGAGGGTCCAGGCGGTGTCGCCGTGCGTTCCGTATTCAATCGGTAAAGGTCTCGCCCGGAGAAAGTCGCCGCGAAAAAGGTCGCTCGCCCAGCTACCAAGCAAAGCGTTGGGCTTGGATTTTTTGAAAGCAAAATAGCAGACAGCGGCCGGACTCAGCGCCACGACACCTCGCCCGGCCAAGAGGCCATGTATGTCCGCGTTGGTATAATCGGCCCCCAGGTAAGGTTCTCCGGCTTCGGTCACGAACCTCTGCGGGCTGACCACCACGTCCGCACCGGAACGCGCACCCTCATGCATCAGGCGACGCAAGTGCGCTTCGCCGATAAGATCCCCGGCCGTGCTGATGTAGATCCAGTCACCTGTAGTCGCGGCGATGCCCTCGTTCCAGGATTCGTACAGGCCGCGGTCGCGCTCGATGATGCGCACGTTTGGGTGGCGGAGGCGCTCGCGGATAAGTTCGAGCGTCCCGTCGGTCGAACGGCTGTCCACGACGATAATCTCGTCCGCCAGGTCGGCCCATTCCGCCATGGACGTCAGGTGCCGCTCCATCAGTGGGGAGCAGTTATAGGTGGGAAGGACCACACTGAGTGTCGGCTTCGCAGGCATGAGGGCATCGCAATTGCTTGCAGTCGTCGATGAGGAAGCAAATCTTTTTTAGAGTATTTCTAGTTGAAAGAAGACCCGCTCGTGGCTCTGCTGGTCGCATGCGGATTGGTCTCACTGGCGGACGGGGAATCTTGGGCCGGATTGCCATCAAGCAACTGCTCGCGAGAGGCCATGAAGTGAGTTCATTCACTGGCGATATCTGCGACCTTTCCGCCTTGCAGGCTTGGGCCACCGATGCCCAGGCGGAGGCGGTCCTTCATTTCGCCGCGGTGGTCCCGACCCAGACGGTCCAGGCCGACCCGGCCCGCGCCTTCCGCGTCAATGTTGGCGGCACGGCCAACCTCGTCTCGGCCTTGGCTGTCTGCGCGCGTAAGCCCTGGCTTTTCTACGCGAGCAGCAGCCATGTCTATCGTCCGCAGTCCGAACCCCTCCGCGAAGACGCCCCGGTGAGCCCGATCAATCCTTACGGTCTGTCCAAGCGCATGGGCGAACAGGTCGTCGAGACTTCCGCCGGCCCGGCCGGCCTGACGTGGTGCGTGGGTCGTATCTTCAGCTTCTATCATCCCGACCAGACTGGCTCGTTCCTCTATCCTACCCTCCAGCGACGCTTTGCGACCGAAGACCTCGCCCAGCCGTTCCCGCTGCATGGCGTCGATGATGTCCGTGACCTCTCCTTGGCCGACGAACTCGTCGCCGCGATTGCCGACCTGACCGAACACCAGGCCACGGGCATCATCAACATTGGCTCCGGTCGCGGCACTCGCATCGCCGATTTCGTCCAATCGCTGGCGCCGAAGCCCTTGAGAGTCACCCCAGCCTCGACCGGCACGCCGACCTCCTTGGTTGCCGACACGACGAAGCTCCGCCAGATTCTCGGCCAATGACCGCCCCGCTCGTCACTATCCTCATCCCGACCTTCAATCGGTCGAAGTTGCTGCGTCGTTGCGTCGAATCAGCCCTCGCGCAGACCCAGGCTTGCGAGGTTATCGTCGTCGACCATGGCAGCTCAGATGACACCCCGGTCGTGGCCGCCTCCTTCGGTGACCGTATCCGCTACATTCGCCGCGACATCGACCATGGTGTGCACTTCTGCTGGCTTGATGGTCTCATGAACGCACGGGGAGAGTTCGTGCATATCAACTTTGACGACGACTACATGGAGCCGGCCTATATCGAGCGCTGCATGGCGCTCATGGCTCCGGAGGTAGGTCTCGTCTTTTCCAAGGTGTCCTTGCGTGACGATGCCAGCGGTCAGGTCTTGGCGGAACTGTTCGACAAGTTCGGCCCAACGGGGACTTATTCCTCGGCTTTCTTTATGGATAAGCAATTGCGAGGCCTCGTTTCGCCTGGGGCCACGATTATCCGCCGGAAGGATATATTGGATGCGCTTTTCGTCGGTAAGGTTCCCTTCGCCCGTTTTGAGTACCACGGCGTTGGCCCGGATTGGCTCATGACGGCGATGACGACGCTCAATTACAAGAAAGTCGGCTTCGTAGATGAGCCCTTGGCAGTTTTTTCTTCGCATCCCGGATCCATCACGGTTTCCGCCTTGCAGGATGGGGCGAAGAAGCTCGCGTTTCGAAAGGCCTATCAAGAGAGCAGGCGCTTCTACGCCATGCTTTGGTTGGCCAAGAGGTTCCGGCTCGACCTTATCGGCGACGTCGCCTTGGCTTGCATGCGACTTAAGGCCAATCTGACCTCTGTATTTCGCCGCATTCTCAAACCCAAATCCTCCAAGAAGAAATGAACAAGCGTGCCGTTAAATTAGCCGATAATACCATTTCTGCGGAAGAAATCCGCGCCCTTGCCGGATGGCTCCAGGAAGATCATCAATTGACCAAGGGGCCACTGACGCGGCAGTTCGAAGCCGAGTTCGCCGCCTATTCTGGAACCAAGTATAGCATCATGGTGAATAGTGGTTCGTCGGCGAATCTCCTGATGGCCTACAGCCTTCTGGAAGCCGGTTACCTGAAAAATAAGAAAGTCATCGTCCCCGCGGTCTCTTGGATCACGACGCTTTCGCCCTTCATCCAGCTGGGCTTTGATTGCTTCCTTTGCGATTCGGATGCCGACGACCTTGGCGTCGATCTCAATCACCTCGAGGCGTTGCTCAAGAAGGAGCAGCCAGCGTTGCTCATCCTCGTCCATATTTTGGGCCACCCGAACAAGATGGAAGCGATTCAACGTCTCTGTGAACAGTATGGCTGTCGGGTGATCGAAGATGCGTGCGAAGCCTTGGGCTCCGAATACGCAGGCCAGAAGACCGGCGCACTTTCCCTCGCCGGTTCGTTCTCGTTTTATTACGGACATCATATCTCGACCATCGAGGGCGGCGCCATCACCACGAGCGATGGCAAGCTGTATAGCGTCATGCTTTCCATCCGATCACATGGCTGGTCGCGTGACGTGCCGGAGGCTGACCGCATAGCCTGGCGCAAGGAACATGATATCGATGAGTTTCGCGAGTTCTACAGTTTTTATTACCCGGGTTACAACCTGCGCTCCTCCGACCTCAATGCTTTCTTGGGTCGCGGACAGTTGCAGCGCCTCCCAGACATCGCCAAGACCCGGGAACGTAATTTTGAACTTTATCGTAAGGCTCTACCGGATTTCTGGTCACAACGCAGCGAGCGCAGCTTTGTCTCCAGTTTCGCCTACGGCACTTTTGTAAAAAATCGTCTGGCAGTCTTCCATCACCTGAAGGCAAACGGCATTGAATGCCGGCCGCTGGTTTGTGGCTCGATGGGTCGTCAGCCATTTTGGATCAAGCGATACGGCGTGATGCACCTGACGGTCGCCGATCGCGTGCATGATTTCGGGCTTTATCTGCCTAATCACGCCAACATCACGCCCGATGACATCAGCCATGTGGCGCACTGCTTCAAGGAAGTAGCCGAGCCGCTGTGATTCAGGATTTAGCGCCAGCCTAACTTCCAAAGCTGGCCGTCAAGGCGGCAAGCCAGGCCAGAGAGCGCCCGCTGAAGTCCGCTTGAATAAGTGTGCGATCGCAATTTCCGATCTCGATAGACGCGAGGTGTGCTTGAGTAAGGCGCCGATAGAAAGCCGTGTAATGCTTGGAATTGAATCATCGGATTAAACCATTGGGGTGGGGTATTGCCATTAAACCAAGGCTCACGGAGGTATGAGAGGTATAGTTCATCATCGGCGTCAACTTTCAGGATGTGCTCGATGGCGGCATCAAAAGTCGGGAAATCCGATACATTAATGAAGCTGCGGGGGTTGAAGTCTCGGGCTACCTCAGGGTTGCCCCAGTAAATCGGCAGGCTGCCAGCCAGCATCGGCTCGACGAGTTTCTCGGTGGTGTAGCCAGACGAAGAGGAATTCTCAAAGGCCAAGGTGAATTTATAGTCTCGGATGAAGGCGAGCTTATTGGCGATAGGTTTGCCGAGGTTATTGAAGTGTCGGCCGCCGGAGTCGACAGGCTTTCGGCGGTGGAGCATCCGGAAGAATTTATTTCGTTCCAGACAACGCGGGTTGGAGACGACGAAATTGCAGAACTTCGTCTTGGTTTTTAAGATCGCGGCCGCATTGAAGTTTGCTCCTTTGATGAGGCCGGAAGGCTCATCGACGTAAAATACATATTGCGGAAGACGGAAGTGCCGAGGCTCATCGGGCAGGTGGCAGAAGGAGATCGCGAAGTCGCACTCGTTGAAATCAGGTAAGACGTTCTCCGATGTGAAGAAAATCTTACGGCCGAGGAAAGTCCGGTGCTCGCGGCCGAAGGTCGAATAAATTAGCACTTCGGCTTCGGCCAGCGGAACCACCTGGACCTCATATGCACGAGCTAATAGCCGGGTGAAGACATTATCCTCGGGGTCGAAGCGCCCGAATTTATCCGTGTCGTGGCGATTAAAGATGAAGTCGCTAAAGGCGACCTTGAGCGTGGTCATGACTTGGACGGGCTGATGGCGGCGAGTCCGACGGAGCGGAGAAAATCCATCGCACGATGGGCTCGGACTCGGGTGTTCTCGCCAGTACCATGACCCATGGCCAGCGAGGTCTCGTTGCCGCCTTGTTCCAGCAGGCAACCCAGTAGTTCCATCCGCTCTAGGCTGACTTTAGGGGTGGCGATTCGGAACCGGCTTATGCCATGGAGGGCCAAATAATTGCTGAAGTAGACATCGTCATGGAAGCGACAGCTCGCATGGCTGAGGGCCTTCGCCAGATAGGATTCGAAATCTTCTTTAAAAAATGAGCGATGAACGATGAAGCCGGCGAACCCGCATAGAATATCTACTTCGCCATCCGGCTGACTCCATCGTCGATAGAGATAGTTATCCGCGAACCCGTAAGCG
>QYQK01000031.1 GCA_007280935.1 Opitutales bacterium
ACACCTGCCGCCCCAGCTGGCGATAAACCCGCTACCAAGTAAGCCCGAAACGCGCCCCTGCTAAGCAGGGGCGCTTCATTTAGGTTCATGTCTATCACTTTTACCCCACAACAAGTCGCCTCGATGATCGAGGCTGTGGCTGTTGAGGGTACGCGGACTGATCCGATTCAAGGCATCGCCGCTTTAGCAGAAGCCTCGGCGGATGATCTGTCTTTTTTAGGTAACCTGAAATACTCGGCGGAAGTGGCAACTTCCCGGGCCGGGGTAATCCTTGTGCCGCTTGAATTCGTCGGGGTTCCTCAGACGAATCAGGTATTCTTACGCGTCGCCAAACCTTCCTTCGCTTTGGCTTTAATTTGTTCGGTCTTGGAGGCCAAGCTCTGGCCCAAGCCACCGGCTGGCGTCCATGCCTCCGCCGTGGTGGCTCCTTCTGCCGTCGTTGACCCTTCCGTGCACATCGGTCCGCTTTGTGTCGTCGGTGAAAATGCGATCATCGCCGCCGGCGTGACGCTGGAGGCTCGCTGCCAAATCGGCACGCATGCCAAGGTCGGGCCAGACTCTTGGCTTAAACCGGGCGTACTTATTGGCGATTATTGCGTCTTGGGCGCTCGTTGCCGCATTCAACCTGGAGCCATCATCGGCTCCGATGGCTTCGGCTATGAGCCGATCGACGGGACGATTCATCGCATCCCGCAAATCGGAACCGTTGTCTTGGAGGATGACGTCGAAGTCGGGGCGAATACGACGATTGACCGGGCCCGCTTCAGCCGGACCGTAATCGGCCGCGGAACTAAAATCGATAATTTGGTCCAAATCGCCCATAATGTCAGAATCGGCCGCCAATGTCTCATCACCGCACAGGTGGGCATCGCGGGAAGTACGACGCTGGGCGATCATTGCGTGCTCGGCGGTCAGGCCGGCGTGGCCGGGCACCTGACTCTCGGCGACCGCGTCAAGCTGGGCGCCCAGACGGGCCTCTTTGAAGACGTGCCCACCGATGGTTTCGTCAATGGAACGCCGGCGATGCCCTTTGGTCTGGAACGCCGCCTGGTCGTTCTGTCGCGTCGCTTGCCAGAATTGTTCAAAAAGGTTGATTCTCTGGCCGCCTCCTTGGACTCTCCTAGGAGTTAACTGATATGAGCGCCCCAGAGATGAAGATTTTTACCGGTAACGCCAATCCGGCCCTCGCCAAAGAAATCTGCGAACACCTCGGCGTGCCGCTGGGATCGGCTACGGTCAACCGCTTCCCCGACGGTGAAACGTTCGTGCAGATCAACGAGAATATCCGCGGCTGCGACGTTTACGTCATCCAGCCCACCAGCGCTCCGGCTAATGACCGCATCATGGAATTGCTCATCATGATCGACGCGATGCGCCGTGCGTCCGCCGCGCGCATCACCGCGGTGATCCCCTTTTTCGGTTATGCCCGGCAAGACCGTAAAGATAAACCCCGCGTGCCGATCACGGCCAAGCTCGTGGCCAATTTGCTCACCGCCGCCGGCGCGAACCGCGTGCTGACCGTCGATTTGCACGCGCAGCAGATCCAAGGCTTCTTCGATATCCCGGTCGACCATCTGTACGCCTCGCCGGTCTTCTATGCGCACATCAAGAATAAGCCTTGGCTCAAGGACGCCACGGTTATCTCGCCTGACGTGGGCGGCCTGAAATATGCGGCCGCGGTGGCCGATATGCTTAACCTGCCTTATGGTTTCGTGGCCAAGCGCCGGACCAGCGCGACGACCGTCCAAGCCACCAGTCTCGTCGGCGAAGTCGACGGTCGCGACGTCATCTTGGTCGATGACATGACCGAAACCGCCGGCACGTTAACGGCGGCCGCTGAACTATTGAAGAAGAACGGTGCTCGCTCGGTGCGCGCCGTGGTCTCGCACTGCATGATTCAGGAGATTGCCTTCGAGCGCCTCCGCCGTGGGGTCATCGACGAAGTCATCACGACCAACTCCGTCCCGGCTAACTGGCCGAAGGACCTGCCAATCACGGTGCTCTCGATTGCCCCGCTGCTTTCCGACGCAATCCGTCGCATCCACGGCAACAACAGCGTGACCGACCTCTTCCCGATCAAGGGGCACTGAGCCTGTCGCCACGATACGAAAAAAGGCCGCATCCAACGATGCGGCCTTTTTATTAGGTAAGTCTCCCGGACTTACTTCTTAGCGGACGCGAGGAAGTCGAGGATGACCTTGGCTTGGTCGCTGGTGTGGCCCTTGTGGTCGGCGTAAACGCATTTGCCGTCCTTGAAGAGGAAGGCGCTGCGGCTGGCCATACCAATCATGTTTTTTACCCCAAACGCCGTGGTGACGGCTTTGTTCTCCTTGTCGGCGAGGAGACGAAAGGGGAACTTCTGTTCGTCTTTGAATTCCTTCTGGAGTTGCTCGTCGTCGGTGCTCACACCCAGGACTTGGACGCCGGCTTTTTGGAGATCAGCCCAGCTGTCCCGAAGTGAACAGCCCTGTTTAGTGCAACCACCCGTCTTCGCTTTCGGGTAGAAGTAGACGAGCAGGGTGCCCTTGGCGCCTTCTTTGGCGAGATCGACGGGCTTGCCGTCTTGGTCATTGCAGACGACGGCTGGAATGGCATCGCCGACGGCAAGCTTTTCAGCGGCGCCGCCAAGGAAGGGGAAGAGGGAGAGGAGCATGGAGGCGAAGAGGGTCTTCATCCCCTCAAGATTGGGCGGCGATTAGGAAAAGGCAAATGCGTCCAGCGATGTTTTCCTATCGCTTGTCGATGCTTCTGAGGCCAAAAATGACATTATGTTGCAGGCCGTCCTCGACACCATCCCTCATCGCCCTCCTTTCCTGTTCTTGGATCGGATTGATGAGATTCGGGCCGACGGGGTGACTTGCTCCCGGACGTTCCGCGCGGACGAGCCTTTCTACGCTGGGCACTACCCAGGCAACCCCATCACCCCCGGGGTGCTGCTGTGCGAGTCGGTTTTTCAAGCAGCGGCTATTTTTCTGACCAAAAAGCTACAGGGGGAGGGCGGGGTGGCCGCCGACAAGACTCCGGTACTTTGCCGCATCGAAGAGGCAAAGTTCAAAGGGATGGTGCGCCCGGGCGACACGGTCTCCATCGAGGTCAAGCACGTCGAAACCCTCCAACAATTTCACTTCATGACGGGGACCGTTCGCCGTGAGGGTAAGGCGGTTCTGACGATACGTTTTGCCCTCGCCCTTATCGATAAGGCCGACTGATTAACTGCGATGTCCTTTCTTGGTCTCACCGGAAAAACCTTTCTCGTCTTGGGCGTCGCCAACAAGAAGTCGGTCGCTTGGCACGTGGCGAAGACCCTGGAGGAAGAAGGCGCGAAGGTGATCTATTCCGTCCGTTCGCAAGCGCGGCTCGATTCGCTTAAGGGTCTTCTCGAGGGGAAGCCGGTTTACCTCTGTGACCTTGAGCGGGAGGAAGAAACCATCCGCTTGGCCTCGGCGGTGGGCAAGGAGCATGGCTCAATTGACGGGGTTTTACACAGCGTGGCGTTCGCGAATTTTTCCCAAGGAATGCAGCCTTTTCACGAGACCCTCCGAGCCGATTTCCTCCAAGCGACGACCATTTCCTGTTTCTCTCTCGTCGAATTAGCCCGGGCGTTGAAGCCCCATCTTAAGTCGGATGCCTCGGTGGTCTCGATCGGAATTTCTTCGCAAGTCACCGCTTCCAACTATGGATATATGTCCCCCATTAAGGCGGCCTTGGAGTCGGCAACGCGTTTCCTGGCGAAATCTTTTTCAGCGGATACGCGGGTGCGGTTTAATAGCGTGAACGCCGGTCCGCTGAAGACGAGTGCGAGCGCAGGCATCCCCGGCTATCTCCATAATTACCTGCACGCCGAAAAGATGACCTTTCGCAAGGAGGCCCTGAAGACCCAGGAAGTCGCCGATACGGCGGTCTGGCTGCTTTCGCCGCGCTCCAGCGGCATCAATGGCCAAGGCGTCGTTGTCGATGCGGGCATGGGGCTGAATTTCTTTGACGAAGAATTGGTCAAGGCGTCATCCCGTATTCTCTGACGTGCAATTCAGGCGCACAGTTTTATCCGGCTTGGTGGCTGAGCTTCCTCCCGAAGTTTGGACTTCGGAGGCTTTGGAATTAAAATTAGCCCCGCTCTACCAGCGTTTAAAGCTACCGGAAGGGCGCTTGGAGCTGATGACTGGGATCCACGAGCGGCGCTTCTGGCCTCAGGCTATCCGCCCTTCGGAAGCTTCCGCTTCGGCGGGTCGTCGGGCGATGGTCGCCGCCGGCGTGGGACCGCATGATATCGACCTGTTAATCCATTCATCAGTGTGTCGCGATCGGCTCGAGCCGTCGACGGCCGCTTATGTGCATGGTTTGTTGGGGCTGGGACCGCAGGCCCAAATCCTCGATGTCTCGAACGCCTGTCTGGGCTGGCTGAACGCGATCGTCTTGGCCGCAGGGCTCATTGAGTCGGGCCAAATCCGGAGAGCCCTCGTTTGTGCCGGTGAAGATGGCCGGCCGCTAGTCGAGCGTACGGTTCGTTTGTTGAACGAAGACCTCACCCTGACGCGTGATGGAATTAAACCTTACTTCGCCAATCTAACGATCGGCGCGGGTGCCGCCGCCGTTGTCGTCAGTCGTGATGACCTTGCCGCCCCCGGTGCGATTCGTCTTTTGGGCGGCGCGGCCGAAACGGATTCATCGGCTAATGCTTTATGCGAGGGCGATACCTCGTCGGATGAGCTGGACATGCGCACCGACTCGGAGGGTTTATTGATCGCCGGGGTTGCGTTGGCTCAGCGTTGTTGGGGCCGGTTCAAAGGCGTCACGGGTTGGGATGAATCAACGCCCCAACGAGTGGTCACCCACCAAGTCGGCCGCCGGCATTCCGCTTTGCTTTTTGAAAAACTCGGGCTCGATGTCACCAAAGACTGCCAAAGCTTTCATCATCTGGGCAACGTGGGTTCGGTGTCTGTCCCCGCGACGCTGGCTTTGGCTTTGGCGGATGGGCGCATCAAATCAGGTGATCGCGTCGCGCTGCTGGGCATCGGTAGTGGGCTCGCGAGTCTGATGCTTGCCGTCGAATGCCAATGATGTCGCCCATGGATCTCCCTGCCGAGCTCAAGGCTTTATACCCTTTCGCTCCTCATGATTTTTCGGCTCCCTCGGGGCGGATGAATTACGTCGACCACGGTCCTCGCGAGGGTCGCCCCGTTTTGCTTCTTCACGGTAATCCGTCCTGGTCGTTTCTCTGGCGTGATTTAGGGGTGGCACTCGCGGCCCGTGGACGTCGTGTGATCGCGCCCGACCACGTGGGCATGGGTCTTTCCGGTCGACCTAATCGTTTCCTTCGGCTGGCCGACCGCATCGCTGATGTCGAAGCCTTGCTCGCACATCTGCAGGTCGAAAAATATGACTTAGGCGTTCATGATTGGGGGGGTGCCATCGGTTTCGGGCTGGCTGGCCGGAATCCTGATCGCGTGGGTAAAATCCTTGTCACCAATACCGGGGCGTTTCTCTCCACGCAGATACCTTTCCGCATCGCCCTTTGCCGAGCCCCCCTTATCGGCCGCTTCATCGTTCAGGGCCTGAACGGTTTTGCCCGACCGGCGACCTGGATGGCGGTGGAGCGCCCACTGGCGGCGGCGGTTAAGGCCGGGTTCCTTTTTCCCTACTTATCGGCTTCAAGACGTCGGGCTGTGGCCGACTTTGTGGCCGATATACCCATGGAGCCCCATCACCCCTCTCGCCCCGTTCTGGCGGCCGTTGAGGCGGCTTTGCCTGGCTTGCGGGAGAAACCCATGCTGCTCTGCTGGGGCCTGAAGGACTTTTGCTTCAATCAGGCCTTTTTAGAGGGATTTAAGGGGCGCTTCCCGGAGGCTCAGACGCTGATCTTCCCTTCGGCGGGACACTACGTACTCGAGGATGCCGGCGCGGAAGCAATCCGGCCGGTTGCGGCCTTTTTCGACTGAGCTTCCCCGGCCCTGTTGGAAAGCTGTTGACTGGGCTGTAAATGGGCTGTGGATAGGCTGTGAGTAAGGTTGGCTTAAGTGACTTATTAGTTTTTGTAAGGGGTTGATTGACAGATATTTCGACGCCTTAAAAAACATGTGAATCAGGGCCTTTTCCTGTTGCACCGTGAGGTGTTAAAAACAGCATTTTGCTACCCCCCTTTCCCGGGGAAACTCTCCCCAATTTCTATCTAAAATATGAGCGAAAATTCTGACAAACCCAACGCCCGCGGCAAGCACGCCGGTAACGAATCTTACGGAGCCGCCGACATTAAGCGGCTGAAGGGCTTGAAGGCCGTGCGGGAACGTCCCGGCATGTATATCGGCGACACGAACGAGACGGGTTTGCACCATTGCGTTTACGAAATCGTCGACAACTCGATCGACGAAGCGCTCGCCGGTTATTGCCGCAGCATCAAATTGGAAATCCATGCGGACGGATCTTTGTCCGTCGAGGACGATGGCCGCGGGATTCCCGTGGCGATGCACCCGGAGGAAAAAATTCCGACCCTTGAGCTCGTGCTCACCAACCTGCATGCCGGTGGTAAGTTCGACAAGGGGGCTTATCAGGTCTCGGGCGGATTAAATGGCGTCGGCGCAAAGTGCGTCAACGCACTCTCCGATAGTTTTATCGCCGAGGTCAGTCGCGAGGGCGAAGTGCACCAGATGAAATTCAGCCGCGGCGAAGTCGTCCAGGCCATCAAGGTCATCGGCAAGACGAAGCGCACGGGCACGAAGATTACTTTTCACCCCGACCCAGAAATCTTCGTCGCCACGCAAGAGTTCAAGTACGACATCATTCTTCGCCGCCTCCGCGAGCTGGCTTTCCTTGTTCCGGGAATCGTCGTCGAACTCAAGGATCAGCGCTCCAACCGGGCCGACCGTTTTGAATTCAAGGACGGCATCGCGGAATATGTTTCTTTCCTCAACGCCAACGAGGAGACGCTTTTCGATAAGCCGATCCTGATTTCTGCCGAAGTTGATTTTACCGATTTATCCAACCCTCGGGTCATGGCAGAGGGCGAAAAACCTAAGCCAGATCAGCGCCGCATGACGCTCGACGTGGCCTTGCAATATAACGATCGCTACGACGAAATGGTGTTCAGTTACGCTAATCTCATCAATCAGCCCGAGGGCGGCACCCACCTTTCCGGCTTCCGTTCGGCCCTGACCCGCGTGGTTAATCATTACGCTAAGTCCAATAATCTCATTAAGGACAAGGACGCCAAACTCAATGGCGACGACATGCGCGAAGGCCTGGTGGCCGTCATTTCCGTCAAGCACCCCGACCCCAAGTTCCAATCGCAGAACAAGACCCGCCTCACCAATCCGGAAGTCGAAGGCATCGTGACCTCGGTGGTCGGTGAACAGCTGAAATATTACCTCGAGCGCGACCCGAAGACCGGCCGCCGTATCGTTGACAAATGTTTGAATGCCGCCCGCGCGCGTGAGGCTGCTCGTAAGGCCCGCGAAACCGTTCGTAAGTCCGCGATGTCCTCCGGAGGCCTGCCCGGCAAGTTAGCGGACTGCTCCGAGAGCGACCCGGCGGTCTGCGAGCTTTACATCGTCGAAGGCGACTCGGCCGGTGGTTCCGCCAAGCAGGGTCGCGACCGTCGCTACCAGGCGATTCTCCCGATTAAGGGTAAGATTCTCAACGTCGAGAAGGCGCGTATCGACAAGATCCTCTCCAACGAAGAAATCCGCACCATCATTACCGCTTGCGGAACCGGCATCGGTAAGCACGAAGGCGACGGCGCTTTTGACGTTACGAAATGCCGCTACCACAAGCTGGTGATCATGACCGACGCTGACGTCGACGGTTCGCACATCCGCACCTTGCTGCTGACGTTCCTTTATCGCCAGATGCCCGGACTCATCGAGGCGGGCTACGTCTATATCGCCCAACCGCCGCTTTATCGCATCAAGCGCAAGAAGCGTGAACAGTACGTTGATAACGACCCAGAACTTAACCGCATTCTGCTCGAGCTGGGTTCGGAAGACGTGAATTTACTGCGCTTGCGCGATAAGCATATTTTCCCGGGCCAGAAGCTGGATAAGATTGTGGAATCCCTCGCCCGCCTGGAGTCGCTTGGATCAAGTATCGGCCGGACAGGTTGCCAGCTGGGTGCCTACCTTGACGAGCAGGATCACAAGAGCCATGCGCTCCCGCGTTTCATCGTGCGCACCCGCACGGGCAATGAGGAAACTTACGAGTTCCTTAAGGACTCCGACGCCAAACAGGCGTACCTTCGCAGTGCCGGGGTCGAAGACTTCCTTTCCGATAAGATCGACCGCGAAAAGAAATTGAAAGACGGTACGGTTGTCCAAGAGCGCGTGAACGTCATCGAAATCTTCGAGAACGATTCGATTTCCAAAGTCCTCAAGGATCTCGAGACCCAAGGGATGGACGTCAAGCAGTTCAGCGCCGACGAAGAGGCTCGCTATCACCTGATTGATGGTTCGACGCCCGAAGAAGCTCCGGTCGCCGCCGAAGCGGCGGAAGACGAACCTAAGGCCAAGGGCGAAGAGAAGCCGGCTAAGAAATTGGTCAAGAAAGCCGACCCTATCCCCTTGGGCACCATCCTGGAGTTGATTGGCCAGATTCGCCAGTTTGGCCGCAAGGGCCTGCAGATTCAGCGCTACAAAGGCTTGGGCGAAATGAACCCTAAGCAGTTGTTCGAAACCACGATGGATCCCGCCAAACGGCGCTTCCTTAAGGTCGACATCCAAGATGCCGCTGAAGCCAACCGGGTCTTCGCCATGCTGATGGGAGAAGACGTGCCGTCTCGCCGCGCCTTCATCGAAGATAATGCGCTCAACACCTCCAACCTCGACGTCTGAGCCCGTTCTCCTCCCCTAATTATTTCATCCCATGTATTCTGACAAAGAGAAACTCACTTCCGCTAATATCACGGATATCATGCAGACGGCGTACATCGATTATTCGATGTCCGTTATCGTCTCGCGTGCGCTCCCGGATGCCCGCGACGGCCTGAAGCCCGTCCAACGTCGCATCCTGTATGCGATGATGCGCGAAGGCCTCGTCCATAACCGTCCCTTCGACAAGTGCGCCGGTGTCGTCGGTGAAGTGCTGAAGAACTACCACCCGCACGGGGATAGCTCCGTGTACGATACCTTGGTGCGCTTGGCCCAGAATTGGGTGATGCGCTACCAGCTGATTGAGCCTCAAGGCAATTTCGGATCGGTCGACGGCGATCCACCCGCTGCGTACCGTTACACCGAGTGTCGCCTTTCCGAGGTCTCCGCCGAACTCCTGGCGGACATCGACGAAGACACGGTCGATTTCATTCCAAACTACAAAGAATCGACCACGGAGCCAACCGTCCTCCCGTGCGCCTTGCCGCACCTGCTGATGAACGGTTCGACCGGTATTGCGGTCGGCATGACGACCAATATTCCCCCGCACAATCTGCAGGAACTCGTCGATGCCACCTGCCTGATTATCGATAAGCCTAATACGACGGTCGAAGACTTGGAGAAGATCATCATCGGTCCGGACTTCCCAACGGGCGGGGTGATCAACGGCAAGGACGGCATCAAGCAGTACTTGCGCACCGGGCGCGGTATCATTCGCGTGCGCGGCGTAGCCCACACCGAAGAGATGAAAAATGGTAAGGAGCAGATCGTTCTGACCGAACTTCCGTACAATGTAAACCGGTCTTCCCTGGTTAAACACATCGCTGATCTTTGCACCGAGAAGGTGCTCGACGAAGTCTCTGACCTCCGCGACGAGTCCGATGAAAATACCCGCGTAGTGATTGAGCTGAAACGGAATGAGAACCCGAAGGTGGTCATCAACAAACTCTACAAGCACACGAATTTCGAAAACTCGTTCGGCGTCATCCTGCTCGCGCTCGATAAGCGTCGGCCGAAGCAGATGAATATCCGCGAGCTGCTCGAATGTTTCGTCGAGCACCGCCGCGACGTGGTCACCCGCCGTACCCGTTTCCGTCTCCGGAAGGCCGAAGACCGCGCCCATATCCTCGAAGGCTTCAAAATCGCCCTCCGTAATCTTGACGACTTCGTTAAAATTATCCGTGCCTCCGTCAACCGTGACGAGGCGCGGGTTAAATTGATCGCCAAGTATGGTCTCAGCGAACGGCAGGCTGTGGCCATCCTCGACCTACGCCTCTATCAACTCACGGGGCTGGAGCGTGACAAGATTGAAGCCGAATACCGCGAACTGATGGCGCTCGTCGAAGAGCTTCGCAGCATTCTTTCCAGCGAGGCCAAGTTACTTACGCTGATCAAAAAGGAACTGCGTGAAGCTGCCAAGAATCACGTCGGGCCGCGCAAGACCAAGGTGAACGCCCAAGAAGGCGACCTGTCGATGGAAGATATCGTCGCCAATGAAGGGTGCGTCGTCACGGTCTCGCACGCGGGCTTCATCAAGCGCACGCCGGTGGCCCAGTATCGCCTGCAGAGACGCGGCGGTAAGGGAACCAAGGGCGCGGAGCTTTCCAAGGCGGCCTCCGATGATGATAGCGACTTCATCGAGCACCTCTTCACGGCCAATACTCATGACCATATTTTGTTCTTCATGAACAACGGGCGGGTCTACGTAGAGAAAGTTTACGAAATCGAAGAAGCCGGCCGGGCCACTCGCGGTAAGTCGATTGCGCGTCTGCTTGACCTCAAGGACGACGAAAAACTGGCCGCTATGGTCTGTGTTTCCAACTTCGACGAAGGTAAGTTCCTAATCATGAGCACCGCCTTGGGTACGATCAAGAAGACCGAAATCTCCAAGTATGCCAACTACCGCAAGGGCGGGATCATCGGCATCAATATCGAACACGGCGATCGTCTCATCTCGGCTAAGTTGACCAACGGCGACAACGAAGTCGTGATGATCTCGCAGTCGGGCATGTCCATTCGCTTCCACGAATCCGATGTCCGCTCCATGGGGCGCGACACCACGGGCGTCGTGGGTATGCGTCTCGATTCGGGCGATCTGGTCAAGGCGATGGAAATCGTCGATCCGGCCTGTACGCTCCTGGTCGTTGGCATCGACGGCATCGGCAAGCGGACACCCTTTGACGATCCCGAGACCAAAGAGCCCGTCTATCGGAAGCAATCCCGTGGCGGCAAGGGCGTCATTGCGATCTCCACCGAGGTCGGTGTGGCCGGCGCACTCAGCGTCCAGGAAGCAGACGAAGTCATGCTGCTCACCAAGGGCGGTCAATCGATTCGTACCAAGGTCTCGGACATCCGTTGTACAGCTGGGCGGAATACCAAGGGAGTCCGCGTCATGCGCCTTAAAGAGGGCGAAGCGCTCTTGGGTATTTCGAAGGTGGAGCGGTCGGAGGAAGAAGAAGAAAACGCTGCCAAGCCACCGGCTTAAGCCAGCGATTCCAGGCAAGCAAAAGGGGCGCCAAGTGGCGCCCCTTTTTATTTACTTAAGCGCGTTCGAGCGCCGCGATGCATTCGACGTGCCGTGTTTGCGGAAAGAGGTCAAAGGGGCGGACGGCGATCACCTTCCACCCCAGGGTGCAAAGGTATTTCAAATCGCGTGCTTGGGTGTCCGGAGCGCAACTGACATAGACGATGCGACGTGGGTTGAAGCGATGCAGCTGCTCTAAGAAGGCTTCATCGCAGCCCTTGCGGGGCGGGTCGACGATCACCGCAGAATCAGCGCCGTTGACGGGGATATTCTTGAAGATGGATTCGGCGCTGCCGGCGATGAAGCGGCAGTTCACCAGGCGATTAAGGGTCGCATTTTCCGCCGCCTTGCGGGCCGCTTCCGCGCTGACCTCGACTCCGTTGACGGATTCGAACTGACGGGCGCCTGAAAGGGCGAAAAGGCCGGAGCCGCAATAGGTATCGACGAGGTGCTTCGCTCCTGACTCTTGGGCAAGTTTGATGGCATAACCAACGAACTGTTCGAGGACCGAGGGGTTATTTTGGAAAAATTCGCCGGCCAAGAACTTGAGCTGAATGGCGCCGACTTTTTCGGTGACGACTTGACGGGGATCGGTGATGACGCCTTCTTCGCAATCGCGGAAGAGTAGGGTGGCTCCGCGTTCAAAGCGGCCAGGGTTACCGCGAATCTCTTTCCGGGATTTCGCAAAAGATGAATTAATCGCATCGGTCGCAATCGGACATTTAGGTACATCGATGACGCGGCGGGATGTGCCGGAGGCCAGGAAGCCGATGGGGAAGTCTGCTCGCCGCGGGGTCATGAAGTGCGGCGTGATTTTCGAACGGTAGCCGTATTGCTTCGGTGAGGGGTGGCAGGGTTCGACTTCTACTTTGAGTCCGCCCAGGCGTTCGAAGGCTTCCGCGACTTGCTTGCGCTTCCACTCGAGCTGCTGAGGGTAGGCCAAATTCTGGTATTGGCATCCGCCGCACTCTCCGAAGAGGTCGCAACGGGGTTGGACTCGATGCGGCGAAGGGATGACGACGCGGACAAGGTCGGCTCGGGAGAAGTTGGCTGAATTATGCCAGACGCGGGCGACGATTTTTTCCCCGGGTAGCGCTCCAGGAATAAAGACCACCCAGCCGTCGACGCGGGCGAGGCCTTCGCCGAGGTTGGTGATTGTGGCTATTTCTACCTCGATCTCTTGATGGTAAGTAAATTTGCCAGGACGGAACTTGGATGCGTCAGGCTTGCGTGATTGAGGTGGCTCGAATTCGGACATGTGATGAAAGTCAGCCACAACGCGAGGAGGTCGAGCCTTATCCCTTGTGGCCCCTTGACGGCTAGCCTTGCCCTCCGGCAGGACATGCTACTCACTTCCACCGTGTCCGAAGAGGTCATCCAAAGTCGTCAGAACCCCCGCGTCCAGGCGTTGGCCCGCTTGCGCGACCGCGCGGAGCGAGAAGCCCGCGGCTTGTTCATCGCGGAAGGTCTGCGGGAGCTGTCCCGGGCCATCGAGCGCAAGGTCGAGGTTCTGGAGATCTATTTCTGCCCATCGATGTTCCGGGGAGCGGAGGCCGCCGAACTCGTCACCCATGGTCGAGCGTCCGGGATGCTGTGCTGTGAACTGGGGGTTTCGGCGTTTGAGAAGGTCAGTGGGCGCGAAGGGCCCGATGGGCTCATGGGCGTCGCCCGCACATGGGATTGCTCCCTTGGGCAGCTCAAGACTGCGGCTAATCCGCTGATACTGCTCGCCGAATCGGTCGAGAAGCCAGGCAACCTCGGTGCCTTGCTCCGCACGGCGGATTCTGCCGGTTGTGATGCGCTCATCGTCTGCGACCCGATCACCGATGTCTTTAATCCCAACGTCGTTCGCTCGTCGCAGGGAGCGCTTTTCTCGATACCCGTGGCGGTTTGCACGTCACCGGAGGCAGCCGCTTGGATGAAGTCGAAGGGCATCCGCTCCTTGGCGACTTCACCGGCGGCCACCAAGGCTTATTGGGATGTCGATTGTCGGGGACCCGTGGCCTTGTTGCTCGGCTCGGAGAAGGACGGCTTGACGGATTTTTGGCTTAAGAGCGCGGATGAGAAGATCTCAATCCCGCAGGCTGGATCATCGGATTCGCTCAACGTTTCCAGTGCCGCGGCGATTTGCCTCTTCGAAGCGGTCCGCCAGCGCCGCAAATAAAAAGGCCAGGCTTGGGGCCTGGCCTTGCTTGAGGGACTGACCTTTCGCTTAGCCGATGGCCTTGGCGACCAGATCGTCGAGCTTCTTGCCATCGACGGCGAAGGCGCGGATGCCTTCGGCCGTCTTTTCCGTGGCCATGGCGTCTTCGTTGTGGTGCCAGCGGAAATCCTTTTCGCCCCAGACCTTGGCGGCTTCGCCTTCGGACTTAGCGGCGGCTTCATCGAGTGCCTTGGGCACGGCGGTGGAGTCTTTGGAGAGCTCTTCGAGGAGGTTGGGTGCGATCGTCAGGAGGTCGCAACCGCAGAGGGCCTTGATTTGGCCGCAATTACGGAAGGAAGCGCCCATGACTTCGGTCTTGATGTCGTTGCGCTTGTAGTAGGCGAAGATGCGGCGGACGGACTGCACGCCGGGGTCGTTGGCGCCGGAGGAGGCGGCTTCGTTCCAATTGGCCCCTTGGGATTTTTTATGCCAATCGTAGATGCGGCCGACGAAAGGCGAGATCAGCTGGACCTTGGCGTCGGCGCAGGCGACGGCCTGGGCGAAGGAGAAGAGCAGGGTGAGATTACAACGGATGCCTTCTTTTTCGAGTTCGGCGGCAGCTTGGATGCCTTCCCAGGTCGAAGCCATCTTGACGAGGATGCGCTCCTTGGGGATGCCGGCGGCCTTATAGAGAGCGATGAGCTCCTTGGCCTTGGCAATGGTCGCTACTTTGTCAAAGGACAGGCGGGCATCGACTTCGGTGGAGACGCGGCCCGGGACGATCTTGAGAATTTCGGTGCCGAAGGAGATGAGGAGCGCGTCGACGGCGGCTTGAACCCCGCGACTCTTGTTATCCTGGGCAGCTTTCTGGAGGAGGGCCTGGTACTCGGGCATCTGGACGGCCTTGAGGATGAGGCTTGGGTTGGTCGTGGCATCCAGGGGCTTGAAAGCCTTCATGGCGGCGAAATCGCCGGTATCGGCGACGACCTTGGTGTGTTGGCGAAGTTGCTCGAGTGCGTTCATAGATTGGAAGGGCTTGGAGCGTGGGAAAGGGGATGAAATTGTCC
>QYQK01000094.1 GCA_007280935.1 Opitutales bacterium
CCTGCCATGCGTCCGGAACCGATGAAAGCGAGCTTAGGCATGATTAGAGCGAACGTATGGCCGTATCCAGCACCTCGCAAGCACGGTCGATATCCTTGCCTTCGTGAGCGGTGGAAAGGAAAGCGGTCTCATAAGGCGAGGGGGCAAGGTAAACGCCATGGTCGAGCGCGTAACGGAAAACTTTCCGATACTGATCTCCGTTGGAAGCAATCGCCTGGTCGTAATTACGGACTTTCTGTTCATTGAAGAATAACGAGAACATCGAGCCAACCTGAGGCACTTGCAGAGGAATCCCCTTCGCCTTTGCGGCGGAAAGAAGCGTGTCACGCACGCGACAGCCGAGGACGTCGAGTCGGGCGTAGGGATTCTGATCGCGCAGCTTTCGGACCGCCGCCAAACCTGCCGCCATGGCAAGAGGATTACCGCTCAGCGTGCCCGCCTGATAGACGGGACCAAGCGGCGCGAGCTTGTCCATAATTTCGGCTTTACCACCGAAAGCACCGACCGGCAGACCGCCGCCGATGATCTTACCCATGCAGACAAGGTCCGGGACGATGTCGTGAAGCCCTTGTGTGCCTGCGAGCGAAAGACGGAAACCTGTCATCACTTCGTCGAAGATCAGGACCGTGCCATGCTTGGTGCACAGCTGACGAAGACCGGCAAGGAAACCGGCGTCCGGCAGGATCAATCCGACGTTGGCCGGGAACGGCTCCACGATCAGACCAGCAATCTGGCCCGCGTTGGCGTCAAAGAGCGCCGAAAGCGCTGGGAGATTGTTGTATTCCGCGACGAGCGTATCGGCAGCGGTGCCGGGCGTGACGCCAGCGGAGTCCGGATTGCCCTGCGTGAGCGCACCCGAGCCGGCCTTGACCAGGAGCGAATCGACGTGGCCATGGTAACAGCCGGAAAATTTAATGATCTTATTACGTCCGGTGTAACCGCGGGCCAAGCGGACGGCAGACATCGTGGCTTCGGTGCCACTGTTGGTCATGCGGACCTTCTTGACCGCCGGGACGCAGGATAGGATCAGCTCAGCCATCTCGACCTCGAGCGGGTTCGGGGTACCGAAGCTCGTGCCGCGGTCGAGGGCCTCGCGGATGGCCGCGCGGATATCCGGGTCGTTATGGCCGTGGATGGCCGGACCCCAGGTCAGGACGAAGTCCACGAGCTCCTGGTCGTCGGCCGTCGTCAGACGGGCGCCATTGGCCGACTTCGTGAAGAAGGGGGTGCCACCGACCGAGCGGAAGGCCCGGACCGGGGAATTGACGCCGCCCGGGATCATCGTGAGGGCGCGTTGGAAAAGCTGCTCTGAAGAGTTCACGATTTAAGACCTAATGAGTCGAACGAAGGGGGCAAGGTGAGATTAGGCGCATCGACCCTGATTTCATTCGGCACAAAAAAGGGCCGAAGTCTCACGACCCCGGCCCTTATCCCGTGCGACGAGTCGCGCTTATTTCTTCTCTTCGTCGACGACTTCGAAATCACCATCGACGACCTTGCCGTCTTTGGACTTCTTTTTACCATCCGTTTGGCCGGCGGCATCGGCTCCAGCGGCTTGCTGGGCCTGTTCGCCCTGCTTAGCGGCATCGGCATAGATGGCCTGAGCAGCTTCCGTGAGCGGAGCGAAGATAGCTTCCCGGGCTTTTTCAAATTCGTCGGCGGTGGCGCCCTCTTTCTTGAGAAGCTCTTGGCCTTCCTTGATGGCGGCTTCGGTGCGAGCCTTGGTGTCGCCAGGGAATTTCTCACCGTTATCCTTCAACTGCTTTTCACCTTGGAAAATGACGGCATCGAGTTGGTTGCGGGCTTCGGCTAATTCGCGGGCCTTCTTGTCGTCTTCCGCGTAGAGTTCGGCTTCCTTGCGGAGCTTTTCCACTTCTTCCTTGGACAGACCGGAGGAACCCGTAATCGAAATCTTCTGCTCCTTGCCGGTGCCCTTGTCGGTCGCAGAGACATGCAAGATGCCGTTCGCATCGATATCGAAAGTAACTTCAATCTGAGGCGTACCGCGGGGCGCAGGCATGATACCATCGAGTTTAAAGGTCCCGAGTTTCTTATTATCCTTAGCCATCGGGCGTTCGCCTTGGAGGATCATGATATCGACCGCGGGCTGATTATCGGCCGCCGTGGAATAAGTCTGGGACTTCTTCGTCGGGATGGTCGTATTACGATCGATCATCGCAGTCGAAACGCCGCCCATAGTTTCGATCGAGAGCGTGAGCGGAGTCACGTCGAGCAGCAGGACGTCCTTCACATCGCCCTTGAGCACGCCAGCCTGAATGGCGGCGCCGATGGCGACGACTTCATCAGGATTGACGCCCTTGTGGGGCTCTTTACCGGCCAAGCTACGGGCGATTTCGATGATCTTAGGCATACGCGTCATACCACCGACGAGCACGAGTTCATCGACCTGGCTCATCTTGAGTTCGGCATCCTTTAAGCAGGACTCAAAAGGCTTACGCGTGCGCTCGGAAAGATCATCACAGACCTTTTCCATCTGAGCGCGTGAAAGCGTGACGTTCAGGTGCTTCGGCCCGGAAGCATCGGCCGTGATGAACGGCAGATTGATGTCGACGGAATTGGAAGAAGAAAGGGCGATCTTGGCCTTTTCAGCTTCTTCTTTCAGACGTTGTTTCGCCATCGGATCTTTCGAGAGATCGATGCCGGACTCGACGCGGAAACCGTCGATGAGCCATTGGATAAGACGCTCGTCCCAGTTATCGCCACCCAGTTCGGTATCGCCGTTGGTCGCCTTGACTTCAAAGACGCCGCCGCCGATTTCGAGGATGGAGACGTCGAAAGTACCGCCGCCTAAATCGTAAACGGCGATTTTTTCGTCGCCCTTCTTATCGAGGCCATAAGCGAGAGAAGCCGCGGTAGGCTCATTGACGATACGCAAGACCTCGAGTCCAGCGATTGTACCAGCGTCCTTGGTCGCTTGGCGCTGCGAGTCATTGAAGTAAGCGGGGACCGTGATCACGGCCTGCGTGACCTTTTCGCCGAGGTAGGCTTCGGCGTCGGCCTTAAGCTTAGCCAAAACCTTGGCGGCAATTTCTTCGGGAGCAAAGACGCGCGGCTTGCCGTCGACTTCGCATTCAATGGCGGCATCGCCGTTCTTACCCTCGACGACCTTATAAGGAAGTTTGGAGGCGATGTTCTTTACCTCGGCGAACTTACGTCCGATGAGGCGCTTGGCCGAGAAGATCGTATTCTTGGGATTGGTGACCGCTTGGCGCTTGGCGGCCTGACCGACGAGGATGTCGCCGGTCTTAGTGAACGCTACGACGGAGGGCGTGGTGCGCGCGCCTTCCGAATTCGCGATGACTACTGATTCGCCTGCTTCCAGGACGGCCATACAGGAGTTAGTGGTGCCGAGGTCGATGCCGATGATTTTACTCATATGATAGATAGTTTGGTGTGCATCCTTATGGCAGGGCATGTGCCAATAAGAAAAAGCCTGATAATCGCAGATTTACGGATTAAAGCCTATAAAATACCCAGTCGATACTGTGGCGTTATGACAAACTGTCTCACCCGGGATGACCGATTGACGCTCGAGGCTTCACCGTTGCCCTTGGGAAGGGGTTTAGGTAATTAAACCCTCCCATGTCGGACCGTCTCGACCAATCCATCCGCCTTCGTCGGCTTCGTGCTTCGGCCGGAATCCGGGCGATGCTCGCTGAGAATACCGTCGAACCCCGCCACCTCATCCAGCCGATCTTCGTAACCGAGGGCAGCGAAGCCGAGCCCATTGCCTCGCTACCTGGGATAAGCCGCACTCCCCTTTCACAGCTTGCCGCCAAGTGCGCCGAGTTGCAGCTCCTCGGCATCCATGGCGTTGCCCTTTTTCCCAAGGTAGACGCTACCCGCAAAACCGCCGAAGGAGCGGAAGCCCTGAACCCTTCGAACCTCGCCTTCCGCGCCATCCGCGAAGTGAAGGCCAAGTCGCCTGGCACGGTGATCTTCGCGGACATCGCCCTCGACCCTTACACCACGCACGGCCACGATGGTATCCTGAACGCCGCCGGCACCGATGTAGACAATGACCGCACGGTTGATGCGCTTGTGAAGATGGCCCTCTTTGCCGCCCAAACTGGCGCCGATTTCGTCGCCCCTTCCGACATGATGGACGGCCGCGTGAAAGCCATCCGCAAGGCCCTCGATACTTCTGGCCACACGCGCACCGGCATCCTCGCCTATTCTGCCAAGTTCGCCTCCGCTTTCTACGGTCCGTTCCGCGACGCCGTCGGTAGCACCCGCAAGGCTGGCGAAGCCCCCATCTCCAAGGCCACCTACCAGATGAATCCGGCTAATCGCCGCGAGGCCACCCGCGAGGCGATCCTCGACGCCGAAGAAGGCGCCGATATCTTGATGGTGAAGCCTGCTGGCACTTATCTCGATATCATCCGCGACCTGCGCGAGTCGACGAATCTGCCGATCGCCGCCTATCAAGTTTCGGGCGAATACGCTCAATTGCACGCCGCCGCCGAGAAAGGCTGGCTCGACCTCCGCGCCACGCGTGACGAGTCGCTCCTCGCCATCCGCCGCGCCGGCGCCGACGTGATCCTCAGCTACTTCGCCGAGGCTTACGCCCGCGACTTCGCGGCGAAGAAGTAAACTTGTGAACGCTCGCTGGCTCACCTACGGCCTAGCCGCTGCCTTCGCGCTTGTCGGGCCAGCCTTGTTCCTGCGCAACATCAACCTCTCGGACTGGGGAATGCTGATCGTCGAGCTGGGCTTTGCGCTTTGGTTAGTCTCGCCCTTCGTCTTAATCACCCTGGCGGTCCGGTCCGACCGTTTTTCAGTCATGGGCGCCCTCATCGCCACGATACTTGCGGGCCTCTTCGGTGCCTGGTTTTACACCGAACTGACCTTCCACTTCACCACGAAGTCCGATGCTCAGGACGCCATCGCGATGCTCTTTGTGGCTGCCTACCAGCACGCGATCATCATCCTGACTCTGGGCCTGTTTTTCTTCGTCGGCTGGTTTCAGGCCCGCCGCAAATAAACAAGGCGCGGACGGCTCCGCGCCTTAATCTGACCGCTGACGCTTCCGCTTACAGGAAGAGCGGTTTGATGTGGCGATCAAAGAGATTGCCAGTCACGTTACGTGCACAGTCAGCCCGATAATTCTTCAGCGCATTCAAGTAGCGCGGGCCCATCTTGGCGGCGACCTTAAAGCCGACGTGGATCAGCTGACGGATATTAGCGTTATAAAGCGGATTCTTCTGCTCGTGCCGCAAAGCACCGACATACTGCGCACTCGTCCAGCCATTCACTTCCGCCACTGAAGGTAATTTGGAGCGGTCGATATCGATGACCGTCGCATAAGGCAGGCAGAGCTCGTCCATATGGGCGTGGGCTTCGGCGTAGATTTCCTTCGCAATAACGAGGCCTTCCCCGCCCGCTTCGGCCAAACCGATGCATTCTTCCAACCAATTCGTGCCAGCGGTCTTGACGTGGACGCCTGCGTTATGCTTGGCGAGGGCCCGGCGAATGGCCGGGTAAATCGAGAACTTATCGCTACCGCTATGCACGGAGAGCTTCAGGTTAGCCGGCAGGCCATACTGCTTCACGGCGTGGGCGATGACGCAGAGGTCGTCGTTGAATTCGCGTTCGAACTGCGCGACGTCGCCCACGTAATCGACGCCTTTGTTAAATCGTCCCGTGAACTTAGGTGCAATTGTCTGGATCGGGACCTTCTCATCCGCAATCAAGGCGAGGATGATCAGTAGCTCCGGAGGCGTCTGAGGATTATCCGTCTCATCCATGGAAATCTCGGGCACGAACCGCCCGACGCCTTTCACGGCGGCGATATGGCGATAGACCTTACCTGCTTCCTGGACGGCGAGGAGGAACTTGGCGGCCGTGCGCTCGACGTCGGCACGCGTGGTGGTGAACGGACGGTCGATACCGGCGATTTTCAGCGACCCGACCAACTCGGAGTGACGATTAACGAAAACCTCGACGGCGGTGGGGTCGGCGGGCTGGGCGATGAAGTCGGCGACATCGATCGTGAAGAAATCTGAGACCGCTACGAAACGGTCAACGGTCTTTAAACCGATGTGGTCAGCATCCAAGAAATACGGGGCGGTCCAGCCGAGGGCCTTGACGGCAGCATCAGCGGCGGCACGGGTGCTGGTCGGCTCGGAGCCGATGATATTGTGTTCGCGGTTAGACTTATTCCAAACCGGTACGATCTCGACGCCGAGCTTCTGGGCGGCGATGCAGGCCGCGAGTTGAGCCTCGGCTTCGTGGGCAAAACGGTCGCCCATGCCCAACGAGAATTTACCAATAGTGAGAGCCTGATTTGACATGGTGCAGTGGAATAGTGAGCCCCTACTCAAAAGCCAGAGACGACCTTAGCGCAATCCTTCGCTCCGCAAAATTCTTACAATTACCCGCATTTGAGCGCGAGCAGCCTTCCGCTTGTCCTTGCACTCACTCCCCCCGTTCATCTTTACTCCCTGCTTACCTATGCACCTAAAGATTGCAGTACTCCCCGGCGACTACATCGGCCCTGAAGTCATGGCCGCCGCCATCCCCGTCCTTGAGTCCGTCCTGAAGAAATCAGGGCATACGCTCGAACATTCGACGCACGATGTCGGCGGAGTCGGCATTGATAATCACGGCAAAGCCCTGCCGGAGGCTACCCTCGCAGCTTGTCGCGCCGCGGACGCGATTCTTTTCGGTTCGGTCGGTGGTCCTAAATGGGAAAAACTTCCGCCCAAGGAACAACCCGAACGCGCCTCCCTTCTGCCGTTACGTAAGCATTTCCGCCTCTACGCCAACGTCCGCCCAGGACTGCTGTTAAAGAACCTCATCGACACATCACCCATCCGCCCGGATCGCATCCCGAACGGCGTAGACATGGTCTGCATCCGCGAGCTTACCGGCGGACTCTATTTCGGGGCCAAGTCCACGACGACTCTTGCCGATGGCGACATCGAAGCCATTGATACCATGGTCTATCGTAAATCTGAAATCGAGCGCATCACCGACGTCGCCATCGCCACCGCCCGCGCACGTCGTAAAAAGATTACGCTCGTCGACAAAGCCAACGTCCTCGAAACCTCGGTCCTTTGGCGCAGAGTCGTCTTCGAGCGGGTCAAAGCGAACGCACCTGACATCATCCTTAACGTGATGTATATCGATAACGCCGCGATGCAGCTCGTACTAAAGCCGGCACAATTCGACGTGCTTCTCACCGAGAATATGTTCGGCGATATCCTTTCCGACGAAATGGCCGTGATCTGCGGCTCGCTCGGCATGATGGCCTCTGCTTCACTCGGCATGGACATGAACCGTCACGGTTTTGGTTATGGCCTGTTTGAGCCTTCCGGCGGCACCGCTCCAGATATCGCCGGCCAGGACAAAGCCAATCCTTGCGCGCAAATCCTTTCCGTGGCTCTCATGCTCCGCCATTCCTTCGGCCTCGAAGCCGAAGCTAAGACCATCGAAGATGCCGTTGAGAAGACCATCGCCGAAGGTATTCGGACCGCAGACATTGCGGGCGGAGGCAAGGCCGTGGGTACCAAGGCTATGGGTGCGGCGATTCTCGCCCGTCTCTGATCGTGGACGAAGCGGAACGACAGCGCGCGGCCGAACGACGGCGGGAGGCTGTGTGCAGTCCGTTCATGCGCATCTCGCGCTTCCCGGTCGAAGTCGCTCGCGAGTTGCTCGACGCCGGTTATTATCGCGTCGATCAGCTGGCCGGTCGATCCCCGGAGAGCCTGCTTACCGAAATTAAAGCCCGTTCCAAAGAAAAACCCGGAGCTCATTACCTGCCGGCCTTAAAGATGGGCGTCTATTTCGCCGAGTCCGATAATCCAGACCCTAAACGACTTTTTCTGGATCAGTGGCAGTAAGCTCGGCCAGGCCGAGCTTACGGAGTATAGAGTTCAGAGTATTGAGTATAGGGTTTCACTCCCCCTGAACCCCATACTCGATACTCCATACTCGATTAGCTACTCCATCGTTTGCCTTCGGGGGTAATCCTGTCATTATCGGCCCCATGGTTCCCACCGTCGTCGTTCCCGTCATGACCTTGGGTAACTGCGTCTTCTTGCCGCAGCAGCTACTGCCGTTGCGCATCTTCGAGCCGCGCTATCGTAAGATGCTGAAAGAAGCGCTCGCCGGTAACCGCATGTTCGCGATCTCGCAACTGGATGAGGAAAGCCTTTCACCTGACAACGACGAACCACCCTGCCCTTTCACGTGTGTCGGTCGTATCGTCGGCCACGTCGAGCTCGAGGACGGCACTTCGCACATCATCCTCGAAGGCCTGCGCCGCGCACGCGTCATCAAGGTGAAACGCAAGACGCCGTATCCGCAGCTCGAGATCGTCCCAGTCGTCGACGAAGCCTCGACCGACCTGATTGGCAGCACGCGCGACATCGCCCGCGTGCTCGCCTTCGCGGAGAACATCGTCAGCGAGCTCGGCGAAGAAGCCGCGCCGATGATGCAGCGCCTGCGCGGCTTGGCCAATCAGCCTGGTGCACTGGCCGATGCCGCGGCCGGACACCTCGTCGCCGACGCCGATACGCGCCGGGCCCTGCTCGAGTGCCTTTCTCAAGATCAGCGCATCAAGGCTGTGGCCGACGAACTCGCCCGCCTCGACGCCCAGCGGAAACTGGACGAACAGGGCGGAGACGAGCACGCAAGGGGCCTGAACTGAGC
>QYQK01000123.1 GCA_007280935.1 Opitutales bacterium
CCATGACGCCATAGAGCGAACAGGTACCGTAACTCAGGTGCAGCAAGCGATCCTTCCACGGGCCGAACTTATCGGAGGTCACCCAGACCTGGCCGCCGCTCGAGTTATCGACGTCCTTGGGGAACCAGCACAACGGGCGATCATAATCCGCGGGCGGGGTCGCACGATGCGCCAAATCAACGACGCCATAAAAGCCGCCTTGTTTCACCCAATTGAGACGGCACACGGGCGTCCAGGTGCCTTCGTTATCTCCGGTGGTGATCTGGCCGGTCGGGCTGATGCCGATGCCGTTAGGGGCGCGAAAACCGGTGGCGATGACTTCGAACTTCTTACCGTCAGGCGAGACTTTGAAGAGCGAGCCGTGGTGATCGCAGATATCATCAAAACCACGACCGCCCTTACGTACGGGACCGGCTTTGATAAAGTAAAAGTTACCTTCGGGGTCGGTCTGTAAGTCGAAGACGAATTCGTGGAAGCTCATCGTCACCATGACGTCGAAATTAAAAGCCTCATAGGTGTCGCACTCGCCGTCGCCATCGCTGTCATGCAACCGCCAGATGCCATCCCGGCAGGTGACATAAATCTCACCCTTCACGACCTTGAGGCCGAGGGGATGATAGAGACCGCTGGCGAAGCGCCGCCAGGTGATCTTCTCAAGTTTATCGTCGATACCGGAGGCGACAAAGACATCGCCATGGAAGGTGGAGACTACGGCACGGCCATCCGGCAAGAAATCCAAGGCCGAGGTGAACAAAGGGGCCTTCCAAGGATTGGTCTCGGGCAGGTTAATCTTATCGACGACGTAGGCCTCGTCTTTCTTGGTCGAAAGTTCACCCTTGGTCTCGACCGTCTGCGGCCAGAGACGATCGGTCTTCGCGAGCAAAGCGGACGGAATTTCGGTCGATGGGGTGCCAGCGATCTGCGCCACCGAACCTTCAGGCACATAAGCGATACGTACGAGGGTAGGCGTCGACGCGGGAGCCACGCGCAAGACGTCGCGGTCGCCGAGCTTGGCCGTTTGATTACTACCTGCCGAAGAAGTCACGACGGCCGTGATGTGCGACTGAGCATACGGGAGCGGAGCCAAAATCGTAACGCCTGACTTACTGGGGCTGACCTCGATCGTGCGCACGATGAATTCATGCTGAGAAACCTTCACGACTTCGGACGTTTCGTAGACCAGCACGCCGCCGACATCCCACGTCAGCACGATTTTGTTACCGGCATTATGGAAACCTTTGAAGCGTACCTTGCCCTGCGCGAGCGGTCCATAGCCCTTGCGTGCCGTTAATTCCTTTGCATCGACCCCGGGTTCGAAGCCCGCGACATCGCCGGTGACGGCAAAAATCGTCTCGCCCATCGCCGTGGGGTAATCCCCACGTGACATCAGATTCATCTCCGTAGTAAACTTACCGGACCAACCGCCGAGCGGACGGCAAAGCTCCAAGTCATAGGCGATGGCGAATTTGCCTTCGGCGCCGAGCTTGAGGGCGAGCCCCTTGTAGCCCGTTGATTCGATGGTACCATCTGGACGCTTGCCGACACCGACGGTGCCCAAGATCCACGGACCGGGCGCTTCGGCGGCAACGGCCGGCGTCGACGTTTTCTTGGCCGGCTTCTTAGCCTGACCCAAAAGCAGACCGACAGAGAGGAATAGGGCGACAAGGGGCAAGCGCATGGATAGATTCATAGGGGCACGGACAGGGGCAGGGACAGGCAAAAATAAGGGCCGAAGTCCGCAGACCCCGACCCTTTCACATCCTGGTCAACCGGCCAGCGGGCCAGCTTGTCCCCTTCTTTGCCCTCAGAGACTCCGCAGATAGGCGGCGAGGTCGGCGACGGATTGTTCCGTAAGACCCATCTGGGCCGGCGTGAACATGAGCGAGCGGTCGAGGTTTTTCTCTTCCTTCACCCGGGCCCGGGGAATCGACTGCACGAGGCCCCCCATAGATTTAATCATGAGCGGATCGCCCGACGAAAGCACCATACCGGTGATGACCATACCATCATCGAGCACCACGCGCGTGCCTTCAAAGCCATGCGAGATGTTATTGGACGGCTGCGAGATATTGAGGACGAGGGTCTCGAGCGACTGCTGCTTGGCGTAGGTGGTGAGATCCGGGCCGAAGTCGATCCCCGTGCCGTCGAACTTATGGCAAGCTTGACAGACCGCCGAGGCGGCTTTGCCACGGGCCACATCACCCTTCAACGCGGTGATGACCTCAACCGAGGCGAGAGGCTTGGAGCCAGCAGGCTCAGGCGCAAGATCGGAGCCGACCAATTTAGCCGCGGAGGCATCTCCGCCGTGAGCCTTTACGATCGCATCGACATCAAAAGCCTTCCAGAGGCTGGCCTTGCGATTACCAACCCACCACTTGGCAAGGTCGGCCTGAGCGAAGGACTTATTGAGGGAGAGCTCGACCATCGTGCCCGCAGCTTCAGCGCTACGCGTAAACGCCAGCGTGGTGAGGTCGCGCTTGAGCTCGATCTCAGTCAGTTTACCGGATAAGAGACGAGCCCGGACGTCGCGCACCGCCGAAGCGGGGTGCAAGCGCCAGGTCAGCCAATCGTAAGCGGCGGACCACTTAAGAGCCGGAGTCGACATTTCTTTGGCAATTGCGGCATGCACCTCGGCTTCGCGATCCGTCGAGCCGAGCCCGATGGCCTCAAGGTAGGAACGGTCTTTGCCGTCGAACTGCTGAGCGATCTTCACGAGTAACGGAATGGCTTCGGGGCCTTTGAAATCTCGAAGCGTCAGCGCGACTTCGCGACGAATCGCGGCAGAGGAATCTTCCGCATGAGCCTGAGCTAAAGCGAAAACATCCCGGTCAGCGGCACGAAGCGCGCGATAGGCCACCAAGCGACGGGTATCGTCTTTCGATTTTAACTGCTCGCGGACCAGCGCTTCACCCTTAGCGCCAAGCTGAGCCAATAACCACACGGCACGGGAGGAGAGGTATGGGTTGGCATCGTTCAGCAATTCAGCCACGGCCGGCACAGCGGCCGCACCTTGGGCCTTAAGTCGGGCAAAGCCAGCGCCACGGACGTTAGGGGCCGGACTCTTCAAAGCGGCGATTTGCCCTTCGGTCGTAGCGAGGTCGATCTTGGGCACTACGGATTTGAAACCCTTGGGAGCGATCCGATAGATCGTACCTGACATGCTGTTATCGCGCGTCGCGTGACCACCCACGCCGGGGTCAAACCAATCAGCCACGTAAATGGCGCCATCAGGACCGACCGTCACATCACTGGGACGGAACTTGGTCTTCAATATTCCGGTGGGCTTACCGCCCAGGAAGTCGGAGCCCGCCCATTCTTTATCTTTGTTCGAGGTAAAGAAATCAAAACGTTCGAGTTTCACGCCCGCACCATCGGGTTTGGGGAAATAACCGAACACCACGTTCTTGCCGGCTTCACAGGCCAGAAGCAGGCCGTTCCATTTCGAATCAAGCGCACCATTTTCATAAAAGGCCACGCCGGTCGGCGAGCCGCCGCCGTAGACATCGCCCGCGGGCATCGTGCCCGGGTCGTCTTGACGCCATTCGGCGACCGGAGTTTCTTGGCCCGGGCGCTTATCGGCGCCCCACGAACGTTGGCCGTCCGCCGAAGCAAAGCCGGCGTTGCCACCTTCCATGACCAAAGTCACGCGGCAAGCGGGTGGATCGTCGTTATCGCTCTGATAAATATCACCCAGCGAATTGATCGTCTGTTCGAAACTGTTGCGGTAATTGTGGCCCATGATCTTGGCCTTGGTACCGTCGGGCTCCATGCGCACCGTGAATCCGCCGACCCAGATATTGCCATCATCGCTCCGGAGACCGGCGATCTTGGTGGAATCGGCGACCTGTTTGGTCGCTTCGCCGTGGGCATAAGGGCTGCCGATTCGGAAAGTCTTACCCGAGTTATCGGTAAATTGAGCGCAGGTATTACCCTGATTAAAATACCATCGACCATCCGGCCCGACTGTCAGGCTGTGCAAGCTGTGGTCATGTTGGCGTCCATTGAAACCCGTGAGCAGCACCGACTTCTTATCCACCGCCGGATCAAAGATACCATCGTGGTTAACGTCGGTATACAGAATTAAATCAGGCGGCTGAGAGACGACAATCTTGCCGTCGATATGCGCTACGCCCAAGGGCGATTCCAAATTAACATCCTGGGTGAAGACCGTCACCTTATCTGCTTTGCCCGCACCGGTGGTATCCTCAAGGACGACGATACGGTCACCTTCTTTGCGGCGACCGGCCTTGCTGCGGTAGTTGACGCCTTCAGCGACATACATGCGGCCGCGTTCATCAAAATCGATGTTGGTCGGATTAAAAATCTGCGGAGAAGTCGCCCAGACAGTGACCTCGAAACCTTCGGGTACCGTGAACATCTGGGGATCTAGCAAGGTAGGTCCTGCATCAAAATCGACGAGTTTCAGATTACCGGGAGCTTCGGTAAAGATCATGAAACGAACGTCGGCGCTCGAAGGCTTGCCGTTACGGATTGCACCGCCGTCATCGATAGCGACCTTGGCGCGAAAACCGACCACCCCGGCAGGAAGGTCGTAACCGATGACGGAATTAGCATGGGTTCCGACACCTTTGGTATAAACCTTACCAGCGACCTTTAATGGGCCGCCGGAGTAATTTTTACCGACCGCCGGTTTACCGCTGCCAGCCTCGGCCCACTTCCATGTCAAAGTCGTTAGGTCTTTGGTCGTGCCGTCGGCCATTACCAAGACCGGTTCAAGCCAGTCGGACCAGTCACAGGCCTGGTCGCCGAGGTCATTCACGACCAGATAAAGCTGTTTCGCACCCTTAAGGTCGGCCGCGAGATCGACCAAGCGGACCTTATCCTTAGCATGTAAGTCAGCGGATTGGGCGATGGGCTTAACCTCAGCCAAGGACGCCAGCGGTAAGGCCAAGGCAGCCAAAAAGACAGGCAGGTGCAGAGAACGGACGGAGGGTGTGCGCATGGGGTCGGGGTTGCCATTGAGACACTCGATTTAACTCAAGGTTGGAAGGAAAATGAGCAATGGGGGGCATAATGCATCCTCGGCTTTACATCCCACTGATGCCCAGCACCTTTAAGGAACTTTCCCCTTTCCTGCCTGTTACACTTATCAAGCATGCCTTTTCGCCCTGCCTTGTTCGCCGTTTTGCTCGCCCCCCTCCTGGGCCTTGCCGCCGATACCACGCCCAGTCCGACCGCAGCTCAAATCGAGTTCTTCGAAAAGGAGGTCCGCCCGGTCCTCGCCGATAATTGCTATAAGTGCCACGGACCCAAGAAACAGAAGTCCAGCCTCCGTCTTGATTCCCGTGAGCTCATCCTCAAGGGCGGCGAAGTTGGGCCCGTCGTCGTCCCCGGTAAGCCGGAGGTCAGCCGCCTGATCCTCGCAATCAACCACGCCAAGGTGAAGGACGTCGAAGCCATGCCGAGCGCCGACGAGAAGATCTCGCCCAAGGCGATTGCGGCGCTGACCGAATGGGTCCGCCAAGGACTGCCATGGCCGTCCGAGTCTTCGCCGGTCGCACATGACCCGAGCAAACACTGGGCGTTCAAGACCGTCCAGACTCCTGCGACGCCCACCCTCGCTCCGGCCGAAGAAGCCAAGGTCCGCCAACCTCTTGATTGTTTCGTACTCGCGAAGCTGAAGTCTGCCGGACTCGACTTCAATCCGGAGGCGCCGCGCGAAGTCGTCATCCGCCGCCTGACGCTCGCCCTCTGGGGCTTCAATCCTTCCGCCGAGGAAATCTCCGCCTACGTCTCCGACAAGGATGCGCAAGCCACCGAGAAGCTCGTCGACCGCCTTCTCGCCGCGCCGGCCTTTGGTGAACGCTGGGCCCGCCACTGGCTCGACGTCGCCCGATACTCCGACACGAAGGGTTACGTCTTTCAGGAAGAGCGCCGTTACCCCTACGCCTACACTTACCGCGACTGGGTCGTGAATGCTTTCAACAGAGACCTGCCGTACGACCAGTTCCTGCGCCTGCAAATCGCGGCCGACCAGATCGCCAAAGACCCCGAAAACAATCGCGACCTCGCCGCCCTCGGCTTCCTGACGCTGGGTCGACGCTTCCTGAACAGCACCCCGGACATCATCGACGACCGCATCGATGTGGTGATGCGAGGCACTCAGGGCCTCACGATGGCCTGCGCCCGTTGCCACGACCATAAGTTCGATCCTTTGCCCACGACGGAATACTACTCGCTCTACTCGATCTTCAATTCGAGCCAAGAACCCAAGGAACTGCCGCCGCTCAAACCCTTTACGCGCACGAAGGAAACCGAAGAATTCGAAATCGAACTGACTCGACTGCAAAAGAAGCTCGATGACTTCATCGCGAGCCGCCGCGAAAATTCTTATGATGCGACCAAGACGGCCGCCTACCTGACGCTGATGCTACGGGCCGCAAAAGAACCAAAGTTCAATTACACCCAGGAAGCCAAACGCACCAACCTCTACCCGACCGTGCTGACCGGCTGGCAGCGCGTCTTGAAATCCAAGCTGACCGACAATGACCCGATCTGGGGCGGTTGGTTTCAATTAAAAGAAATTCCGGACGAACAGTTCGTCGCGAAATATTCCGCCCTGCTGGCCAAGCCCGAGATATTCAAGGACCCACTCCTACGTGCTGAACTCCTTAAAAAAGCGCCAAAAAAATTCTCAGACCTCACCGCCGCCTACGCCAACGTATTATCCGCCGCTCACAAGCCCGACAAAAACACAACCGAATGGAAAATATGGCGCGACCTAATCGAGGATCCCAACGGCCCAACCTCCATTACCGCCGCTTCACTGGTCCCGACTTACAACGTCGCCGACCGCAACACGCGCAATAAGCTCGAGATCGACGTCACGGGCTTCAAGGCCACGAGTCCAAAAAGCCCACCGCATGCGATGGTGCTGATCGATAAACCTAAGCCTGTCCAGGGCGTGGTCTTCGTCCGCGGCAGCGCCTCGCGCCCAGGCAAGACCGTACCGCGCCAATTCCCAGCAGTGCTCACCGACGGAAAGGTGAAGGAATTCACCGAAGGCAGCGGACGTCTCGACATGGCCAACGCCATCGCCAGCAAGACAAACCCGCTCACCGCCCGCGTGATGGCCAATCGCATCTGGACCGAACTCGTCGGCCGTAGCCTGGTCGAGACCCCGAGCGACTACGGCGTCCGGACGCCTTTGCCGAAGAACCCCGAGCTGCTTGAATACCTCGCCTCGACCTTCATGAAGGACGAATGGTCCATGAAGAAGCTCATCCGCTCCATCGTCCTCTCCCGCACCTTCCTGCAGACGGTCGACGTGCGCCCCGAAGGCTTGGCCAAGGATCCCGACAATGACCTGAGCTGGCGCGCCCAACGCCGTCGCCTCGACTTCGAGGCCATGCGCGACAGTATGCTGCGCGTCGCCGGACGACTGGATGCCGCCAAGATCGGCGGCCAGCCGTTCAATCTCGAAGCGAACTTCTCCGAGCCGCGCCGCACACTCTACGGCAGCATCGATCGCCAGAACCTCCCCGCGTTCTTCCGGACGTTCGACTTCGCCAATCCCGACTATCACGTCCCGAAGCGCAACCAGACCACCACGCCGCAGCAGGCGCTCTGGATGATGAACCATCCGTTCGCGCGCACCCAAGCCGAAGCCCTCGTCACCAAGGTCGGCGCCCTGCCCTCGAGCGAGGCGAAAGTAAAGGCCCTCTACCTTTCGGTGCTCGGTCGTTCGCCAAATAAGAATGAGCTCGCCCTCGCCCTGGACTATCTCCGCGAAGCAGAATTAGCGCCAGCACCAGCGAGCTGGCGTAATGGCTACGGTGGCTGGAATGCCGCGACCAAGACCGTTGCGTTCACCGAGATGAAGGTCCAGGCCAAGGATCGCATCTCGCCCTCCGACAAGGTGCCGGACAAGGAGTTCGCCCATACCTTCCTCACAGCCAAGGGCGGACACCCAGGCGACAAGACCGACGCCACTGCCGTCATCCGACGCTGGACGGCAGGCAGCGCTGGCAAGTATCGCATCGAAGGAACCCTCGCCGTCAGCAGCAAGGCCAGCGACGGCGTCCGCGCCCGCATCGTCACCGCCCGCAAAGGCATCCTCTCCGAAGTCGTGACCAAGGGCGGCGCCTCCTTGTCCGTGGACCTCGCGGAAGTCGAACTCGCCGCCGGTGAGAGCATCGACTTCATCGCCGATAATTTCCTTGGCTCCAACAGCGACAGCTTCTCTTGGTCTCCGGAAATCAAGGACGCCAAGACGGGCGAAGTCCTCACCTCCGCCGCCGGCGAGTTCGGCAAGAAGCCCGAACGTCAGTCTCCACTGTCCACGTTCGCCCAAGTCCTCCTCACCAGTAACGAATTCATCTTCGCCGACTAATGAACCATCTTAACCCACTCTCCCTCGGCTCCCGCCGCGAGTTCCTCCGCCGGGTCGGCATGGGCCTCGGCGGCGTAGCCATGGCCTCGCTCCTGCAGCAGGAACTCCGTGGCACCGAGATCAAGGTGGACCCGCTCCACCCCCTCGCCGCCCGTAAGCCCCCGCTTCCCTGCAAGGCCAAGCGCGTGATTCATATTTTCGCCAACGGCGGTGCTTCGCAGGTCGACACTTTCGACCGTAAAATCGCCCTCGATAAATACCACGGCAAGACGCTGCCAGGGGATTACATTGCCACCGAACGTAAGACGGGCGCCGCGTTCCGCTCGCCGTTCACCTGGAAACGTTACGGTAAGAGTGGCCTCGAGGTCAGCGAGCTTTTCGAAAAGACCGCCGCACACGCCGACGACCTCTGCGTCATCCGGTCGATGAAGGCCGACGTCTCGAACCATGAGCCTTCCTTGTTACTCATGAATTGCGGCGAAGCCCGCCAAGTCCGGCCCTCGATGGGCTCCTGGGTGACTTACGGATTGGGCACCGAAAACGAAAACCTTCCCGGTTTCATGACGCTCTGCCCCGGCGGCTTCCCCATCCAAGAGACGCAGAACTGGCAGTGCGGTTTCCTCCCCGGAGTCTACCAAGGCAACTATGTCGACACCTCCAAACGTAACGTTGACGAACTGATTGAGAACATCCGTAACCACGGCCTGTCGCGCCCCGCGCAACGCAAGCAACTCGACTTGCTCGCCCGACTCAACGCCGCCCACCAAGCCACGCGCCCCATGGACGCCGCCCTCGAAGCCCGCGCCCAATCCTTCGAGATGGCTTATCGCATGCAACTCGAAGCCACGGATGCTTTTGACGTCGGTCGCGAATCCGAAAAGACCCGCGAGATGTACGGCGACACGAACCTCGGCCGCCAATTCCTCATTGCCCGCCGTCTCGCCGAACGTGGCGTCCGGTTCATCCAACTCTGGCATGGCGCTGGTCAACCTTGGGACAGCCACGACGACATCGAAAAGAACCATAAGCGTCTCGCCCTCGAAGCCGACCAACCCATCGCCGCTTTGCTCGCCGACCTCAAACGCCTGGGCATGCTCGACGAAACCCTCGTCATCTGGGGTGGCGAATTCGGCCGCACCCCGACCGTTGAACTTCCGACTCCGGGATCCAACGCCGGCAAGATCAACGGCCGCGACCACAACAGCCACGGCTTCACGATGTGGATGGCCGGCGGCGGCGTCAAAGCCGGCACGGTCTACGGCGAGAGCGATGAATTCGGTTTCAAGGCCACCAAGGATGTCGTCCACGTGCACGACCTGCACGCCACAATCCTCCGCCTGCTGGGCTTCAATCACGAAGAATTTACCTTCCGTAATGCCGGGCGAGATTACCGACTCACGGACGTCCACGGCAATATCGTCAAAGGAATCATCGCCTGATGCACCTCCTCGGCCTGCTGCTTTGCTTCGCCGCTACAACGGCTACGGCGATCGAGACCAAGGTGATCAAGGACATCAGCTATAAGGATGACGTCATCTCCCAGACGCCCTACGAGCAAGAACGCTGTAAGCTCGACCTGACCGTCCCTGCCGGAGCCAAGGGCTACGCCACTTATGTATGGTTCTATGGCGGTGGACTAAAGAAAGGATCAAAGGACGTACCGACAGAATACTGCGCCGAGATTCGCGAAAGCCTCGCCCAAGCTGGCGTGGCGGTCGTCACGCCGGACTACCGCCTCAGCCCGAAGGTGAAATACCCTGCCTACGTCGACGATGCCGCAGCAGCCTTCGCCTGGACGGTGAAGCACATCGCCGAACATGGCGGCGACCCGCACAAGGTCTTCATTGGCGGCCATTCTGCCGGCGCTACCCTCGCCCTGCTCGTCGGCATGGACCCGAATCGCCTCAAGCCCCACGGCCTCACCCTAGGATCCGTCGCCGGCATCGCCCAGGTCAGCGCCCAGGTACTCACTCATTACACGATCCGTGAAGAACGCGGCCAGTCACGCTTCGGTATCACCTGCGACGAAGCCGCACCCGCTTTCTATATTAAAAAATCCATACCGCCCATTCTTACGATCTACGCCCAGAACGACATGCTCAGCCGCGCTGAGGAGAACATGTTCTTCGTGGCGACTTTGAAATCTGCCGGCCATACCGAGAACTATTCGGTACGCGTCGACGATCGCGATCACAGCACCGTCGGACATAATATCCGTAACCTCGATGACCCAGCCCGTCTCGCTATCCTGAACTTCATCGCGAAGCAGTCCGCGAGCCGCTAAGCTTCCTTGGGTCGGTGTTCCACCCCTACCCCCTCCCCTACCCCTCTTAGTCCATGCTCCTCCGCCTCTTCCTGCTCTGCCTCTTCATCCCGCGCCTCACCGCAGCCGAGAGCTATGACGTCGTCGTCTACGGCGGCACCTCCGCCGGCGTCATCGCCGCCGTCCAGGCGAAGAAGATGGGGAAGTCCGTGGTCATCGTCGGCCCCGATCGCCACCTCGGCGGCCTAAGCAGCGGCGGCCTCGGCTATACCGACAGCGGTGATAAATCCGTCATCGGCGGCCTGTCTCGCAACTTCTACCACCGCGTCTGGCAATACTATCAGCAGCCCGAAACGTGGGTGCACCAGAAGCGCGAGACCTTCGGCAATAAAGGCCAGGGCACTGTGGCGATGGACCAGCAGGAACGCACGATGTGGATTTTCGAACCCAGCGTCGCCGAGAAGGTCTTCGAAGATTACGTCAAAGAATTCGCTATCCCCGTCCTCCGCAATGAATGGCTCGATCGCACCAAAGGCGTCCGCCTTGCAAACGGTCGGATTGCCTCGATCGCGATGCTCTCAGGTAAGTCCTTCGCCGGAAAGGTTTTCATCGACGCGACCTATGAAGGCGACCTCATGGCCGCCGCCGGGGTTTCTTATCATGTCGGTCGCGAAGCGAATGCCGAATTCAACGAAAAGCATAATGGCTCGCAGGTAGGCGTTTTGCACCACCGTCACCACTTCGGGGTACTCGCCAGCGAGATCAGCGCCTACAACACGCCGGGGGACCCCAAGAGCGGCGGCGTCGCACGCGTCACCCCGGTACCCCCGACGCCCAAAGGCGAAGCCGACCATCGCGTCCAGGCCTATTGCTTCCGGATGTGCCTGACCGACGTCCCTGAAAACCGTATCCCTTTCACGGCTCCAGTCGGTTACGACCCAAAGCAATACGAAGTCCTCGCGCGCGCCTACGCCGCCGGCTGGAAGGAAACTTTCGGGAAGTTCGATCTAATCCCCAACGGCAAGACCGACACGAATAATCACGGCGGCTTCAGCTTTGATAACATTGGTTACAATTACGATTACCCCGAAGCCAGCTACGAACGGCGGAAGGAAATTATCACGGAACATGAGACCTACCAGAAAGGCCTCCTCTATTTCATCTGCACCGACCCACGCGTCCCCGCCGATGTCCGCGAAAAGATGAATACCTGGGGCCTGCCCAAAGACGAATTTAAGGATAACGGTAACTGGTCGCACCAGATTTACGTCCGCGAAGCGCGCCGGATGATGGGAGCTTTCGTCATGACTGAAAACGAACTCACCAAAGTGAAACCTACGCCTGACTCTGTGGGCATGGGTTCCTACATGATTGATTCGCACAACACCCAGCGCTACGTCACCCCCGAAGGTTTCGTGCAAAACGAAGGCGACATCGGTGTCTCGCCACGCGGGCCATACGAAATCGCCTACGGCAGCCTGACGCCCAAGAAAGGCCAAGCCTCGAACTTGCTCGTACCTGTGGCCTGCAGCGCCACACACATCGCCTACGGCTCAATCCGCATGGAGCCCGTTTTCATGATTCTCGGGCAATCCGCTGCCACCGCCGCCGTCATGGCCATCGACGGCAAGATCGCCGTACAGGATATTTCGTACGCCGATCTCAAAGCCAGATTACTCGCCGACGGGCAGGTGTTGAGCAAGCCGGTCGACCTTTCCAAATACCCGCCGATGGAAGACGACCACGCCGTCGCCAAACGTCTCCCGGGCACCACCGTCGACGATGCGGAGGCGAAACTCACCGGCCATTGGGCGATGAGCCAGGCAGGTAAAGGTTACCACGGCGAAGGCTATCGTCATGACAACAAGGGCGCCAACGGGCCTGCCACCGCCACCTTCGAGGCTAAACTCCCCAAGGCAGGCAAATATGAAGTCTACATGGCCGTCGTCCCCAACGGCAATCGCGCGACCAACGCCCCGATCCGCATCGTTCACGCCAACGGCCAAACCGATGTCGTGATCAATCTTACCAAAGGACCCGCCGATGGGCTCGTTTCCCTCGGAATTTACGATTTCTCCGACACTCCAGCCGCCCAAGTCCGCGTGAGTAACGAAGGCGCGAAAGGCTACGTGGTCATCGATGCCGTCAATTGGCAGGCACGCTGAGTTTTTTTAAGGAAATCCATTGAAACCCATAGGTCGCAGGGTTGTCATAAAGACACCCCCATGCGCGTCCTGCCTTTCGTCGCACCTTTGCTTGCTGTCGGCCTTTACGGTGCCGGCGAACCTGCCGACACTGTTCGCTTCAACCGCGACATCCGTCCGATCATGTCGGACACCTGTTTCCACTGTCACGGCTTCGACTCCAAGGCGCGCAAAGGCGAACTGCGTCTGGACCAGCGCGAGGATGCCTTGAAGGCCGGCAAGAGCGGCGAAATCGCCATCGTCCCC
>QYQK01000037.1 GCA_007280935.1 Opitutales bacterium
CGATATTCGTTCCAATCAGCTGCCTTAATCTTGGCCTGGATTTCGTCGGATTTCCCGACGGAGCCAGTCACCTCAAGCTTTGGCTTCTTGGGGTCTTTGCCTTCATGGATGACGACCTTCTCGCCGCGCTTGGCGAGAATGCCGCGCCCCTTCTCTTCGTAAAGGATGCCGGAGTAGGCCTTACCGCACTCGAAATCGCCCTGATAGCCAGCGACGACGAAACCCTTCTCGTCGACGACCTTGGAGCGATACTGAATCCCCGAATTACCGAACTTCTCGGACTTGCCGTCGAGGTCGACGATCTTGTATTGGAGGGTGAGTTCGAAATCGGCGACTTCTCCGTCCCAGATCAGAAAGGTATTGCCCTTGGTCGGGTGCTCAGCGGTCGTCTGGCCGGTGATGGCACCGTCCTTGACGGACCAGAAATCCAAGCCCTTCCAGCCGGTGAGATTTTTGCCGTTGAAGAGGTTTTTGTCTTCAGCGGAAACCGTGGCACAAAGTGTCACGAACGCAAAGAGGGCGAGAGGGTATTTCATGGATCTGTGGGGTAAAGGATCGCTTACTTCTGCTTGCCGAAGAAACGGTGCAGGTTCTTCAGGCCCTTGACGGCGATGTCATCGCGATGGGGCTCCATCTTGCGCCAGATGGCGGCGGCCCGAGCGATGACTTTCACGTCCGTGGTAAAAGACTCGATGACGACGTCGTTCTTATAGCCGATCTTCTTGAGTGCCGCGACGATGGGCTTCCAGTCGAGCGAGTCGCCGCCAGGCGTGCCACGATCGGTACCGCAGGCATGGAAGTGGCCGAGGTGCTTGCCAGCCTTGATAATCGAAGCGGCCTGGTTCTTTTCCTCGATGTTCATGTGGAACGTGTCGAGGTGGAGCTTCACGTTGGGTAGGTTGATCGCCTTAACGAGGCGGAGGCCTTGGTCACAGGTATTCAGGAAGTCGGTTTCAAAACGATTCAGCGGCTCGATATCGAGCTCGATGCCTTTCTGCTGCGCATGCTTGCCGAGCTCCTTGAGATTCTTGACCACCAGTTTGAAATGCTTGGCCTTGGTCTTGTCATCATGGGCGCCGATCAAGCCGACCACGGAATAGAGCGGACCAATCAAACGCGGACAGCCCATCTCCGCGGCTTGGTCGATTAAGGCTTTGATATATTTCCGGCCGTTGGCTTGATCGGCCGCGTTGCCGCGCAAATCTCGTCCCGGGCCCATGCAAGCGCAGATGGAACCGATCGCGAGGCCAGCCTTCGCCGCGGCGGCTTTCAAGAAACGCGGGTCGACGTGCGACGGATCTTCCACGGGAATTTCGACTGAATCAAAACCCCACTTCTTTAACTTGGGGAACATGGAAACGCTCTCGTTGGTGAACGGCGAGGCGTAGAGGAAGGTATTAAGGCCGAAGCGCATGGTAGGATGTGGGGATTGGGAAAGGGGAGTTTTGTCCGAGGGCTAGGCTCGGTCAAGGCTGGGCGTTGGGAGGGAAGCATTTAAGCCACCTTGACCGGCGATTCGACCGCCAGCGTCGAAACACCTATGAGCAACGCACGGCAGCAGCTACGCGGGAAAGGGTCATCAGAGTGAGTGCTCTTCAGGCGGCCTTAGTTCCCAAAAATATCCAGCCCGAAGAAGCGGAAATGAAATATAAATCCAACTGACTTCCCCGCCACCGCCACCTAGGCTAATCGGCATGGATAACGTCACGCATGCCGCCTTGGGCATTACCGCCGGCATTATCGTCCATCGCCGCGGTAGCTCGCTTCCAGCCGCCGCACTCGCCGGCCTGCTCGCCGCCGAAGCCCCGGACCTCGACGTCTTTATCCGTCAATCCGGCGACCCGCTGGTAGCCTTTCGGTGGCACCGCCACTTTACCCACAGTTTCGTCTTCATGCCCATTTGGGCGCTACTCAGCGCGTGGCTCACGTCGCTCTTCTTCCGCCGCCCTCACAACGTCAGCTGGCGCGCACTATTCCTGCCGGGCCTCGCCGGCGCGCTGACCCACCTGCTCTGCGATGGCTGCACGAGCTACGGCACCATGCTGCTTTGGCCGTTCAACGAAACGCGCTATGCTTGGGATTGTCTTCCGATTATCGACCTCCTCGGCACCCTGCCCTTACTCGTCTTAGCCATCCTGGCCTGGCGGCGGCAATCGGTCCGCCTCGCGAGCTACGGTCTGCTCTGGTTCGGGGCCTATGCGTTGCTTGGCGTTTGGCAGCACGCGCGCGCTGAACAGAGCCTACGCATCTGGCTCGCTCAAAGGAACATCGAACCGGCACGCCTCGCGGTGAAGCCGACGATTTCCAACCTCATCGTGTGGCGCTCGGTCTGGTTACACGACGGCCGCTGGCAAGTCGCCGCGATTCGCAACGTGCCGTTCACTTCCACGCGCCTCGTGATCGGCGAAAGTCGCGCCGCCTGGTCCGCCGACTCCGCCGGCAATCCGCCCGCCCTCTCCGAAGGCGCCCACATCATCGCCGACTTCTCCCGCTTCACCGGTGGCTGGAATTCCTACGACGTCCTGCCCGGCGCCATCTCCGTCGGCGATATCCGCTTCTCGATGTTGCCGACCAGCAGTAAGCCGCTCTGGTCCGTCCGTTGCGCTCCAGGTGGCAAGCTCACCGACACGGCGCTCATCATGGACCGCGGACTGCAGGAGGGCGACTGGAGTCGCCTCGGCGCCCTGCTCTCGGGCGCTGATCTGCGCTTCATCGAAATCAAGTAACATGCGCACCCTGCTGCTCTTCCTCGGCGCCGCCGCCCTCGCCGCCGAACCTAGGTTTAAACTCGTGCTCGAAGATGACTTCAAGGGCCGAGAACTTAACCCAAAAACCTGGAATATCGAGACGGGGCCGCGCCGCGATTCCGTGAACTCCCCCAAGGCGGTCGACGTGAAGGACGGCGTGCTGAAGATCACAACGTGGACCGACAAGGGCGGCACGACATATTGCGGCTTTGTCACGACGAAAAAGAAATTCCACCTTATCGCTGGTAAGACCGAAGCCCGCCTCCGCTTCCACGTAGAACCTGGCACCCAGGTTTGCTTCTGGGCGCAATCACCGACCTATGGGAAATCCGGCCTAGCGGCGAAAGCTCCGGAAGATGGCGTCGAAATCGACATCATGGAGACAACCGGGGTGGCGAAAGGATCTTACTATTACGCCCTGCACTGGGGTCCTTACGCGCCTGCCTCCGAAAAACACGTGAGCAACAAACACTTCACCGACCCTGTCGGAGACGAGTGGCATGACTACGGAGTGGAGTGGGACGACTCAGGCTATCGTTTCTCCTTCGATGGAAAAACCGTCGCGGCCGATACCAACTGCCCCGGCTCCAAGGCGCCGCAGTTCCTTCTGCTGACCAGCGAATCGACGGTCAAAAGCTGGAACGGCGAACGGCCGAAGGAAGGCTATGGCCTCAAAGCCGCCTCGAAGAACACCTTCGAGGTCGACTGGGTCAAGGCCTGGGAACGCGTCCCCTCAGCCAAGTGATTCAGCGCAGCTCGAAGCGATAGCTCGCGACGGCTTCCGCATCGACCGGCGCCCGGTTGCGCGAGGCGGGCGAAAACGTCGACGCACGCGCAGCCGCCAACGCGGCATCATCGAGCAGACGACTGCCGGAACTCTGCGTCAGCTCGACCTGCCGCACGGAACCGTCCGGAGCGAGCGCGATGCGTACGCTGACGACGCCTTCGACGCCGGCGCGACGCGCGCGCTCAGGATAGGCCGGCTCATGCCGGGAAAGGAAGGCCGGCGGCACGAATACTTCGGAGATCGGGGCCGGTACGACGGCGAGGACCGCGCCCTGCGTCGGCACGACGGCTGCGACGGCGGGAGCCGAAGTAGCAGTGGGCGCGGCGACGACCGGCGAGGGGGATGGAACGGCGACGACGACGTTCATCGCGACGGGGACGGGCAAGCCGGCGCCGAGGGCCTCGCCGCCCTTGGCTTCGCCCGGCAAGGCCACCGGCTCGGCTACGAGCGTCACCAGAACCATGCCTCCTTCGCGCGAGGCTTCGCTGACGCCGAGGGCCCCGCCCATCCAGACCGCGGCGACAGCCACGAGGTGCGCGCCGGCCACGGCGCTCCAGATTAGGCGATGTCGGCGGCTTTCGGGCACGCTGGCAGGGTCGGGGCTGCGTCGCATTCCGTCAAGAACGGGTCGTGTCATTTCGCAAGGTCCGGCGGAATCATCCACAATAGGCTCCACGAACCATACGGGCGGAGACGCGTCGACTTCGCCGTCCGTTCCAAGGCCAGCAGGCCAGACTTGCGAAAACGGATCGCCGCCGCACCGCCCGTCAGCCCCAGCAACAGGGCCGTCAGTTCGGCCAGATGCGGATTATGCCCGACCAGCAGGCGGCTGCGTCGCGACTTGGCGAGCAGCTCCGCCGTCTTGCGCGGATCGTGCTCGGGCTCCAACCCACCCAGGACCTTAAGCGGCAGCGGCGAGCCCGTCGCGAGGCGCAGCAGCTGGGCCGTGCGCACCGCGCGGACGAGTGGGCTATGCTCGATCGCGTCGACTTCCGCGAGCGGCACCCGACCCGCGCCCTTGGCGAGCAAGGCCACCTGCCTCTGCCCGTGAGCGGTGAGGTCGCGCGAGGCATCCGGCGTCCCGGGGTCGGCTTCGGCATGTCGGAGCAGGTAGAGGCGCATACCAATAAGTTGGACCAGTAATAATATTAACGCAAATCGGTCTTGCTCACGGGCGCGGTCCGTTAACCAATCGCGCGTGCGCTTCGCCGCCATCGCCACCCTCCTCCTGAGTTTGTCGTTTCCGGCCGAGGCGGCCATCAGTTCGCGCTATTTGACCGCCGGCACGAGCGTCGACGGGATGATCTGCGTGGACGCCGCGACCGGCGCGGTACTCTCGGAAGAGAAAGCCGACTTCCCGGGCCATCCCGCCAGCGTGACGAAGCTCATGACAACCCTCCTCGTGCTCGAGGACATCAAGGCCGGCAAGCTGTCTTTACGCAGCCGGGTCACGGTCACTAAGGCCGCCGCCGACATCGGGGGCTCCCAAGTCTGGCTGGCGCCGGGCGAGAGTTTCACGGTCGAGGAGATGCTCTACGCGCTGCTACTGAAGTCCGCCAACGACGTGGCCGTCGCCCTCGCCATCGATCGGGCCGGCAGCGTCCCCGTGTTCGTGGCCCGCATGAACCGCCGCGCCGCCGAACTGGGCATGACGCGCACGACCTTCGTGACGCCCAACGGCCTCACCTACGGCAAGGGCCCCCACGACACCACCACCGCCCGCGACTTGGCCAAGCTCGCGGTCACGCTCTGCCAGTTTCCAGAAGTACTCAAGTTCACCAGCACAAAGCAGTACATGCTCCGCCGGCCAGGCAAACCACTCGAGCTTCTCAACCATAACCACCTCCTCGAGTCCTTCCCCGGCTGCGACGGGTTGAAGACCGGGTGGACGGTGGCGGCGCACGCCTCAATCGTGACCACCGCCAAGGATAAGGACGTCCGGGTCATCGCGATTGTGCTCGGCTGCCAAAGCTCAGCCGGAGCCAAGTCGGAGCAGCGCCTCCGCGACAGCCTAGCGGACGATTTGATGACCCAAGGTTTCGAAAAGTTGAAGAAGCTCGAGGCCGAGAAGGCCTTGCGGCTGGCCCGGACGCCAGTCCTCACTCCCGCCCGTAAGCCTCCCGTAAAAGCCAAGAAAGATGAGGGTTTCTGGGATTGGCTGGGGGATTTATTTAGCTTCTAAACCCTGCCCAAAGGTGGGGTAAAAGAAATAGTGAACATTTGTTCATTTTGCTTGCAAGAGGGCGACTCGTGGACAGTTTCCCTAAGACCAACACATCCCACCACTATGTCAGCCAAACCCGAAACCACCGCCAAGGAAAAAGCCGCCAATCAGGCCGCCGAAAAGAAGACCCTCGATCTCGCCCTCTCCGCCATCAACAAGCAATACGGCGACGGCACCCTGATGCGCATGGGCGATGCAACCAAGATGCAGGTCTCATCCGTTTCCACCGGTTCCGTGGCCATCGACTTGGCCCTGGGCGTCGGCGGGCTCCCCCGCGGTCGTATCGTCGAAATCTTCGGCCCAGAGTCCTCCGGTAAGACCACCCTATGTCTCTCCATCATCGCCGAGATCCAACGCCAAGGTGGCAACGCCGTCTTCGTCGATGTCGAACACGCTCTCGACCCTCGCTACTCAAAGGTGGTCGGCGTCGATCTCGATAATCTCTTGGTCTCCCAACCTGAATCTGGCGAAGACGCCCTCAATATCGTCGAAACGCTCATCCGTTCGGGCGCCGTAGACGTCGTCGTCATCGACTCCGTCGCCGCCCTGGTCTCCAAGCAAGAGCTCGATGGTCAAATGGGCGACGCCACCGTGGGCGTTCAAGCTCGGATGATGAGCCAAGCGATGCGCCGCCTGACGGCCGCCATCAGCCGCACCAATTGCATCTGTATCTTTACCAATCAAATTCGCGAAAAGATCGGCGTGATGTTCGGTAGCCCCGAAACCACCCCCGGAGGCCGTGCCCTCAAGTTCTTCTCCTCCATCCGAATCGACATCCGACGTATCGGTCAGATCAAAGAGCCTTCCGGCAAGGTCATCGGCAATCGTACCAAGGTGAAGGTCGTGAAAAACAAGGTCGCCCCTCCCTTTACGGAGTGTGAATTCGATATCATGTACACCGAGGGCATTTCCCGTTCGGGCTCCGTCCTCGACCTCGGCATCGAACACAAGATTCTCGAAAAGAAGGGCGCTTGGATCGCTTATAACGGCCAGCTCATCGGCCAAGGCCGCGAGGCGGCAAAAGATTACCTGATGAAGAACCTCAAGGTCCTCGAAGAGATCCAAAAAATCATCATGGAAAAAGTCCAGGTGGTCGGCGGTATGACGCTCGGCGTCGGCGTCGCCGAAAACGTTACGGCGGAATAAATTTCGTTGTTGGCTGTCATAGCCCGGGCCGCACGCAAGTGCGGCCCGTTTCATTTACCCAGTAGGCCCACATCACCGACCCAGCTTGACCTCAGCGGACTTCTTCAATCTTTAAAATCGAATCAACGGGTCGCACCAGTGCCTTAAGCGCCGACGCCAGACGTGCATGTTCGATTTCGGAACTCTTCACGACGGCTTCGATGTCAGCCTTGGCCTCTTTGCTCCGGAAGAGGGTCTTGATCTGTGTCGTTTCAAAGGCCTGCTTATCGCCAACGGCCTGCCAAATCTTGGCGAATGCTGGCGCGGTTGGGTTCTGCGGGAACTCGGCGGCTAAATTGATTCCCTTTAGCGCCTGCACGGCCGTGAACTCCATCGTGGCGGCACCCCAAGTCACTTTGACCTTCGAAGCCTTAACGCCTGTCACCTTAAGCGTCAGGCGGTTTAGTTTACGCTGAAACCCCGAAAGCGCCACGCCTGCCGCGATGGTGTTATCCTTGGCCACGTCCCCCGCCTCAAACGAAAAAGGAATCCGGAAGCTTCGCAGGCTGATCGTTCCATTCTCATATTTGGTGATACGCTGACCTTCCTTCGACGTGGCCGAACCTTTCTCCAGATCAACCGAGATCTCACCGAGATTACCCTTGAGACCCAAGGCTTCGAGATAGGCGCTCGCCATCACCACATGGCCAGCCCAGCCGGGATGAACGCCGTCATTCCCTTCAAGTTTGAAAGTCTCCCCATACTTAGCCCGAGCTTCGTAGCCCTTAATCAGCATCGGCCAATACACGTCGGCGAAGGCCACCTGTTCGGAAGCGGCGATTTCGATATCAATGTTACGAAAGTTGAGCAGCGCGAGGTTAAGCGACTCCCAGGTGCCCTTGGCCGACTTCACCCAAGGTGGCACCGAGTGAATCGTCCCCGATGAACCTAAGACGACGCGGGCGCCGGCCGCCTTGAAGGCTTGGACAACTTTAGTCTGATTCTGCCGGTAGGTTTCGGCAATCACGGCGTCCTGTGGAACATAGCGAAAATCGTTCATCCCGTAGCAGGTGGTCGCAATCGTCGGCTTAAAACGCAGTACGTCATTATCCATTCGTTTTAGAAATCCGGCAGCCTGCTCTCCGCTCCAGCCATACTGCCGACAAGTAACCGCGAGGTCCGGGCGGGCGGCGGTGATATAGGCCTCCATCAGGCGGCTATACATTTTCTGCTCCGTGATGGAATCGCCGCAAATCGCCAGACGGTCGCCTTTTTCCAGAAGCAAAACGGCCGTCTTGGGAGCCAGCTTACCCTCGTACACATCGGGCACGCTATCCGGCCTCGGCTGATGAGCGCAACCGACCGATAATAATACGACCAAGGCCAAGGACAAGGCGAAGCGGGGCATGATGCATGACTAAGGAGCCGCCCTTAAAAATCTACCATCAATTCGTCCGTGACTTGCCTTCGCCCCGAAAACTAGTCATATTCACCCTCCCCTGCGGTGTTCGATACCCGCGGCAGCATCCTTCTCCTACGATCATATCAAACGGGAGGTGCGACCCGACCGGCCTCGTCCGAGCCGTGGCAACGTACCACCCACTTTAACTCCAGGAAATTCGGAGCTCCATTCGGAACCGGCACAGGCGGGGGAATCTTTAAAAAATAGCTATCAGCGTAAAGGTGACGGATGACAGACGGGTAGGGATGTGATGACATCGCATCCGTCTGATTAGAGTAGGTCCAGCACCCGAGATATTCCTCTAAATCAACCCCGCCTCACCGAAACTAAACCAACCTTTACCAGCTGGATCGGACTCCGGCCGACCAATCACGACATGATCGAGCAACTCCACGCCGACCACCCGACCCGCTTCCGCCAATTGGCGAGTCACCGCCCGATCCGCGGGACTCGGCGTCGGATCTCCGCTCGGGTGATTATGGGCCACGATGGCAGCGGACGCTGAATATTTAAGCGCTTGGCGATAGACTTCCCGCGGGTGCAAGAGCGAGCTCGTGGCCGTACCCGAACTTATTTCCTGCAAAGCGAGCAACCGATTCCGCCGATTGAGACAGAGCACCCAGCACTTCTCGACCGACAAGCCAGCCGACAGTGGCTCCAGTCGCGCCCAAACTTTTCCGGGTGCATCAAGCTTTTCTCCCGGATCATGGGCGCGCTCCCGAATTCTTCGGGCCATTTCCATCGCCGCCGCTAACTCCGCAGCCTTGGCGGGCCCTAAGCCATGTACCCTGCCGAAGTCGTGCGTATCCCAAGTCGCCAACGCCGCTAAGCTGCCGGCATCCGTCAAAAGTGCCGCCGCTACCACGGGACTCGGCGACCCTTTCGTCCCGGTACCGATGAGCAACTCGATAAGTTCGGTATCCAAGAGCGCTCGCGGCCCCAAACGAACCAAACGTTCACGCGGACGATCATCAAATGTCATTCCTTCATCTATCTCCCTCCTAATAATTCCTCAACGCCGAGTCCTCCTTAGTTAAAACCCCTAAGCGCGGTAGCGGGATAACACCTTCCCGTAAGCGGGCGTAATCGCTTCAGGCCGATCAACGTTCAAGCCTAAGTCTTTTACTAAGCCGTCTTTTAGCCCGTAGATCCAGGCGTGGACTTGCAAGGCCTGCCCGCGCGCCCAAGCGTCTTGAACAACGGTCGTTTGACAGACGTTAAGTGCCTGTTCGATGACGTTGAGTTCGCAAAGGGTGTCGAGTTTTGCCGGACCCAAAACCGTCTCGACGGCTAAGGCGTGCTTATGATGCACGTCGCGCACATGCCGGAGCCAGTTGTCGATTAATCCTAATTGACGACGCTCGAGCGAAGCCTGCACGCCACCACAACCATAATGGCCACACACGATGATGTGCTCCACCTTCAAGGCATCGACGGCATACTGTAAAACCGATAAGCAATTAAGGTCCGAGTGCACGACGACGTTCGCGACATTACGGTGGACGAATAACTCGCCTGGCAAAAGCCCGACAATCTCGTTGGCCGGCACCCGACTATCTGAACAACCAATCCAGAGATAGCGGGGAGATTGCTGCCGAGCCAGCGTTTCAAAAAAATCTGGCTTCGCTTGGCGGACGGAAGCCGACCAAGCCTTGTTCTGGATAAATAATTCCTGAATATCAGCCATGCCTGCCGATACTGAGGTAAAACGTGGCGTTGCAAGGCGATAATACCGACTTATCTCTCTATGTATGTCTCTGCGTTTGGGCCTCTTATTTTTTCTTAATTCCGTCGCCTTGGTCATGGCAGAGAATCCCCGAACCCCACCGCCTTATCGCGAAACGGTCTTGAGTGATGGCTATGGACCAGAGTGCCACGCCTCTAATGTCATCAAAACCCTGGACGGTGCCTTGATGGCGGTCTGGTTTTCCGGAGCGAAAGAAGGCGCCGATGATGTCGTCATCCGCTTCACGCGCCGAGACCCCCAGACGCGCGAGTGGTCAATTCCGATCACCGTCGCCAATCATCAGGGAATCCCTTGTTGGAATCCTGTACTCGTTCCAGCCAAAGACGGTTCGGTGACCCTTTACTACAAGGCTTCGAAACTTATTCCGGAGTGGCAAGGCTTCTGGAAGCGTTCGCATGATGGCGGGGAAACCTGGACTGAAGCTAAAAAGCTACCCGCCGCTTTCCTTGGGCCCATCCGCTGCCGGGCGCTGGCACTTCATGACGGATCCCTGCTCTTCGGAAGCAGCGAAGAATCTGCGGATAAAACCTTGGGCAATCCTTGGCGGCCACATTTCGAGATTCTCAGCCACCCTGGCGATCCTTCGGACGCCACAGCTTGGCAGAAAATCATCCCCAACCCTGGCGAACCTCCATTCAACGCCATCCAACCTTCGGTCGTCCTCCTTCCCAACGGTCAGCTCCTCGCCTTACTTCGTACCCGCGAAAAAGTCGTCGCGCAATCGACCTCCCGTGATCTCGGCCGGACTTGGTCTCCCTTGAAGGCCACGAGTCTACCCAACCCAAACTCTGGCCTCGAAGCCGTCGTGCTTTCCGACGGCCGCGTCGCCGCTATTCTCAACCACGGATCGAACCGACTAACCCTCGATGCCGTCCTGCGCAACGAAGAGGGTCAATGGGGACAACCGCTGCTGCTTGACCAATTAAAGCGCGGCGAAGGCGAAGTCAGTTATCCCAGCGCGTTGCTCGACCAACAAGACGGCCACGATGTCATGCACGTCGTCTATACGCGCCGACGACGGGAGATTGTCCTGCGCACCTTCGATCTTGGTGCCGCCGCTTGGACGGCTCGCTGAGCTAACTAGCTAACCGACCCTTCGTTCACCATCATCCATGGATGTGCTCACCTCGCGCGCCGCGCTGACTACCATCGGGCTCCTTGCCCTTTCCAATGTCTTCATGACGTTCGCGTGGTACGGCCATCTTAAAACTTTAAGCGCCAGTCCATGGTGGCTCGCCGCCTTGGCGAGCTGGGGCATCGCCCTCATCGAGTACCTGCTCATGGTGCCGGCTAATCGAATCGGCTTCACCGGCGGGCTCTCCGGTGCCCAACTTAAGGTCATTCAGGAATGTATCACTTTAATCATTTTCGTGCCATTTATGCTGATTTTCCTGGGAGAGAAATGGCGTTGGGACTTCCTTTGGGCCTTTTTCTGCATCCTGGGCGCGGTCTTCTTCATCTTCCGTCCCGACAGGTCTTGAAACTATGGCCCCTTTGGGGTGTATTATACGCAAGATGAATATCCTGCTCCTCGCCGCACTCCTCGCCGCCAGCACTTCCAACCCTAAGACCAACAAGGGAACCGTGACCCCTGACGGCACCACCCCAACGGCCTCCTCGGAAAAGAAAGGCAAGAAAGCGGATGCTCCGGCTCCTGCCGCCGATCCCGTTTCTCTCGTGCCAGCCGGTGCGATTGATGCCGCGACCCAGATCGCCAACGCCGCCGCTAAGGCCGCGATGGATGAAATCGCTAAACTTAACGCCATCGGCAGCGACGGTGCGGCCCCTGCCGGACCAGCCTTGGTTGACGGTAAGACCCTCGAGGCTGCCGCGACCGGCACCGCCGCGGTGACCAAAGAATTAAAAGGCTCGAAGAAGAAAGCTCCTGCCCCTGAAGCCGGCGACAGCACGCCTCCTCCGCCCAAGGCCGAAAAGAAGACCAAAGCCGCCGCTGCCCCGACCGAAGGCAACACCACGACCGCTGAAGTCAAGGTCAGCAAGAAGGTCGCTGACGAGCCCGCTAAAGAATAAGTTCGAGGCCTCGGCCTTCTTCCCAAACCCCGGTTCGCCGGGGTTTTTTATTTACGAAGTCCATCGGCCTGAAACC
>QYQK01000139.1 GCA_007280935.1 Opitutales bacterium
ACCAAGAACTTCCTTAAACTAAGAACTTTATGGCTAATTACCTCTCCCAATCCTGGCGGATCGATCGCCGCCACGCCCTGCGCGCGATGGGCGCCCTGATTTCACTGCCCCTCCTCGAGTGCATGCTCCCCTTGCGTGCCGCGGAAAAGATGACCGCCACGCCCCGTCGCAGCGCCTTCATCTACCTCGCGAACGGCGTCCACTCGCTCAACTACCAGATCACCGAGGCCGGCGCCGACTACCGGTTCTCCCGCTCCCTCAAGCCGCTTGAGAAGCATCGCCAGTCGGTCACCCCGATCAGCGGCCTCTATCACCCCGGTAGTCTCAGCCACCACCATAACTGTATCAGCACCTGGCTGACCGGCGGCAAGCTCGGCCCCACGGACCGTAACACCATCTCGGTCGACCAGAAGATGGCGGAAGTCACCGCCCAGCATACCCGCATCAGCTCGATGGAGATCGCCCTGACGCAGGACTCCCTCGCCTGGACCGCGGATGGCGTCCGCCTGCCCGCGATGCGCCGCTGCAGCGAGATCTTCGCCTCCCTCTTCGAGGAACCAAAGGGCGGCAAGGCCGCCCAGCGCCGCGAACTCCGCCGCAAGGGCAGCGTCCTCGACGCCAACCTCGCGGAGGTCCGCCAGCTCGAAAAGAAGATGGGCAGCGAAGATAAAGGACGCATGGACCAATACCTCACCTCCGTCCGCGAGGCCGAGATCCGCACCCGCCGCGCCGACGTCTGGCTCGACACCCCGCTGCCCACGATCTCCGCGTCCGATCGTCAGCGCACCAACCGCGACGTCCCGGCCACCAAGGCTGGCGACTATTTCCGCACGGTCTACGACCTCATGGTCCTGGCCTTCCAGACGGACACCACGCGCGTAGCCACCTTCAGCCTCGGCGGCGAAGGCGATGCCTTCGCCATCCCAGAGATCGGCATCACCGAGTCCCGCCACCAGCTCAGCCACCACGGAGGCGACCCCGGCTACATGGAGAAGCTCACGAACTACGACACCTTCGCCATTGAGCAGTTCAGCTACTTCCTCACCCGCCTCGCCGAAACCAAGGACTTCGGAGGCAAACCACTCCTAGACTCGACCATGTCGCTCTTCGGCAGCGGCATGTCGTACGGCCACAGCCACGGCAACGCCAACCTCCCTCTCGTACTCGCCGGCGGGTCAGGTCTCGGCCTGAAGCACGGTACCCACAAGGATTTCAATCGCGCGACGGCGAACTTCCCCGGTTACACGTTCGGTCAGGACGGCTCGCTCACCACGGCCCACTACCAGGTCTGCAGCCGACCGGTCAATTCGGACGCCCACATGAGCAATCTCCTGCTCCTGATGGCCCAGCGCATGGGCGTGGAGATCGACCGCTTCGCCGACAGCAATAAGGTAGTGGCGCTATGAACAAGACAAAAGACAGGTTCTTGGTTCTTTGTTCTTTGTTGATGTTTGTGAGCGCCTTTGCGGCCAACGAAGCACTAGGAACCAAGAACAAGGAACAAGCAGCCGAAGTTTACCGCCCCCAGGCCGGAAAGTTCCCGGAACTCGAGAAGGCGCATACCTATCGCGGCGAACTGGTCTTCGTCGACCATGTCAACCGACGTGGCAGCCTCCGCGTCCTCGGCGTCGGGGTCTTCCGTCGCAACGACCCGCATCCCTTCGCGATGCTGCCCTACGGCATGGTACGCTATCATGGTGCGCCAGCCGACCTACGCGATATCCCGCTGGGCACCATCCTGCATGTCACGGCCTACCTGCCACCCGACCCGAAGCTTTCGTCCGTCCCCGTGTTGCCGTTCGACAACAAGGATCGCGACGCCAACCACTACCGCGGGATCGGCGTCTTCCCGGCCGAGAACCACGTACTCCTACTCGAGGACGAGCCCAGCTACTGCCAGCGCATGGGCATGGCGTGGAAGCTCAAAGGGGTCGACCTTGAGAAGCCGGCCACACCCATTCTCGCCACGCTTGAACCCAAGCAAGACGGCGACACCAAGCCTACCGAACAGAAACTGACCTTCGACAATGCCACCCGCATCTGGCGTGGTCGCGAAGCCCTCTCCATCGCCGACCTCATCGCCGAAGGGAAGAAAACGCTCGATGGTCAACCCGTCCGACTCGGTCTCGTCTGGAAGCCTTGCCCGGACGGCATCTTCCTGCGCCTGCACATCTCGGACATCTGGCTGGATGACGCCTCGCTACAGCGGACCGCCCAGAATCAGACCGAGACGCATAAGGCATTCATTCGTAGCCGCTGGATGCCCGCCCACGTAGACAACGTGGAGTATGGCAAGTTTGGCCGCGCCAAGGTGACCGTGACGCTCTTCGGCGGCATGGACCCGGCACTCTATGCCGATTTCCTGAAAGGTAATCCGGCGCTGATCAACGCGGCCGAGAACACCTTGAAGCATGCCGGCGGGCACTACGGCCCCGCGCACATGGCCTCCAAGGGCCCCATCGCCGACGTGGTCAAACTGCCCGGAGCCGCACCGATGGGTAGCAGCGGCATCCAGGTTTCCATGGAGACCGATCTGATCATCGAAGGCATCCGCCCCGGCAAAGTCGTGCGTATCCGTCCCGGACTCTGGCCGGCCGTCGACCTGCCCCGCGAAGAATACCTCGGCGACGGCGAATTCCGCGTCGAAGACCGCTTCCCCACCCCGGCTATCTTCCCGAAATACTAGTAACAAATGTTCTTTGTTCTTAGTGCTTAGTTCTTTGCTCGTCGTTCATGGCATATCGTTCTTTGTTCCTGGTTCTTAGTTCTTCGTTGATGGTGGCTTGCGCCTTTGCCGCCAACGAAGCCCCAGGAACGAAGAACCAAGAACAAGTGGCGGAGCCCTTCCGCCCCGAAGCTGGCAAGTTTCCGCCTTTCGAGAAGGCCCACACCTATCAAGGCGAATTGACCTTCGTCGATCACGCCAATCGCCGAGGCAGCCTACGCGTCCAAGGACCTGGCATCTTTCGCAGCACCGAACCCAACCCCTTCGCCATACTGCCTTACGGCATGGTGCGATACCAGGGCGCCCCGGGGGATCTGCGCGACATTCCGCTCGGCACGATTCTTCACGTCACCGCCTTCCTGCCGCCCGACCCGAAGCTATCTTCGGTGCCAGTCCTGCCGGTAGATAACCGAAACCGCGACGCCAATCATCGCCGCGGCGTCGGCGTATTTCCCGCCGAGAACCACGCCCTGCTCGTGGAAGATGAGCCCAGCTACTGCCAGCGGATGGGCCTGACCTGGAAACTCAAGGAAGCGGAGTCACAAGATCTGCAGGGAACGATGACCGCCACGCTCGCGTCGAACAAAACTGGCGAAAAGCCGGTCGAACAGAAGCTGAACTTCGATCAAGCTACCCGCTTCTGGCGCGGACGCGATTGCCTGACGCTCACCGAAGTCGTCGCCGAAGGCATCCTGCCCGCCAGCGGAAAGAAGGCCATGGAGGGACGCTCCGTCCTGCTCGGCCTGACTTGGAAGCCGACGCCGGGAGGCGTCTTCCTTCGCTATCACGTCTCCGATGTCTGGCTCGATGCGTCCGCCTCGGAGCGAGCCGCCAAGGCCCAGACTGAAACGCACAAAACCTTCGTACGCAGCCGATGGGTGCCCGGCTGGGTCGATAGAGTCGAATATGGGAAATTCGGTCGCGCCACCGTGACCGTGACGCTCTTCGGCGGCATGGATCCTGCGCTCTACGCCGATTTCCAGAAAAGCGGCCAAGCCTACCTCAACGGTGCCGAGAATACCCTGAAGTACAACGAGTCCGGGTCCGCCGGTCCCACGCAGATGGCCGCGCGGGGACCCATCGTGGAAGTCCGACGTCAGCCTGGTGATATCCCGACGTGTAGCAGCGGCCTCCAAGTCCGCTTCGAGACCGACCTGATCACCGAAGGCATTCGCCCGACCAAGATCGTCCGCATGCGACCCGCCAGCTGGCCCGACGTGCACCTGCCGCGCGAGGAGTATATCAACGGCAACTCCGGCAACCTCGAAGAGCGCTTCCCTACCCCTGCCATCTTCCCGAAGTACTGAGGGCTGAATATTCTTGGTTCATCGTTCTTCGTCAGGAACAAACAACCAGGAACAAAGAACGAATAAACAAGAACCCATCCAACCACGAACTATTAACCAAGAACAATGAACCCAATACCCACCCTCCTCGTCGCCTTCTCCTTGGCGGTTGCCACCGTTTCAGCTTACGCCCTCGATCCGCACGTCGAGGCCGTCGCCCGCGTCGTCACCGGCGCGAAAGGCAAGGTCGAGCTGACCGCCGACGGCCAGGGCATCAAGCTCATCGACCTCAACGTGCCGGGCGCCGGCCCGCACGACCATCGCAAGGACGACCCCTATGATGCAGCTTTCTTCGAGCATGTCGGCCACCTCTCGACCCTCGAGTCGCTCAACATTATCTCGACCAAATTCAACGACGACTGGATGCCGCCCCTCGCCAAGCTCACGAACCTCAAGGCCCTCCGCTTCACCAACAACGGCAAGCTCACCGACGCCGGCATGGCGCAGCTTGCTGGCCTGAAGAATCTCGAGAACTTCTCGTTCGTCGGCACCCAGATGACTGGCAAGGCGTACGCCCAGTTCGAAGGGTTTACGAAACTCACCCGCGTCAGCCACCGCGGGAGCTCGATCGACGACGAAGGCCTCCGCCAACTGTGCGACCACCTGCCCAACCTCGAAAGCATCAGCCTCGCACATGCCCGCTTCACCGACGCCGGCGCCCCGCATCTCGCGAAGCTCACCCAGCTCAAAGGACTCGAGCTGGGCACCTCCAAGGCGACCCCGCAGGCCTTGAAGCATATCGCCAAGCTCCCGCTGGAATACCTTCAGCTGGGCGAAGGCTTCGAATCCGGCGCCTGCATCCCCCTGATCAAGGACATCTCCACGCTGCGTCGCCTGACGCTCACCAACCCTCAGGCCATCACCGATGCCGACCTGCTGGCCCTCGCCGGCCTCACGCAGCTCACCCATCTGGAAATCGGCAAGATGCCTCTGCCTGATGAGCGCATCGCGGTCCTTAAGCCCTTCGCCTTCCTGAAGACGATGCGCCTCGTGCCCGCCAAGGCGCCCTTCACGCCGGAACAGCAGGCCAAGATCCAGTCCGTGCTCCCGCAGACTAAGATCTCCTTCAAGTAAGCGGTAAGCCCGATCCGCGGGAAAAAGCGGACAGCGACCAAGATGATTATGCCCAGATTAGACAAAGAAAGCCTACACACCCTAGGCCAAGCCCTAGGATAATCATCTGACTGAATGTTTTCCAATTCTTATCCTTATCGGATTGTTCGGATGAGGAGACTGCGGCCCCACCGGCCAAACCAGCAAAGGTAATTAAAACCGTGCCGAGAAAAACAAAGAGTACTAACAATTTTACCAAGGCCGGATTAATATTCGGGGAACCGCCAGCCATTCCACTGGCGAAAATAATACCGAAACTAAAAATGCCGGCTCCAAACATCCAGCCTAACGCAAATAACAACCCAGAAATCTGCTGTAATATGGAAGCTTTTTTAGGGGGAGTTTTCTTGGGGGGAGTTTCCATAATGAAGTTAGTAATACGACCGTTCGTCGATTAAGTCAACCTAATCCCCCTCACCCCTTGAAACCATAGTCGCCTCGACGCCATTCACCTACATCTACCATATCACCGATGAATACAACTTTTCGCCTCCTTAGTGCCATAGTACTATTAGTCAGCTCCTCACTCCTCGCGGTCGAGACCTTCGAGGTCGACGGACGTAGGGCCGTCATCCACCCGTCGGCGAACCCAGCGAAGGACAAGCCATGGCTCTGGTATGCGCCCGCGCTCAATGGCGGGGTCTCCATCGTCCAACACAAGCTCTACGCGGACGCGTGCCAGCAAGCTGGCATCGCGATCGCAGGCTACGATCTCGGCGAAGTCCGCGGCGCGCCTAAAAGCGCGGCGCAGTTCTCGAAATTCTATGACGAGATGGTCAAGCGCGGCTATTCGACCAAGCCCATCCTGCTCGGCCAGAGCCGCGGCGGCATGATGACCCTCACCTGGGCGTTCCGTAACCCCGACAAGGTGAAGGCTTGGATCGGCATCTACCCCGTCTGCAACCTCACCAGCTGGCCGCTCAAAAACTCGAAGGTGCAGACGCTCGCCGATTTTGGCCTGACCGAAGCGGAACTCACCACCCGACTCAAGGAGTTCAATCCGCCCGACAACCTCGCCGGCCTCGCCGCCGCCAAGGTCCCGATGTTCGCCGTGCACGGCGACAATGACGTGGTCGTGCCCCACAAGGACAACACCCTCCTGCTCAAAGATCGCTACGAAGCCCTCGGCGGGAAAATCACGGTCAAGATCATCCCCGGCGAAGGTCACAAGGTCGGCCCCTCGTTCTTCGCCTGCCCGGAGCTGGTCACCTTCCTGCTAAACGATTGTAAATAAGCGTCCAACCTGAGGGAAAAGGTGGAACTCCCGAGGCCACGGTCTTACGGATGAGGTGCCCCATGTTCCGCCGACTTACCATCGCGCTGGCCCTAATCCTGCAAGGACTGGCCGCCGCCGAGACCCGCGACCTCATCTTGGTCGCTGGCCAATCCAACGCGGTCGGTTTCGATGCTTACGCGGAAGAGCTCCCGGCCGACCCAAAGGACGCCGCCACAATGTTCTGGTGGCGCGTGGGCGATCCGCCTCCCGACGAATTCGACGGCACGAGCGCCCGCCAGTGGACGGTCCTGCAGTTCCAACCGCGCACGCCGGCGATGCCTGCTATAGACGGCAAGAAGGTCGCGCGCCAATACGGCAACTTCAACCTAAAGTCCAAGGGTGGCTTCGGACCTGAGATCGGGATGGTCCGCACACTGGCGACGAAAGAGTCGCGTCCGCTCGCGGTCATCAAAACAGCCTTCAGCGGCACGTCCGTCGCCGCCGACTGGAACGTCGGACTACCTGGCAAGGCCGATGCGTGCTATCGAGCGATGATCGATGAGGCCAAGGCCGCCATCGCCTCAGCGAAGACGAAGGACATCGCCCTACGACCCCGCGCCTTTGTCTGGGTGCAAGGCGAGAGCGACGCCAACGCCAAGGACGCTCCGACCTACGTGGCGAATCTTTCCGCGATGCTCAAAAGCCTGCGTACCGAACTGAATGCGCCCGACCTGATCCTGCTCCTCGGCGTCAACACCCGGTTCGGCAACGGCAAGAACGCGTTCATGCCCAAGGTCGTCGACGCCCAGAAGGAAGTCGCCGCCGCCCTGCCCGGCGCCCGTTACGTCGACACCGCTGGCGCCGAGACCCTGCCCCCTTCGCACACCCACTTCACCGCCGTCGGCACGCTCGAAGTCGGCCGTCGTTACGCCGAAGCCTTGCTGGCCGCCGAACAGTCCAAATGAGGACGCTACTTTTGCTCTGCGCCGGGCTTTTGGCCGGCTGCGCTTCGACCGAGATCTTCTCGGTGCGCGAAGATTTCGGCCCGGACTTCGACGCTCGCAAATTCATCACGCCGCTCCCGAACAAGAACACTTCCATCCGTGACGGCGTCATGTGGACGCGAGGCTCTAGCGGCGGCAAATACCCGCCGATGGTCTACCTATCTCTCGACGGCAAGGACCTGACAATATCCTTCCGCTACCGTCATCTTGAAAAGGCGGGAATGCTCTGGCTGTTCGTCGATGGCGACGACGGGTACGGCTCGGTCGACCACATGCTCCGCGTACGCCTCAACCGCGACAGCGTCGTGCTCGAAGTCGACGCCCATACACTGGACTCCAAACACCCGCTGCGCCAGAACACCCGTGAAGCCGATCCGGTTAGCAAGGCCTACCGGACCAACGAAAACCTGCCTGCCGAGAAGGTCGACCTATCCGACAACGAATGGCGCACCGTGAAGCTCGTCTTCAAAAGCGACACGGTGGACATGTCCGTCGACGGCAAGTGGAAGCACTCGCTGAAGCGACAGAACTTCGACGCCCCCAAGCGCAAGCTTCTCTGGATGCAGAACGGCGGCGAGAAAGGTATCGAGATCGATGACGTCGTCATCACCCCGACCCCCTGACCCTCACTTTCCCCTATACTCAATACTCCATACTCTATACTCACCACTCATGCGCTCCCTCCTCCCCCTCCTCCTCGCTTCGCTCGCCTTCGGCGCCGACCTCAAGCCCATGCTCAACGAGCAGCCGCTGCCTTCCCTGGCATCCCCTTCGTTCAAAGAAGCCCTTGGCGCCGACTGGAATATCGCCCGCGGCAAGTGGGTTCCCGAAGAAGGCGTCCTGCACATGATCGATATTCCCGAACAGAAGCACGTCCCGGTGCTGCACCATAAAATCGGCCTTTCTGCCGCCGTCATCGAACTCGACTTCCGCCAGAACGCTCCTGGCGGCTTCCTCGTCGGATGCGACAACACCAAACATGTCGCTCGCGTCGTCGTGACGACGACCGCGCTATCGATCGCCGAAGACTCCGTCGCCCCTTCTCACACCATCGCCACGACCAAGGTCACCGCCAAGCAAGGCGAATGGCACCACCTCCGCGTCGAGTGGAAGGGCGACGAGATGGCTGCCAATCTTGACGGCGTCGAACTCAAGGCCAAGCATCCGTTCATCGCCACCGAGAAGGCCCGCAGCTGGCTCGCCGGCACCAAGAGCGCCGACGTAAAGAACCTCACGATCAACGGCACCAAGGTCGAAGCCAAGAAGTGATGCGCACCCTCGCCGTCTTCCTTACCTGCCTGTCGGCCTACGCCGCCGATCGCCCCAACATCCTCATCATCTTCGCCGATGACCTCGGCTATGCCGATATCGGCGTGCACGGAGGCAAAGCCGTGCCGACTCCCAACATCGACGCCCTTGCGGCCTCCGGCGTCCGCTGCACCTCGGGCTACGTCACCTGCCCCTACTGCAGTCCGTCGCGCGCGGGCATGCTGACCGGACGTGCCCAGACCCGCTTCGGCCACGAATTCAACCCGCACGTCGGTAACGAAGCCGAGCTCGGTCTCCCGCTTGACCAACGTACCATCGCCAACGAACTGCACGACGTCGGGTATGCGACCGCGCTCATCGGCAAGTGGCACCAAGGTTTCGACAAGCCGCACCACCCTAACTCCCGCGGCTTCGACGAATTCTTCGGCTTCCTCGTCGGCGGACATAACTACGCGCAGCATCTCGATGCCGACCCCGAGTTCGGCTCCGGCCATTCGCACAACATGATCTACCGCGGCGATAAGCTGCAGAAGCTCGACGGCTTCCTCACCGACATCTTCACCGACGAAGCCATCGGCTTCATGGATCGCAATAAACAGAAGCCGTGGATGCTCTACCTTGCCTACAACGCCGTGCACACGCCGTTGGAGATCTCGCCCAAAGTAGCGGCTCGCCTACCGGCAGAAGTGACCGAACCTAACCGCAGAGGCTACCTCGCCCTCCTCCTCGGGCTCGACGACGCCATCGGACGCATCACCGCCCACCTCAAGTCAATCGGCGCCGACAAGAACACCCTCATCCTCTTCGTCAGCGACAATGGCGGCTCAGGTCGCAAACCCTACCTCGCCTATAACACCGGCGTGAATACCCCGCTCCGCGGCGACAAGGGCCAGACCCTCGAAGGCGGTATCCGCGTCCCGTTCTTCGCCTCCTGGCCAGGCCAGCTCCCCGCCGGCACGAAGTACGACCATCCGGTCTCCACGCTGGATTTCCTCCCCACCGCGTGTGCGCTCGCCGGCGCCAAGCACGTCGACTCCATCGAAGGCGTTAATCTCCTGCCCTACCTCAAGGGCGAGAATAACACGGCGCCCCATACGACGCTCGCCTGGCGCTTCGGCCCGCAGAAGGCGATTCGTCAAGGCGACTGGAAACTCGTGGACGCCCGTGATTTCGACGCCAAGAGCCAAAGCGGCTGGCAATTATTCGACCTCTCCAAGGACATCGGGGAGGCTCATGACCTATCGGCGCAATTCCCCGAGAAGAAGGCTGAACTGATCAAGCTCTGGGACGCATGGAACTCCCAGAATATCGCCCCCAAGTGGCACGGCAGCATCACCGAGGACCCGACCTCACCTGCAGCCAAGCCCGCGACCAAGAAAGCCAAAAAATAAGCCTGCAACTCCCGCCCTTTAGACTGGTTCAATCCACACACCCCATGCGCCTCTTCCTCAGCCTGCTCTTCGCTCCGCTCGCGGCCGTCGCAGCAGATAAGCCTAACGTCCTCATCCTGTATCTCGATGACATGGGTTGGGCCCAGCCAGGTTGCTACGGCGGCAAACTCGCGCCGACGCCAAACATCGATTCCATCGCCAAGAACGGTGTACGCTTCACCGACGGGTACGTCGCGGCGTGTATCTGTTCGCCGAGCCGCGTCGGCCTACTGACCGGTCGCTATCAGGCCCGCACCGGCCACGACGCCAACTCCAACGAAGGCAAAGACCCTGAGACCAAGAACCTCGTCCTCACCGAGACCACCATCGCTCAACGCATGAAAGCGGTAGGATACACCACCGGCATTATCGGCAAATGGCATGTCGGCGCAACGAGCCCGGAATATCTCCCAGGTAATCGCGGCTTCGACGAGGCGTTTGGGACGACTGGCAACCTCGGAGACAAGATGGGCTTCTATAAAGGCAAGGAATTCGTCCCAGATCCGACTGGTGCTCCAGTGACTTCCCCGATCTACGCCCGCGAAGCGAATGCGTTCATGGAACGCCACCGCGCCGAACCCTGGTTCCTCTACGTGCCTTTCAACGCCGTCCACTCACCGGTGGTCGCAAGCCCCGAGGTCAAGGCGCGCTTCCCCGACCTGCCCAAAGGCCAAAAAGACTACGCCGCGCTGATCAGCGAGGCGGATGATGCCGTCGGCGCAATCCTCGCCAAGCTCCGCGAACTTAAGCTCGAGGAGAACACCCTCATCTTCCTCGTCAGCGACAACGGAGGCGCCTCGCCTCTCGCCGAAATGAACGGCCTGCGCGGCCGCAAATGGCTGCTCTGGGAAGGCGGCATCCGCGTCTCCTGGCTCGCCCAATGGAAAGGCCGTATCCCGGCCGGACGGGTGATTGAGACGCCAGTCATCCAGCTCGACATCCTGCCCACCGCTCTTGCCGCCGCCGGTGGCACCCCCCAGTCCGAATGGAAACTGGATGGCACGAACATCCTCCCGCTGCTTGAAGGCAAGACCGATAAGCTCGACCGCGATACGCTCTACTGGCGCTTCGGCGTCCAATACGCCGTCCGCCAAGGTGACTGGAAACTCGTGAAGGCCGGCCTCACTCAGCCCGTGCAGCTCTTCAACCTCAAGGAAGACCGTAATGAGAAGAACGACCTCGCATCCACCAACCCAGACAAGGTTAAAGGACTGCAAACCCTCTGGGACGCCTGGAACGCCAACAACCTTCCGCCCCGCTGGGAAGACCTACGCTGGAACAACGGCAACAATAAGAACGACCCCGAAGCCGCTCCAAAGAAAAAGAACGCGAAGAAGGCCGCTAAATAATTCATCATGAAAAAAATCTCGGTTAGTCTTTTGCTATTATCCTTAGCCTTCGTCGCCCGAGGAGCCGAGACCGACAACAAGCCGGCAAGTCCACCCGCCAACCCAACGGCAGAAACCGCTAAGGGCAAGAAGACAGCGAAGCCGGTCAAAAAAGTATCCACTAAAACCCAAGCGGAAATCATCGCCGCAGCTTTCCCGGAGTTCGACCACCTGCCCGATATCGTTTACAAGAAAGTCGGCGACCAGGCTCTACAGATGGAAATCCTGACCCCGAAAGGATTAAAAAATCCCGCCGCTCCCGTCCTCGTCTACATCCATGGCGGCGGCTGGTCCGGCGGCGACCGCTTCCGCATGACCCGACCAGACATCTCAGGCGTATTCCATCATTGCGCCAAGGCCGGCATCATCTGCGCCAGCATCGAATACCGGCTCAACTCCCCCAAAGCCTCGGCCTTTGACAGTGCCATCGATTGCAAAGACGCCCTGCGTTTCCTTGTCAAAAATGCGGCCCAATACCACATCGACCCCACCCGTATCGCCACCATCGGCGGATCCGCGGGCGGTCACCTCTCCCTCGTCACCGCCCTGGGCGACCCCAAGAAATACCCCGGCGACCCCGAGCTCGCCGCCTTCGACCCAGCCTCCATCCGCTGTGAAATCGCTTACTACCCTGCGACCGACTTCACGGACGAAAAGCTCGCCGGGCGTTTCCTAGGTCAACGAGCCACGCTCATGTTCGGAGGACCTGCTGACCAGAAGCGCGACATCATGCGACTATTAAGCCCGGTCGTACTCATCCAAAAAAACTCGACCCCAGTCTTCTGTTTCCATGGCGATAAAGATACCGTGTTGTCCGTCGATAATTCCCGAAAACTTTTCGCTCAAGGCAAAGAAGTCGGCGCCGAAATCCAATATGTCGAAGTCAAGGAAGGCACGCACGGCTTCGGACTGAACTGCTCTCCGACCATCGAGGAAATCACCGCCACCGCAGCCAAGTTCGTCATCGAACACCTACAACGCTGATAATTTCTCCTTAAAGACCTATGCCATCACGCCCAACCTGCGCCATGCTCACCTTCGCCCGCTGGGCACCATGCCTCTGCACCATCCTACTCGCCGTCGGTAGTTTAGCCGCTGAAAATCGGCCCCCTAATATTATTTTCGTTCTGGCCGACGACCTTGGCTACACGGACGTCGCCTGCTTCGGCAGCAAGTATTACGAGACGCCCAATATCGATCGGCTCGCCGCCCAAGGCGAAAAGCTCATCAATCACCACCACTGTCAGAACTGCGCCCCCACCCGTTCGGCGCTGCTCTCCGGCCAGTATGGCGCCCGCACCGGCACCTACACCGTGGGCTCGATCGAACGCTTCAATTGGCAGACACGGCCGCTCAAGCCCGTCGAGAACATCACCAAACTTTCCCTCGATCGCGATACGTTCGCCAATCAGCTTAAGGCCGCCGGTTACGCGACGGCGATGTTCGGCAAGTGGCACCTCGGCACCGGACCCGCCTATCACCCTTCCAAACGTGGCTTCGACGAAGCTATCGAATCCGAAGGCCAGCATTTCAATTTCAAAACCGACCCCAAGACCGAACATCCGCCCGAACAATACTTGGCAGACTTCCTCACTGATAAAGCCGTCGACTTCATCGAACGCAACAAGGCCAAGCCCTTCCTGCTCTACTTGCCGCATTTCGGCGTGCATTCGCCCTTCCAAGCCAAGGCAGAACTCATCGCTAAGTTCAAGCCCAAGCCCGCCGTCGGCGGACACAATAATCCGACCTATGCCGCGATGATCGCAAGTGTCGACGAAAGCGTCGGTCGTCTCATGGCGAAAATCGATGAACTAAAACTCACCGACGACACCGTCTTCATCTTCGCCACCGACAACGGCGGCGTCGGCGGTTACGACCGTCCGGACGGACTGATTCGCGAACCAGGTAAAGAGAGCAAAACCGTAAGAAAGGGAAAAAACGCGAACGACCCTGAAGGCGGCGGCATCACGGACAACACCCCTTTACGGAGCGGCAAAGGCAGCCTCTATGAAGGCGGCACCCGCGTCCCCTTCATCGTCCGCTGGCCCGGAAAAGTAACTCCCGGCACCGTCGTAAATACGCCCACCGCGCACGTCGACCTGTTCCCGACCCTGCTAGAAATCGCCGGTGCTCCCTTGCCGCGCCAAATACTCGACGGCGAAAGTCTGGTGCCACTTTTCAAAAATCCAGCAGCGTCCTTAAAAAGAGATGCAATCTTCCAGCATTTCCCCGGTTACCTCGGCGCTGGCACGGGATTGTGGCGCACGACTCCCGTCAGCCTCATCCAGCAAGGCGATTGGAAGCTCATGGAATACCTGGAAGACGGACACCTCGAACTTTACAATCTTAAGGATGATATCAGCGAGACGAAGAACCTCGCCCTCGCCGCCCCCGAAAAGACGAAGGAGCTGCTTGATCGGCTGAACGCTTGGCGTAAAGCAACCAACGCTACCATGCCGACCCGTAATCCGAAAATCGAAAGCGCCGAGGCACCCACGGGCAAAAAAGGCAAAGGGAAGAAAGCTGTCGCCCAGTAAGGCGCACAGCCCGACTGGACTTCATTAATCCTCATATAAATAAGGGGTAAGGAGGAGCCCTGACTCAACCCGGGTCGGAGGGGTTTTCGTTGCGGTCTCCCGACTTAAAGACGCAATCTAACCCGTCGTACCCCTACTCACTTTTACCTTTATCCAACGAAATATGAAACGCCTCCCCATCCTCTTACTTGCACTGCTGAGTTGCATCGCGCTATCAGCCGAAGAAGCGCGCAAACCCAACGTGATCTTCATCCTCGCCGACGACCTTGGCGCCCATGACCTCGGTTGCTTTGGCAGCACTTATTACGAGACCCCAAACATCGATCGTCTCTCCCAACGTGGGGCACGCTTTACCCAAGCCTACGCTGCCAGCCCGCTTTGCTCACCGACGCGCTCAAGTATCATGGTCGGCCAATACCCCGCGCGCACTGGCATCACCGCACCGGTCTGCCACATCAATCCGATCTACCTAACCAAGGAACTGGTCAAAGACGGTCCTAAATCTCGCGTACTCGTCGCCAACAGCGTCTCTCGCCTGAAGACCGAATACTTCACCCTCGCCGAAGCCCTCAAGGAAGCTGGCTACGCGACCGCCCACTTCGGCAAGTGGCACCTCGGCCACAACCTCAAACCGGCCGACCATTATGAGCCCCAGGATCAGGGCTTCGATTTCGATTTCCCGCACACGCCGAACGCTGCCGGACCCGGAGGCGGCTACCTCGCCCCATGGAAATTCATCAAGGACCCCACGATCACCGATGATGTCGGCATGCACATCGAGGATCGGATGTCTAAGGAAGCTGCCAAGTATATCACCGCCCACAAGGACAAGCCATTCTACGTCAACTATTGGGCTTTCTCGGTCCACTCCCCTTGGAACGCCCGCGCGGACTACATCGAACACTTTAAGGCCAAGGCCGACCCGAAGAACCCGCAGCATAATGCCCTTTACGCCGCGATGGTGAAATCCCTCGACGACGGCGTCGGTCGGATCCTGCAGGCTGTCGACGACGCGGGTATCGCCGACAATACCATCATCGTCTTCTACTCGGACAACGGCGGCTACGCCTATCCACCCAAGAAAACCGACCCCGAGGGCTACGCCGACATCCCAGCCACCAGCAACCTTCCCCTCCGTAGCGGCAAGGCATCTCTCTATGAAGGTGGCACCCGCGAGCCCTTCATCCTCGTCTGGCCCGGCAAGGTTAAAAAAGAAACCACGAACGATATGCTTTTCCAGAGCACCGACTTCTACCCGACGCTCCTGACGATGACCGGACTCAAACCGCACGCCGACATTAAACTCGACGGCCACGATCAATCCAAGGCCTTCTTGGGCGCCCCATCGCCGCGCGATCGCGTCTTCTGCCACTTCCCTCACGGCAGTGAAAATCAGTCCGAACACATGGACGGAGTCTACCCTGGCACTTATGTCCGTAAGGGCGACTGGAAGCTCATCCGTTTCTACGCACGCAACGAAGACGGTTCCGACCGGCTTGAACTGTACGACCTGAAGAACGACCTCGGCGAAAAACAAAATCTCGCCAAGGAGAAGCCCGAACTCACCGCCGAACTGAACGGACTCATCACCGACTTCCTCAAGGATACCGCAGACGTCCTCCCTAAACTCAATCCCGCCTACGGCAAAGTCGCCGCCACGCCAAAAGACCCGCTGATGGGCTGGAAAAACCGCAACTGCGACGCCACGGTCAAGGACGGTATCCTGACCGCCAAAGCAACCGGCGCAGAACCATTCCTCGGAGTCGGTGCCTCCCTAAAAGGAGCGGCCAAAATCACCTTCCGCCTTCGCACTGCCACCGGCGGCGAAGGTCACATCGATCTCATGTCCAGCCCGGAAAAGAAAGACGCCAAGCCCACGGTGTTTCCTTATGCCGCCAAGGGGGGCGATTGGCAGGACATCACGGTCGACCTGCCGAACGTCGGCGCTGCTCCGATTCTTCGCCTCTACCTTCCGCACACCACCGAGGCCGTGGAGATCGACTGGGTCGAGCTCAAAGCCGTAGGCGCCAAGTCCCGCCGCTGGGAATTCTAAACCTTACCATGCGTTTCCTGCCCCTCTTGCTCGCCTGCGCGAGCCTGACCTTCGCCGGCGAGCGTCAGCCGAATATCATTCTTATTTACAGCGATGACCACGGTTGGGCCGACCTTGGCGCGCAAGGCGTGGACAAGGACATCCGCACGCCGAACCTCGATCAGCTCGCCAAAGACGGCGTACGCTTTAATCGCGGTTATGTCAGCGCACCCCAATGCGTCCCGTCGCGGGCCGGCGTGATGACTGGACGCTATCAGGAGAAGTTCGGTGTCGAAGATAACGGTAAAGGACCGCTGCCCTTGGCGGAAGTGACCATCGCCGAACGCCTCAAGTCCGCCGGCTACGTCACAGGGCAGGTCGGTAAATGGCACCTGGATATCGGAGGCAAAAAAGGCGTAAAGGGTATGCGCATCATGAATGAGCACATGCCGCACGGCCAAGGCTTCGATGAATACTTCCGCGGCGAACTCCGCCAATTCTACGCTTCCCATGACCTGCAAGGGAAACCTTTCGCAGACGCTCCACACGTCGTGACGGATGAGCGTTTCCGCGTCGTCGTCCAGACCGAGGCCGCCCTGTCGTTCCTCGATCGACGCGTCGCCAAGCCCGAGCAGCCGTTCTTCCTCTACCTAGCTTGGTACGCCCCACATGTTCCGCTCGAATCGCCTGAGCCATGGTTCTCCAAGACGCCCGCCAACCTGCCCAAGGAACGACGTCAGGCGCTATCGATGATTGCCGCCATGGACGAAGGCCTCGGCCAGCTTCGCGCCAAACTTAAAGCGATGAACCAAGAAGAGAACACCCTCATCTTTTTCATCGGAGACAATGGCGCGCCGCTGGGCGCAGTCTGGGATGGCTCAATCAACGTCCCGATGGTCGGACAAAAAGGTATGCTCGCCGAAGGAGGCATCCGGACACCCTTCCTCGCCGCTTGGCCGAGCAAAATCCCCGCCGGCATGGTCTACGATAAGCCGGTGATCAACCTCGACGTCGCAGCCACGGCGGTCGCACTCGCTGGCCTGCCCAAAGACCCCGTCCTCGATGGCACCAATCTGCTTCCTTACCTCTTAGGCAAGAATCCGGACGCACCCCATGAACGACTCTTCTGGCGATGGGGCTCGCAAGCCGCCGTGCAAGAATTCCCTTGGAAACTCATTCGGCTCGGAGATCGCGTGCAATTGCTCTTCGATATTTCCCAACCTGACGGCGAAAATATTAATCGAAACCTTTTCGCCCAACAGCCGGAAGTCGTCGCACGCCTTAACAAAGCCCTTAAAGCCTGGAGCGAAACCCTACTGCCCCCAGGCCTGCCCACATCGTTCGATGCACACCATGAAGACCTCTTCGCCGAGCATGACCTCATCCTCCGCACCGCTCCGCCCGTAAAAAATACGGCATGGATTTGCCGCAATGGCACATTGGAGAAAAAAGGTGATGTCTCGAAATTGGTAGCCGACCCAAAGGCGGCCCCTAAAGCCCGACCTTTCCTCGCCCTTTCCGGACTCAGCCTCAAAGGTGCCGTCACGTTTACCGGCCGCACCCGCTCTGCCCAAGGGGGTGAAGCCTCCATAGCCTGGCGCACGCAAGAGGACAAAGATTTCATCCCCGCTAACACCGTCAAATTCGCTTGGCCGGCTGGGCCGGACTTACAAGAAGTCAAAGTTTTGATTCCATCCAAAGGACGACTTATCCACCTTCGCATCTCTCCTCCGACCGCGGGCGATGCCACTGAGCTCGATTGGATCGAACTGCAGGCCGAAGGCGGAACTCCTAGCCGAACCGATTTCTAAAAATCTTTGGCCACCGCACTAAAACTTTTACGCAAAACCATCCTACAGACAATCGTAGGCTTGGTAACGCTGACTTGGAGCCTCAGCGGAGAAGCCGCTGCCGGCTATGTCAGCATCGATAAAGACGGGGAAGTCTGGTGGTTCAAAGCACCCGATGGAAAACATTTCCTCTCGGTCGGCGCCAATCATGTCGAGTCGCTCTACTGGCAATCACCGAACAACCAGAGCTTTGTCCGCACGCAATACGGCCCGGACCTCATCCTGCCCAATGGCCAGATCAACGAAGGCAGCGAAGCGGCCAAGAAATGGGCCGCGAACGTTTCGCGCAATTTTGAAACCTGGGGGTTTAATACGTTTGGTTTTCATAATTCCCTTTCGGCCAGCCTACGCTCCGCCAGCAAGGCTTTCTATGTCGTCGAACTAGACCTGCGGACACCCTGGGGCTGGAATATGTCACGCCCACAGCTCTTGCAGGCGATGAAGAGGAGGCCGACTGATATTTTCAGTGAAGACTTCCGCCTCGCCGCCGAAGCGAATGCCGATGAATTCGTCAAGCCTCGCGCCAACGACCCGCTCTTGCTGGGCTATGCTTACTCCGATGGTCCGCCGTGGACGGTGTCCGACGGAACGGATGCCGCTGCGCTGGAAAAACTTTCTCCGGCCGAAAAGATCATCCACCCCTGGGTGCTGACGCTGATGTCTCAACCCGCGAACTCATCCGGCAAACAAGCCTGGCTGGCAGCCCTCAAAGAATGGTATCCATCCGCCGACAAAGCCGGTGCCACGTACGGAATTTCCGCTTCGAATTGGGGCGACTTGGCGGCAACGACGGCCTGGCGCCAGATCGCTGACTCTGCCCAAGCCGGCGCCGACAGCCAGGCGTTCCTCGGAAAAATCATCCGCCAATGGTATGCCGTTCGGCAACAGGCGATTCGGCGACATGACACCCACCACCTGATCCTCGGAGATAAACTGAACATCAACCGCGACCGAAAGTTTCCCGAAGAACTCAGCCGCAGCCTGCACCTGATGAACGACTACGTGGACGTGATCAACATCCAGTATTATGCCCCGTTCTCCGAACAGCGCGAAACCTTAGCCTTCATTTATAAAGAATGCGGCAAACCCATCCTCAACGGCGACACGGCGGTCAATCCGCTCTGGGAAGATAACCCTTTGTCGAACACCGAGTTCTACGGCAAACTTGGGAAGACGTACGCGGATCACGTGACAAACTTATTCTCCCTGCCTTATTTCATCGGGTGGCACCATTGCGGCTACATGCGCGGACTCCGCAAACCCTACATCGAGGCCATGCAACGCGGGGACCAACCAACCGTCCAGTTTTACCTGAAAAGTAAGCACACCTTCCGCGAAGGCTTTATTTCCGAACTCGAAGAGCCCATCACGCCGCTGCTGACGCCCTTGAGCCAAGCGATCCGAGAAAGCGAACAGGTCCATGCCGGCACAGGGGTCGGTAAAGGCCTTTAGTCTGCTAATTCACCCCCCGAGTGGGCGGTATTTCATACCTATGAGTGGGAACATCCCACCCCGGCAGCCTATCTTACTCCATGACAGCCTTAATACGGCTTTCCCTCTCTTCGTTAACCCCCTTTATTCGAATCAACCCCGTCCCCATGCGTAAGTCCATCCTGACGCTCCTGCCCTTCCTCGTGTGTGCCTCCTTCGGAGCCGAAGAGAAAATCCAATTCAACCGCGACATCCGTCCGATTCTCGCCGACAGCTGTTTCCATTGCCACGGCCCAGATCCCGCCGCCCGCAAAGCGAGCCTGCGACTCGATACCGAAGCCGGCTTCTTCGCCCCCCGCATGACCAAGGACGGCAAAGAAGAACCGCCGACCATCATTAAGGGCGACACCGCCAAGAGCGGTCTCTTCCAGCGGATCACCTCCCAAGACGAAGAAGAGATGATGCCTCCGCCCAAGGAGCACAAAAAACTGAAGCCCGAGCAAGTCGCTGTGATCAAACGATGGATCGAACAAGGCGCCTCTTGGCAACCCCACTGGTCGCTCGTAGCTCCCCGCAAGGCGGCCCTCCCCGAAATCGCTGATAATAATTGGTCCAAGAATCCCATCGACCGATTCATCCGCGCAAAACTCGATGCGGCCAAACTCTCGCCCGCCGAGGATGCCGAAGCCTTCACGCTCATCCGTCGCATCACCCTCGACCTTACTGGCCTCCCGCCCTCCCCGGAACAACTCACAAAATATCTTCCCAAGAACGGCGGAAAACTTTCTGAAACGCAAATTGCCAAACTCGTCGACGAGTTGATGGCCACGACCGCTTACGGCGAACACCGCGCCCGCTACTGGCTCGACGCGGCACGTTACTCTGACACGCACGGCCTACACTTCGACGCTTACCGCGAGATGTGGCCCTACCGCGATTGGGTCATCAAAGCCTTCAACCGCAATCAGCCCTTCGACCAATTCACCGTCGAACAACTCGCGGGCGATCTCTTGCCCAGCCCCACCGAAGAACAGCTCGTCGCCACGGGTCTGCAGCGCTGTAACATCACGACCAATGAAGGCGGGACTATCATCGAAGAAAATCTTGCTAACTATGCCTCCGACCGCGTCCAGACCATGGGCTGGGTCTTCCTCGGCCTGACCACCAATTGCGCCCAGTGCCACGACCACAAGTTCGACCCAATCACCCAGAAAGATTATTATTCGA
>QYQK01000108.1 GCA_007280935.1 Opitutales bacterium
AGTTGGGCGGAGTAAATATAGTTAGAGCCTGCGGCGGCCGTATAGCCTCCCATGACGTCGACCTGGCGGAAATTCGGGGTGATTGTATGAGTCTCGCTGACCAGATTGATTTTCTTAGCCGTCATGGCACGTGCGCCTTGCGGAAGCACAGAGTTCGGAATACCGCCGTAGAAAATCGGGGCGGCGTTAGCGGTGCCGCCAAACTCATCTCCGGCCGCATTCGCGCTCTGGGCCCAAGTGTTATTGGTGAACTGATGGAGGAACTGGATTTTTTGACCATCTGCCGTGAAGCGATAACTCCCCATGGCGAATCGCTTATCTTCGCCCCCGACCTTACCTTCGAAACCGCTATAACCTACTGCTCCGCGTAACCAGTTATCATAACCATACGAAAGATTACTGGCCTGAGCGTGGGTGTCGCGAATACCCCAGCCTGTCATGATGACCTGACGGATGTCGGCATGATCACCTCCCGTACTGTCTTTCAGAAAGAGGAAGTTCGGAGGCTGGGAGACGATGATGCCGCCATGGGCAAAGGTAAAACTTGTCGGAATATTTAGGTGATCGGCAAAGACCGTAAACTTGTCGGCCTTGCCATCGCCGTCGGTGTCTTCGCAGATAACAATCTTATCGTGACCTTGCTGCTGGTCTTCCATGACGCCGTGCGGGTAATCGGACGTCTCGGCTACCCAAAGGCGACCGCGGTGATCCCAGGCGAATGCGATCGGCTTCATGATGTCTGGCTCGGAAGCGAAGAGCTTCAGCTCCATGTCGGCCGGGACTTGCGTGCGCTCCATGCTACCCTTCACCGAGAAAGGCTGTTGGTACGTCAACGGCTTGGGACGTTTCTCGTAATTCGCTACGTTTGGATTTTCCTCCCGGATTTCCGGTTCGCGTTGGGCGAGAAAATTTCGCCAAGCGCCCAGTCGCTCCGGCGAAAGCCGTGACTCAAGTTCCGTCCGGAACGAAAGCGCCGTAGCGTCAGCCGAGAGCATGAAAATCGGCAGAGCCTGTCCGGACGGTAATTGATAAGCTGATCCCGAAGCCGGCTGAGCGGCGGCAGCTGGCTTTACCAAAATGGCGTCGTAATAGCCGATGCGTGACGCGTCAGGAGACGCTCCCGTCGCATAATCGAACCAAATACCGTCGCGACCGAGTGCCGCCATCAAATCATGGAGCGGCCCCTTGGCCGACTGTTCGCTACCCGCCGTATCAAGGTAAAGAATCCGCAGCGGACCTTCGGCGGCGAAGACCTGTGAAACCGACAGCAGCAGGATAACACGTAAGAGAGCGAAGATTCGCATGGGGGTATGCCTTAATGAAAGCCTACGGCCTACTTCTGGCAATAGGTTCTCTCGCTAAAACCTAGGCGTTCTTGCAAGCGGACCGTGACGGATGTCGTAAACATAAAAGACCCAGGGAGCTGGGCACAAAAAACGGCGCCCAAAAGGCGCCGTTCGTAAGTTATCGGTTCAAGAACCCGGATCTCAGTGATCGTGGTGATCACCACCGGCCGAAGGTTTATTATCCTCAGGCATGTCGGTGATAAGGCACTCGGTCGTGAGGAGCAGGCCAGCCACCGAAGCGGCGTTGATGATGGCCGTACGCGTCACCTTGGTAGGATCCACGACACCGGCAGCGATCAGGTCTTGGTACTCACCAGTAGCGACGTTGTAACCATTGCCGCCCTTATGCTTGAGCATGACTTCCTGAACAATCAGGGAGCCTTCGACGCCCGCATTGGAGCAGAGAGTGCGGAGCGGCTCTTCAATCGCCTTACGGACGATCTGGGCGCCAATCTTTTCATCACCAACGAGGCTGTTGATGACAGCATCGATGGCTTTGACGGTACGAAGCAGGGCAACACCGCCCCCGGGGACGATACCTTCTTCAACGGCGGCACGGGTAGCGTGAAGGGCGTCATCGACGCGGTCCTTCTTCTCCTTAAGTTCGGTTTCAGTCGCAGCACCCACGTGGATGACGGCAACGCCACCGGCGAGCTTAGCGAGACGCTCCTGGAGCTTTTCCTTATCGTAATCAGAAGTGGTCTCTTCGATCTGGCGACGGATGAGTTTCACGCGACCCTGGATGTCAGCAGACTTGCCGGCACCCTGAATGATCGTGGTATTTTCCTTGTCAGCCACGATTCGCTTGGCGCGACCGAGGTCAGCGACTTTTACGGACTCGAGCTTGATCCCGAGGTCATCGGTGACGAAGCGACCACCCGTAAGGACGGCGATGTCTTCCATCATGGCCTTACGACGATCACCGAAGCCTGGAGCCTTGACGGCGCAGACGTTGATGGTGCCACGGAGGCGATTGACGACGAGGGTAGCGAGGGCTTCGCCTTCGATCTCTTCGGCAATGATGAGGAGAGGCTTGCCGGTCTTGGCGACTTCCTGCAACAGAGGCAGCAGATCCTTCATGGCGCTGACCTTCTTTTCATAGAGAAGAATGTAAGCGTCTTCGAGGATGGCCTCGAGGGTTTCGGCGTTGGTCGCGAAATAAGGCGAGAGGTAACCCTTGTCGAACTGCATACCTTCGACGACGTCGAGGGTCGTTTCGATGGTCTTGGCTTCTTCGACCGTGATGGTGCCATCCTTACCGACGCGATCCATGGCCTCGGCGATGATGTCGCCGATGGAGGAATCCCAGTTAGCGGAAACGGTAGCGACCTGCTTGATTTCTTCACGTGTCTTAATCTTCTTGGAGATGTTAGCGAGCTCCTTGACGATAGCTTCCGAAGCCTTGTCAACGCCACGCTTGACGAAGATCGGGTTGGCACCGGCGGCAACGAAACGAAGGCCTTCCTTATAGATGGCTTCGGCGAGGACGGTAGCGGTGGTCGTGCCGTCGCCCGCTTTGTCAGCGGTCTTCGAGGCGACTTCGCGCACCATCTGGGCGCCCATGTTTTCGTAAGGATCGTCGAGTTCGATCTCCTTGGCGACCGTGACACCGTCCTTGGTGACCTTGGGAGCGCCGAATTTCTTGTCGATCATCACGTTACGGCCCTTAGGACCGAGCGTGACCTTGACGGCACGGGCGAGAATCGAGACGCCATTGAGCACCTTGCGGCGAGCGGCTTCATCGAACAGAATCTGTTTCTTAGACATAGTAGTTTGGGTTTAGAGTGGGGAGAGACGAATTAGTCGATGACGGCGAGGATTTCTTCTTCGCGCATGAGGAGGTAAATCTCTTCATCGAGCTTCACTTCCGTGCCGGCATATTTACCGACCAGAACCTTGTCGCCGACTTTCACGGAGAAAGGGATTTTCTTACCATCCTTATCGAGAGCACCGGTACCCAAGGCGATCACCTTGGCCTCCTGTGGCTTCTCTTTGGCAGAATCAGGGATGATGATGCCGCCCTTGATTTCTTCAGCTTCCTCGAAGCGCTGCAGAAGCACGCGGTCGGCGAGGGGCCGTACGGATTGTTTGGATTTGGTAGTCTTGGCCATGGTAGTTAGTTTGGGTAGAGGTGCGTCGGGGGGACGAAGTAAGATTGCAGAACAGATGCCAAAACGATTTTGGTGAAGATAAGCAACCGATTTAGGGGTTTTTCGGGGTCTTACTTGGGTAAAGACCGCCCTGGGGGCCATTTGTTCCCCCTTTTCAACGGGACAGGGTGACACAGGGGTGGGACAAGCCCAACCCAGCCGCGCCGGTCGTTCAAGCAATCTCGCCCGGCAACTTACCCTCGGGCTCTTTCAATTGATCGCCCCACCCCAGAATCCTGGCTTGGGCGCCATGGAACTCGGCTTTGGTCTTATCCCCTCGCTCCATCCAAATGCGGGAGAGCGAAGTATGAATATGAATATCTTTAGGTCGGAGTCCGTGGGCATGCTCCCCAGCTGCCAGGGCCTCGTCATAATGATGCAGTGCGAAATGGACCTCGGCTTTAGCCAGCCAGGCTTCGAAACAATTCGCATCCAAGGCGACGGCTGAGGTCAGCTTCGCCAAGGCAGCCGCTTCATCGCCGAGGGCAAAATCAAAGGCCGCCTCCTCCGCCAAGCCCAGAGCGCGATTTGCGGGTGAGTCAGAATCCATCCACCCACGCTGAAGCCTGCGAAGAAGTCCGCAAGCGCTCCTTTCACGCTTGGAAAGCCCGGATGGCATCGCAAGTTAGCCCTTCATGGATCCACGATTCGGACAGCTGGCCAAAGTCCTTTGCGGCTTTTCTACCCGCCTCAAGAAAGGCGAGAACGTGCTTATCGATGCGTTTGATATCCCGGAGGAGTTCGTGCTGGCGCTCGTCCGCGCCGTCCGGGCTTGCGGCGCCACGCCGATGGTCAACCTCCACCGGGCTCGCGTAAACCGCGAAATGGTTCTCGGAGCCACCCCGAATCAACTCAAACTCGCCCGCCACCATGAACTCGCACGGATGAAGAAGATGCAGGCATACATCGCGGTGCGCGGTTCCGAAAACATTTTCGAAGGCAGCGACATCCCCAGCGACCAAGCGAAACTCCATGGCGAATTCATGCGGCCGGTACTCGACTGGCGCGTCAATAAGACCAAATGGGTCGTGCTCCGATGGCCAACCGCTTCGATGGCCCAACAAGCAAAAATGAGCACCGAAGGGTTTGCCGATTTCTATTTCCGGGTCTGCACCTTGGATTATTCGCGCATGATCCCCGGCATGGCCGCCTTGAAGAAGGCCATGGAAGCCACCGACCAAGTGCACATCACCAGCCCAGGCACTGATCTGAAATTTTCGATCAAAGGCATGCATGCGGTTCCTTGCGGCGGAGAATATAACATCCCCGACGGCGAAGTCTTCACCGCGCCGATCAAGGACTCCGTCAACGGTGTCCTCCAATATAACTGCGCGACCGTCTACAGCGGCACCTCTTTCGAAAACATCCGCTTGGTCTTCAAAAAAGGTAAAATCGTCGAAGCGACTTCGAACAACACGAAGCGTCTCAACGAGATCCTCGACACCGACGGCGGCGCCCGCTTCATCGGGGAATTCGCCATCGGTTTCAATCCGCACATCCTCAACCCGATGCAGGACATCCTGTTCGACGAAAAAATTGCCGGCTCTTTCCACTTCACTCCTGGCAAATGCTATGAAGCGACCGACAACGGCAACCACTCCTCCATCCACTGGGACATGGTCTGCATCCAGCGCCCCGAATACGGCGGCGGGGAAATTCGATTCGACGGCAAAGTCATCCGCAAAGACGGCATTTTCCTCCCTAAACCTCTCCAAAAATTGAACCCTTCATACCTCCTCGGTAAGGCCCGCTAAGATGGCCAACCAAAAAAAGCCCAAGAAGCCTAAGCCGACGCGCAAAGGGTCGCGCCCGCAGGCGCGCACCGTCAAGGCGTTGAAACGTAAAGATAAACCGGCGCCGCATATTCCCTATGCCGCCCGGCCCGCAAAAGCTCCCCTTGAGGAAAATCGCCCCGACGAAATCGTCACCACTCGCGTCCCGGAAGAAGTCGAAGCCGCGCGGGCGGATAAGATCGTCTCGACGCTTCTGGACGGGGTCAGTCGTTCGCGGGTGCAAAAAGCCCTCGACCTCGGGATGGTCAAGGTCAACGGCGTCGCCGCCGACCGTCGCACGATCATCAAACCCGGCGACCATATCGAAGTCGCCCTCCCCTCCCCGGGCGAACCAACCGCCCGTCCGGTCAAGATGGCCCTCGAAGTTCTCTTCGAAGACGCTCACCTGATCGCGATCAACAAACCCGCTGGTCTGCTCACGCACCCCGTGCAGGGTTCTGATGAAGTTTCCGTCGTACACGGACTGCTCCATTACACCAAAGGAAAACTGGCTCCGGCCGGCGGCGCGCCGCGTCCCGGCGTCGTCCATCGCCTCGACCGTGAAACCTCGGGCGTGATCGTCCTGGCCAAGACTGACAAAGCCTACCACGCCCTCGTTGCGCAATTCGCCCAACGGACGGCTCAGAAAGAATACCTCGCCCTGGTCGACAAGGCCCCGCGCCTGCTTTCTGGCATCATCGAAGCCAAGATCGATCGTCACCGTACCGTACGCGTCCGCATGGCCGTCCGCGAAGACGGACGCGATGCCGTCACGGAATGGCGCGTCGAAGAAAAATATGCCACCGATGCGGCGCTCGTCCGGGCTTTCCCGCACACTGGCCGCACCCACCAGATTCGCGTGCATTTGGCACACCTCGGGCATGCTATCCTCGGCGATCGGACCTATGGTAAATTTGATATCCCGACCTATACCGGTTGGCCCATGCCTCGCGTCATGCTCCACGCCCACCGCCTAACCTTGACGCACCCCCAGACCGGTAAGCCGCTCACGATCTCGGTTGAGCCGCCGAAAGACTTCAAAGAGCTCCAAGAGTGGCTGGCCAAGAAGTTCGGGCGTAAGGCCTACCTGCTACCCGCCTAAGGCCTCGGAAGACCCTTAGAAGCCCTTGTCGCCCGGCTTAGGGAGCTTCTTGGGGGCTACCCATTCACCAGACACGATGGTCTGGGCCGTGAGCGGGTCGGCGTCGCCATCGGCATTCATCTCTTGGCCAAGTTTAGCGAGCATGGCCTTGATGCGCTCTGCCTGGGCGGCATCGCCGGACAGGTCATTAAGTTCATAGGGATCAGCCTGCAGGTCGAAGAGCTGGGTGCGGTCGATATGCGGGTAACGGATTAATTTCCAGCGGCCGTCGTTCAGTGCCTTCTGGAGTGACTTGTAACCGAACATCAGGAAAGGACGGGCGGGCTGGGACGGATTCTTAAGGACGGCCGAGAACTCGCGACCTTGGGAATCCTTGGGCGCCGCGACGCCGCAGAGTTTGCCCAGCGTGGGCATGACGTCGAAGAGGTAGCACATCGCATCTGACCGACGATCGGCGGTAACTCCCGGACCGGCGATGATCAGCGGCACCCGCATCGAGTGCTCATACAGATTCTGCTTGCCGATGAGGCCGTGCGAACCACGGGCCACCCCAGAGTCGGCGGCGTAGACGATGATCGTATTGCCGGCGAACGGCGAAGCATCCACGGCGTCGAGCACACGGCCGACCTGACCATCCAAGAAACTAATGTAACGATAATATTCTGACAGCATTTCCTGCACGGCTTCCGGCGTACGGGGCCACTTCAGCAGCTGTTCGTCACGCACGAGCATTTCGCCGTTATTGAAAGGGTGCTGCGGCAGGAAGTTAGGCGGTAACGGAATCGACGCCGGGGCATATTTCACAGGGTAACCTTCAGGTACGATGTGCGGATCGTGCGGACCATCGAAAGCCAGGTAACTGAAGAAGGGCTTCGAACCATCCTGGGACTTCAAGAATGCGAGCGTCTCGTCGGTCGCCTCTTCACACAGATGCTTCGGCGAAATCTTCGCCGGCGTCAGCTTGCCAGTCGTCAAAAGGTCGCTGGTCGGCGCTTTCAAAGGGTTAGCCATACCGCCGACGAAGAGCGCCTTGGCCTGCTGGAAGGACTTGGATATCGAGGGCGGTCCATTATGCCATTTGCCCGTGGCGAAGGTGGCGTAGCCGGCCGCACCGAAGGCGTGCGGCCAGGTTTCATGTTTCAAAAGCTTTTCATCAATCTGCGCCAAAGAACGACCAGAAAGGAGCATGGCGCGCGAGGGCACGCAAGTAGCCCCACCATTGCCGCCCTGCATGTAAGCGTGCGTAAAAGAAACGCCACGTTTGACCAGCCGATCCAAGTTCGGCGTCTTAATGACGGGATTACCTAAGGCAGCGATGGTATCTGCCCTCTGGTCGTCGGCAAAGATGAAAACGACATTCGGCGGTACGGCTGAAGCGGCTCGCAAAGAACTCAGCGTTAAAAACCAAAGTAAAAGCATCACTCGTGGGGATCGCATAAGGAAAGGGGTAAACCAGATATAGGTTACGTGTGGGTTTTGTAAACCAGTACTTGGTCAATCAATGCGTCCATGATGCCCGTCCTGCTTGCGGTGCTCAGGGGCATCAGGCTCGACATGGACCAAGACGGCCACGACCTCGGGATGCAGTCTTAAGATATTCGATTTGACCTGACCGGCAATCGCATGACCTTCGGCAACTGTTGCCGTCTCTGCGACCTGCAGGTGGAAATCGACTTCAAAACGATCGCCCAGACGACGGGCCCGGAAGGCATGGAATCCTTTGGCGCCGGGGACTTCTAAAATATGTTCGCTCAAATCCTTCAGCACGGTCGCCGCGGGAGCCGTATCGATGAGGTCATCACAAGCTCCCTTGAACAGTCGGATGCCCTCCGAACCTAACCAACCTGCGAGCACCAAGCCGACGACCTTATCCACCGCGACCCACGCGGGGTAAACATTGGCGATCAGAACCGCAATCAGTGCGAGTAATGAAGCGACGGCGTCTGCCCGATGATCGGTCGCGCTCGCCATGAGCAACCGGGACCCGAGACGTTCCGCTTGCCGACGGGCATAGCGGTAAAATCCTTCCTTTAAAAGCAGCGCGATACCAGCGATCCAGGCGGCCTCCAAACCGGGAGGTTGAGTTACTTCTCCGTGCATCAGCCCATGCAAGGAAGTCCAAGCCAGGCCGACGCAGAAAATGATGACCATGCCGGAAATAAAGAACGTCGCGAGGGTCGAGAAGCGATGGTGGCCGTAAGGATGATCGTCATCCTTAGGTAAGTGCGAAAAGCGCAGACCGATGAAGGCTGCGATGTCGCTGGCGATATCGACCAAAGAGTGGATGCCATCAGCCAGCAGGGCCTGCGAGGAGGCCATGAAGCCGACCGTAAGCTTGGAAATGGCCAACAACAGATTCACCCCGAAACTCCAGAGGGTCGTCCGCGTGCCTTCTCGTTGCAAGTCGCTCATATTATTGCTTACTGTTGGCTTTGATTAAGTCGGCCTCGGCCTTCCAATCGATCCGTATGAGTTCGGCCGAAGCCACGGCAGCATGCTGGTTTAATTCGCGGACAAGTTTCGGCAAATTTCCCCATGGTGCGCCGGCGGGAAGGTGTTGCCATTTCGTCAAATTAAGCACGGCCTGATCGGTCTTCCCCGCCACCATCACGGCGATGTCGCCCGAAGGAAGTATAATTTCCGCTGGCTGATGCCCAGGCTTAAGGCGAAGCGCGATGCGGTCGGCATAAACAAAATCATAACCGATAACCGGACCCGCTTCCGCTAACGGCGTGCCGGCGGCGTAGGTCTCCGTGATCCAAAGGTATTCCTCGGGCAATTCTCGTCCGTCCGAACCGTAGCGACGTCGACCTCCGGTCACGACGGACCGGAGTTGCGAACCATCGGCTTGTAACGTCACGGATTCGTACTTCACGTAATGACCATAGAACCCCTTCTGGGTCACGGCATAGTCATACATCATCCCAGGCAAGTTAAGCGACTCCCGCACCCGCCGGTGCTGCTCCTTGGCCGGATTGCCTTTGTTATTAAGCCCCCAAAGAATACCCACGCCGAGCAGAGCTCCGACCAGAAAGAGGATAAAACGTTCACGCTGTCCCATGCGGGCATCTTCACTCCTCTCGGCTCTTCGGCAAGGACAAGACACTTGAGCGCCCGCAAAGTCCTGCCTTTGGCGTTGGAAACTCCCCGAAGGTCGTCAAATTCACGGCCATGATTCAGGCTACCGTCGAAACCCGCGTCCGCTTTGCCGAAACGGATGCTATGGGCGTCACTTATCACGGGAACTATCTCCCTTGGTTTGAAATGGCCCGCGTGGCGCTCCTCGACCAACTGGGTTGCCCTTATCGCGAACTTGAAAAAGCCGGCTTCTTCCTACCCGTGCTGGAAACCGGCTTAACCTACCACCGCCCATCGCATTTTGACGACCGCGTCCGCATCACCGTCACCTTGGCGGAAAAGCCTAAAGCCCGCTTACGCTTAACCTACAAAGTGGAACGCAACCATGAGTTGCTCGTCGAGGGCTTCACCGTCCACGCCTTCGTGACGCGCGAAGACTTCAAAGCGATTCGCCCACCGGAAGCCGTTGAGCTCGCCCTGCAGCGCGTCTTCGGCCCCTCGGTCTAATCTTATGAATATCAGCGCCGCCCCCTTGGGGCCGTTCGAAACCAATGCCTATTTAATCGTCTCCGACGATGGCAAGACCTGCGGCGTCGTCGACGCCCCCAAGGGCGCGGGGGCCGCCCTTTTGAGTGAAATCAAGACGCGTGGCCTGAAATTGACCCACCTGCTCATCACCCATGGGCACTGGGATCATATGTGCGAAGCCCACCTTTTCGCCGCCGCCGGCGCGCAAGTCATCGCCCACCGCGACGATCAACAACTCATCGAGAACATTGAAGCCTATAAGGACCGCTACCAATCGATGATCCCTTGGCTCACGGATGATGATTTTTGTTCGGTCAAAGTCGACCGCTGGGTCACGGAAGGCGACGCGCTCGCGGCCTGCGGTTTTAATTTCGAAATCCGTCATGTACCCGGCCATTGCCCGGGCAGCATTCTTTTCTATGCCGCCCAAGAAAAGGTCGCCTTTACGGGCGATGCGATTTTCGCCGGCTCAGTCGGACGGACTGATCTGCCGAACGGCAACTGGAATCAATTACTGGAAGCCATCCGCCAGCGCATCTACACCCTGCCTGATGACACCATACTTCTTCCAGGACATGGCGGACAAACCACGGTCGGGCGGGAAAAGAAGACTAACTCGTACGCCAAAGCTTAAGCCTTTGAAGTGACGCCCTCACCCTGCCCTTTCCTGCCCTCCTGCGGGCGTGAACTCTCTTGGCGCGACCTCGCGGAGCTGCGCGCAGACCAAGGGTCGGAACTTTATCTGCTTTGCCTCACTTACGCACAGCAACTCTGGCTCGATAATCTGCCCGCCCGAGCCCTGCTCGCGGTTGATCGCGCACTCTACTGCGACATCTCAGAGCAGGCGGCAGCTTTGACTGATTATCCTCTGCCCTATGCGACCATCGGTTGGATGGTCAGCCAGCCGACGGAAGCCTTTACCGGCAACGCCCGCATCCACTACCAACACTTGGCAGATCGCGTGCGCGGCGAACGTGCTGAAACCAAGAAATGGCGTGCCTGGGCGGCTTGGGCTATCGTCAGAAAACGACGACCGGACTTAGAGCGCGATACGTTGCATCTCGTCGATGAGCCGACGATTGAAATGATTCAGGCGGGGCTCAGGGACTACGGACTACCCAATGAAGCGGCAGTCTGGACCAAGGCCTTGGCCGATTAACTAACGAACAATATCAGCGGTGATCGTCACCTCGACTCCGCCCATTCCGCCCACTTTAGTGGCTTCGCCCGGCTTGACCGTGATGACCGTATTGATGTCCGTCGCGGAGGCGGACACGACCGACTTGTGCAGAGGCAATTCCTGACGGGCACTTCCTTGGGTCAGAATCAGAATCTCTTTTTCCTTATCGTAAGATTCAAGCTTCCAACCGTCAATCGTGCGACGCAGCGGAACCCAACGACGGACGCCCTTCGCGTCTTCCAAAGAAAATAGGCCATCGGCCGCCAAGGCGGAATGGAAAATCGGGAGACCCTCGTGAGCGACCGGCGAGCCATCCTTGCTGCGTTTCTTTTCTTTCTTATCTGACTTATCGGATAACGCACTCGTTTCGGATTTGTTATTAAGTACAATATGCAACGCCAAGGTGATTTCACCCGTGGCCACATTAACCGTCGGGGTGAACGTCATCTGAATCGCGTTATCGACCTTGCCGCTGGCATCAGGCTTTCCCGCGACAGTGACGCGGGCCTCGGAACCCGAAGCGGCCGTGATCGTCGGCATACTTTCCACATCGGTCTTGCCGGTCGTCTTCGGATGCGAAATGACCGTGCGAACACGCACTGAAGGATTGGGCACGACGGGAGGCGTCTGCGCCGCAAGAAAAGGGGTCAGCGCCGTCAGGGCAGCGAGAAAAATAGGGCGAAGGGCCATGGGGTAAGGTCTACGAGGTTATACACCAACCGCGGGTTAAAGTTTCACCCCAAACCAAATGGCAGACCGGAAACCGGTCCTAACCTTCGAAGCGCTTAAAGATTAAAGAGGCGTTATGTCCGCCGAAACCGAGATTGTTGGAAATGGCGACATCGACCTTACGACGTTTAGCGACGTTCGGGGTGTAATCCAAATCGCAATCGGGGTCAGGATTCTCGTAATTGATGGTCGGAGGGATGATGCCGTGGTGAATCGCCAGGCAGCAAGCCGCAGCCTCGACGCCACCGGCCGCACCCAGGAGGTGGCCCGTCATCGACTTAGTCGAAGAAATTGAGATCTTAGGGGCGAGCTCGCCGAAGCAGCGCTTGATGGCGAGGGTCTCGCAACGATCGTTGATTGAAGTCGAAGTACCATGGGCGTTGATGTAGCCCACTTCGGATTTTTCGATCCCAGCTTCGGCCAAGGCACGATTCAAGCAGAGGGCTAAGCCCTTCCCTTCCTGGTCCTGACCGGTGATATGATAAGCGTCGCAAGTGGCTCCATAGCCGACGAGTTCGCAATAGATGCGGGCACCACGGGCTTGCGCATGCTCAAGCGCCTCGATGACCAAGACGCCGGAACCTTCGCCCATCACGAACCCATCGCGTAGTTTATCGAAAGGGCGGGAAGCTTTCTCGGGCGTGTCGTTAAAGTCGGTCGACATCGCTTTCATATTACAGAAACCAGCGTAGCTCAGGCGGGTGATGCAGGCCTCGGAGCCGCCCGAGAGCATGATGTCCGCGTGGTCGTCGTGGATGTGACGAAGCGCTTCGCCTAAGGAGTGGGAACCGGAGGCGCAGGCGGAGACGACACCGAAGTTGACGGACTTAGCCTGGAACTCGATGGCCACGACGCCGGAGGCGATGTTGGCGATGAGCGATGGAATCGTGAACGGGGAGACACGCGAAGGACCACGTTCGATCAAAATACGTGCCTGATTCTCGATGGTCTCCATGCCACCGATACCCGAACCGATGATTACACCGAAACGATCGGAATCAATTTTGGTGACATCTACTTTGGCGTCTTCGATCGCCATCCGCGAAGCCGCGACGGCATATTGAGTGTAACGGTCATTTCGTTTAGCCTCTTTCGCATCCATGAACTTGGAGGCGTCAAAATCGCGGATTTCTCCACCGACCTTGGATGGGAATTCTGTGGGGTCGAAGCGGGTGACACGCGAAATGCCGGAACGCCCTGTGATGAGGCCATCCCAGAAGGCCGCCGTATCTGGCCCAAGAGAGGAAAGGCAACCAATGCCCGTAACGACTACTCGGCGAGTTTTGCGGTCGGTGCTCACAGGGACGGGCCTAAAAGCTAGCCCGTTTGGGGTTACTTTTGGGCGTTGGCCTTGATGTGCTCGATAGCATCACCCAAGGTCTTGATCCCCGCGGCCTTGTCTTCGGGGATCGTGATACCAAACTCATCCTCGAAGGCCATGATGATTTCGACGAGGTCAAGAGAGTCGGCTTTTAAGTCACCCTGGAAGGTGGCTGAAGCTGTCAATTGCTCAGGGGTGACCGAGAGCTGCTTGACGATGATGTCCTTGACGCGTTGTTCAATATTTTCAGGCATAATAAAAGGTGTTTGGGTTGTTTTCTGGGTGTCAGATAGCCATACCACCGTCAACCGAAAAGACCTGCCCGGTGACATAGCCCCCCTCTTCGGAGGCCAGATAGTCAACCATAGCGGCAATGTCGGTCACTGAGCCAAATCGTCCCAAGGGAATAACGCCCAAGATTTTTTGTTTAATCTCATCCGAAAGCTCTCCGGTCATGTCGGTGGTAATGAACCCTGGAGCGACCGCGTTAGCGGTGATGGAGCGCCCGGCGAGCTCACGGGCGAGCGTCATCGTCAGACCATGGAGGCCAGCCTTGGCGGCAGCGTAGTTGGCCTGACCCGCGTTACCCTGCACCCCGGTCACCGAGGAAATACTGATGATGCGACCCCAGCGCTTCTTGGTCATCGGGCGGACGAGTCCCTTTACCCAATAGAACGCCGAAGAAAGATTGGTCGAAATCACATCATTCCAATCCTGATCGGACATGGCCATGATAAGCTTGTCACGGGTGATACCCGCATTGTTCACTAAAATCTCAACGGCACCGAACTCGGCGTTGATTTGTTCGCAGGCCTTGGCGACGGCAGCGGCGTCCGAGACATCCACCTGAAAGGCTTTCGCCTTCAATCCTTTGGCCAGGATATCATGGGCGACCGCGACACAAGTTTCCGATTTGGAAACGCAGAGTACGGTATGGCCGTGACTCGCGAGCCGTTCCGCGATGGCCTTACCGATGCCGCGACCGGCTCCGGTAACGAGGGCGACGCGAGGAGTGTGCGTGAGATGCATCAGCCACTTATGTGAGAGCAAAACTGCTCCGTGGCAAGTGGCGAAAATCGGGCTAGACCTTAGGCTAGCGCACTCGCCCCTAACCCGCTCCCATCAATAAACATCACGCTGGTAACGGCCGTCTTTCTTGAACTGCTTCACCCAATCGACAGCGGCTTCCGGAGTCATTTTTCCCTGCTCAGCCACGAGCGCATGCAAGGCAGCATCTACGTCCTTGGCCATCCGCTTGGCATCGCCGCACACGTAGAAATACGCCCCTTCGGAAATCCAGCGCCATAACTCCGCGGCGTTTTCACGCATGCGATCCTGGACATAGACCTTGGTCGCCTGATCACGGGAGAAAGCCGTGTCCAAACGGGTCAAGACGCCTGACTGCAAATACTCCGCCCATTCATCGGCATAAAGGAAATCGTGCTCTTTGCGCTGATCTCCGAAGAAAAGCCAATTACGACCTTTCGCTCCACGGGTAGCGCGGTCCATGACAAAGCTGCGGAACGGCGCCACGCCGGTACCGGGCCCCACCATGATTACCGGGACGTTGTCGTCTTCCGGTAATCCGAAATGCGATTCGGCCACAAAAACTGGCAGGTCGGCCTGCCCCAGGCGAGCCCGTTCCGCGAGATAAGTCGAACAGACCCCTTCCCGCTTCCGGCCATTGGTTTCGTAACGGACGACCGCAATCGTCAGATGGATTTCGTCGGGGAACTTGGACGGTGCCGAGGAAATCGAATAAAGCCTCGGCATCAGCTTACGCATGAGTTCAATTAGCTCTTGGGCCTGTAATCGGGCAGCGGGAAATTCGGCGAATAAATCGACGTATTCTCGCTGTTCGATCCACGCTTTCTTTTTTTCCGGATCAGCCTCAGCCAATAAGGCTGCGAGCTGCGCCTTCTGCATTTCGCTAGCAGTGCGGTCATGTAACAACTGGACGAAATTGTAAGTCGGACCATTGAGCGCGAGCCGCTTCGACAGAGCTTCGCGTAAAGAAATCGAAGCCGTATCCTTGGGCAGGGTCACCGGCTCGTCCCCCGAAAAGCCCGCAGCTTTCAAGAGCTCGGTGACCGCCGCGGGATTGTTGACAGGGAAGACGCCAAGGGAATCCCCACAAGCATAGGTCAGGCCGCTGCCGACCAGCGAAACGGAGAAATGCTGGGTATCCTTTTGGCTCGCGGGCGAGCTGAGCCGCCGGCGATCGATGAGGCTGGCCGCAAATGGGTTATTTTTATCGAAGGTTAAGGACATGGCGAACACCCCGCAGGATGCGGAGGGCAGGCGACAGGCAACCTTCTTTTATCGCCAACTGCTCACTTATAGGCCTTCACCCAATCCACCTCAATCGGATCATTCTGCGTCTTGGCCGTGATGTCTTTTTTCTCAAATTCGGACACCCAATTGCCGAAAGAAAGCACCATGCCAGCCTTGACGACCTCTGCCAGCGGGGCTTGGAATACTTTCTTGCCGTCCAAATACCAGGTGCAGGATTTCTCTACCCAGAGAAAACCGTAGGTGTGGAACGATTTTGAAATCACGCCCGGACGGAGAAATGCTTCCTTCTTGGCGGACTCTAAATCCTTAACCCCTTTCGCGGTGGCCAGGCGACCCCACACGCGAAGCTTATCTTCGCCAAAGCCTTCGAAGAGAAAATTAGCGGACGGAAGCTCTTTATCATTCTCGGATTTTACGACATACCCACAATGGTGACCTTTATATTGCCCCATACGCACTGAGGCCTCGAAGTAGCCTTGGACTTGGGAGAACTTACCGCGCGTGGACAACCCTCCGCCGTTTAGTCCCTCAGGGCGCTGCTTAACGTCGATGAGCAATTTTCCGGACTTAAAAGAAACCGCGTCAGGATTCCCCTCATAAGTCCACTTGGTCGCATCCAAAGCCGCTGCTTCGAATTGGTCTTCGAAAGTGACTTTCATTTTCGCGGCCGGACTTTCAGCGCGGCCTAAGCTAGCGGCAAGAACCAGGAAAACACAGAGCAGGGATCGCATAAAGGTCATTTCCAAATCTTCACCCAGTCGACGTCGACGTCATCGGGCATGTTTTTGGCATCAAAATTCTTGCGATCGCCTTCGGTAGAATAATGCCTGATGGACAGAACCATCGGACCAACGGCGGAGGGCTTATCCATTTTGAAAATAATCTTATTGTTCAGATACCAGACATAGGCCGCGGGCGTCCAAAGGAATCCGTAGACATTGGCATTCTTGGAAACGATACCCGGCTTCAGATAAGTCTCCTGCTTCTTTACTTTCGCCGGTTTGAATTCGCGCGCCCCGGCCGCCTCGAGAATCCGGGCCATGGGGAAAAGTTCGTCGTCCCCCGCGCACTCGAACTTAAGCAAAGCCGAAGGAACTTGGCCGGTATCCTTCGGATGAATGTGAAAACTTGACCGATTACCGCGGTAAGCGTTGAAGCGGATGGCCGCTTCAAAATAGCCCTGAGACTGGGAAAATTTGCTCGAAATACTTCCGCCCTTGAATCCGTCGGCTACCTTATGGAAGCCCAGAATCACCTTGCCGTCCTTCAGCGTCACCTGATCCGGATTACCGACCGTCCATTTCTCCGTATCAATCTTGGCCCCGTTAAAATCGTCGGAAAAAACCAACTTCATCTTAGGCGTCGGACTGTCAGCCCGGCCGCCGGCAAGGGCGACCCAGAACACGAGGACGAATCGGAAACTGCGCATCTTACTTATAGACTTTCACCCAATCTACCTCGATGTCATCCGGCAGAGTCTTAGGGTCGAAATCCTTGCGATCGGACTCCAAGGCGTTGTGC
>QYQK01000140.1 GCA_007280935.1 Opitutales bacterium
CCCTCCGCTACTCCGGCCGCAGCCCCCGTAGGTGCATCCGCACCGGCCGCCTCAGCCCCGCGACCTTCCCCGAGCTTCAATGCAGGTAAAGACCGAGGTGTAACGAAGATCGAAGGACTCGTCGACGTCCTCACCGTCGTCGCCGCCCTCGTGGCCGTCTTCTTCTTAGCAACCGAACTTTTCACCAAGTCCAAAGGTTAAGTTATTTCATGGCCTCCGAACTCATCACTAATCTCGACACCACCAATTTCGACTCGACCATCAAAGCGTCGACCGTTCCAGTGCTGGTAGACTTCTGGGCCACCTGGTGCGGGCCCTGCAAGCAGTTAGGCCCCGTCCTAGATCAGCTTGCCACCGAAATGGGGGCAGCGGTCCAGATCTGCAAAGTGGACGTGGACAGCAACCCGGCCTTGGCGCAAAACCTTGGCGTCACTTCCATCCCTGCCCTTTTTCTTTTTAAGAACGGCGTCGTGGTAGACAAGATCGTCGGAGCTCGCCCCAAGGGAGATATCGCCGCCTTCATCAAGAAGCATTCGGCCTGAACCAGAACGCAAAGTCCGCTTTTCCCTCCAACAAAAAGACCCGGAAAATTCCGGGTCTTTTTTTGAGCTCATTCGAGGCTTACTTAGTTTCTAACGGATGGGCCTCGAGCAACTCTTTGGGTGCATACTGTCCGCGGACTCCGATGGCTTTCCGAATTTCGGCCACCTTGGTATCCATCACGGGTTCAGCCGAGTTCCCCCAAGCCGACCGGACATAGGTGGCGATATTGGCGATTTGGGCATCCTTCAAAGAAGCACTGACGTTAGGCATATTGCCGTTATATTTAGCGCCCTTGATTTCGATTTCGCCCGCGAGCCCAGCGAGGATGGCCTTGATAATACGTTCATCCGCACCGGCCACCCATGGCGAAGCAGCCAATGGAGGAAAAGCGCCAGGGACGCCTAGGCCAGTAGGCTGGTGACAGGCGGCGCAATTAACCAAGAAAAGCTTTTCGCCCTTCGCGGCATCAGGCTCAAAAATCTTGGGGCCGGTATCCGCTACCGCCTTAGGGGCATCGAGATCGAAAACTGCCGCCGAAAATTGGCCTGAATTGCGGGTCAAGTAAAGACCAGCCCAGAAGCCGAATCCGCAAAATAAGAAAACGATGAAGATCGGCGTCAGGGAGAAACCCTGGGCCGGCTCATCCTTATCCCGAGCAAGCTGCGAGTGAAGCTCAACCAAACGTCCGTCGGTCAGCCCGTCGGAGGGATGGCCAGGAGGACCCGGGCGAGGGCGATTACGGTCTGGTTGACGGTTACGGTCGTTCATGGGTTCACTGCTTTAATTTGGCTTCAGGGGAGGCGTAGTCCTGACGAAGGGACTTAAGGTAGGCGACGAGGGCAACGGCACGCTCGGTGGGCTGTGCCTTTTTACCATCAGCGGAAAGGACGTAAAGATAGGCGAAGTCAGGCTTCTGGAGCGAATAACCTGCCGAGTGCGGATCGCGCAACAGGGTATGGATATCATCATCAGACTTAGCCCGGGCACCAAAGTTAGCCAGATCAGGACCCAGGCGACGTTCACCGAGCAACACTTGAGGCTGCAGGACGTAATCGCGGGCCACAGACGGGCGTGAACCCCAACCACGCGCGATATCGCTGCCTTGACCCGCTGGACGCACTTGCTGCGTATGACAGGCAACGCAACCGAGCTCACGGTAAACCGCCCGACCTTGAATGGCCAAACCAGGCTCACGAGCAGGAAATAAAGGGCCGCCCTCTTCGGCCGGCGCACGAGAGAGTGAACCCAGTTGTATTTGGCTACTCAGCAATAAGCCGCCGAAGGGCAAAGCGAGCGTGAGAAACAGACCCGCAAAGAGGAAGTTAAGGTTCTTCATGACGGTGGTGAATTAGTCGGATTGGGCTTCCGAGTCCGCCGGAGCCGATGAGGAGAAAATCATGCTAAATGCGTTGAGGGCGAAAGCCAGATGTCCGATCAGGAAAAGGACGGCGAAAACGCTTCCCGCTAACGCCAGGGAAGATGAGCCGACCTGCGCCATCGTGACCGCCGGATTCAAAAGTTGGTGACCGGCTTGGTAACCATGGACAAGCGAGACGGCCACGCTGCCAATCACGGCCAGTGACGTCGTCCAGAAATGAAGGTGAATTAACTTGGCGGAAGGCCAGAGGGCCCCCGTCAGGCGCGGCAGAATAAAGTAGGCGGCCCCGAAAATGACCATCGTTAAGAAAGCGTAGGTCAGCAACTGCTCTTGACCTTGGGCGAATTCGGTAAAACGAACCGTGGCATTAAAGCCTCGGGTCGAAAAAACCGTGTTGAGCAGACCCGCCAAAGTGAAACTGACGGCCCCGAAAGCCACGAAACGTAGCGTCGTGCTATTCCACGCCTGCGCCCAACCCCCCCGGTGGAAAAGCGTACCGTGGAAGTTGATCGCGGTAATGATAATCGGGATCACCATCATGATCGAGGCGACGACGCCCACGGACTGGACCCAAACCGGAATAGGGCTACCCAATAACGAAGAAGGTGTGGTCGCGCCGGCGAAAAGGAAGTAAGTCCAGAAAGCGACGGTCGCGAGGTAGTAGCCGTGGAGCGGACGTCCGAGCACCTTAGGAATGAAATAGTAGACCGCCGCCAATCCGGAGGCACCCAGCCAAAGAAGCATCAGGTTCTGGATGAACCAGCTATGCGCCAAGGCCTGCACGGGGCCAGCAGCCGGACACCAAAGAACCAAAAGCTGGGTAAGCGCATACACGATCGGGAAGACAAACGAGGCGCCGACCACGAACCATTGGGAGGCGAATGAATGTCCCGTTGGCCGACGGGCGAAGGCCACGATTGGCCAGAAGCCGACGAGCAGGAAAGCCACCATCAGAACCGGACCGACTTCGCGTGGCATTTCCAATAAGTTAAAGCCATTCATATTTCCGGCGAAAATCTGCACGACGCCGTAAGCTAGAGCGGCGTTCCAGACCAAACCGCCGAGCGTGGCAAGCCAACCGTTTCGTAATTCAAATCGGCCTAATTGCGAAAGCAGCCAAAGATTCACCGCAAAAAGCGCGTTGGAGGCCCATCCATAAATGAAGATATTCTTCTGGGCGGCGACGACATGCCCGAAAGTCAGGCACTCCGAATTAAGGAATGATGGAACCTGCAGCTTTAGCGATGCGATCAAGCCCAGCACCGAGGCCAGCAATAACCAAAGGATGGCGGAGCCGAAGCAGAGAAGAAACGGCCCGCGAAGTTGGGCTTCACCGCGGGGCGGACGCGATTGGTTTCCGGGTGAACGACCGGGCGAGCGTCTGTGATTAGGGTCCTGACTCATCGTGCGTATAAAAGGTTGGGATTATTTGAGGCCAAGCTCAGCGGTGGTCCACGGCGTGGTCCGGGCCGCATTCGTAGCACGAACGGCTTTGACCTGTTCGACGGAAACCGGGTTTCCTTTGTTGCCGAAACTTTGGCGAACATAGGTAAGGACGTCGGAGATATCCTGGTCCGTGACTCCGGCTACTGGAGGCATCATGCTATTAAAGGTCATACCACCGACCGTGATCGGCCCCATGAGCCCGTTTATGATGAACTTGATCGGTAATTCCGGATTACCGACAACGATAGGCGTCTCAGCGATTGAGGGAAAGACGGGCGGAAGACCTTTACCCGTGGGCTGGTGGCAAGCGATACAAGTGCGGGCGTAGACGGCTGCGCCACGTTTCATCGCTTCTTCATCCGCCTTCACGAAAGCTGCGGACGGAGCGGCCCCTGCGACTGCGGCAGCGACGGGTGGCGCTATTTTCCCAAGGACTTTATTATCAGCCGCAATCAATGCCATCGCATCCTGGACAGGAATACGAACGGTGCCGTCGGGGTTACGAGCTGGAGTCGTAAGAAGAGCTTGTGCCTTGGATTCGGCATCAGCTCGCAAAGCCTTTTGGGCGACGCGACGTTCGGCGTCCGCCCCACCCTGCGGGCGGTTGGATACGTAAACGTAAGCGATGACCAAGAAAGCCAAGCAGGCTAAAATGACGGCACCGAGCCAAGCATTAATCTGCCCGGGCATAGGCTGGCGGCTTCCGGAAGGGGAATGATCACTCATGATAATTAATGGACTCGAGGATACGGGGGTCGTGAACAGGAATAGTCTCGTGCCGCGAAGCACCGCGCAGGAAGACGGCGATAACGATGCCGCCGAAACCAAGCAGTGCGGCCAAATCGAGAAAAAGATGAGGCGTAAGGAAAGGCGCCACGATGAAACCTTCTGGGCCGGACTTATCCGCAATCTGACGTGGGACGGCATTGAACCATAGGTCAACCAGACCCCCGAAGAAAATCAGCCAAGCCACCGACAAGAGACGACCAGCGATAATCTTCGTCCGATAAAAAAGTAGAATAAGGAAAGGTAGCAGGAAGAACCCGAAGATGAGGTACATCGAGACACTCCACCATTGGTTTTTGAGTCCAGTAATAGAATCGAACTCACGGATATTATACCAATACGTCTCTTCCGGGATGTTGGCCGTATAGATTAGGAAATACTGGGAGAAGCTGATGTAGGCCCAGAAGACCGTAAAGGCCAGCATCAGACAGCCCAAGACGTGTCGGTGAGCCTGATTGAAGATACCGTCGAGCCAACCGCCATGAGAAAGTCGATAGGTGATGATTACCGTAAACGCCAAAGCGAGGCGGATGGAAAGCGCGAAGAACCAAACGCCATACATCGTGGAAAACCAGTGGTAGGAAAGCGCCATCAGACAATCGAAGGCCAGCATCGTGAGGGTAACCGCGCCGAGAGGAATACCGACGGCAGAAATTGCATGCAGGCGATGGGTGTGCCCCGCCGTTCGATCGGTGTCCTGGGCGAAGGACCATTTACGCAGAGCCCAGACCAAGCCGCCCAAAATAACCACGTAGCCGAAAATACGGCCGAGGAAGAAGCTCTCGTTCAGAAACCAACTCTTAGCCTGGAGGATCGGATCATGCCCGACTTCATGGCCGTTAGGCAGAAGGTGCGAGGCATCGGTCCAATCCCAAAGCAGGTGACGGAATTTAGGAAGGAGCGCCATCGGGACGACACTCAGCAATAGAACCAACGGCAACGCGGGTAAGACCAGTTCCCACGAGCGTCGGATGACAGGTGCCCAACCGGCGTCAAAGACCCGGGTAATCATCGTCAGCATCAGCAAACCAATCAGTACCGAAACCCAGAAAAGGCCTCCGACCAAAACGGAAAGCAACGGACGGTGGTGGTGTTCCAACATTCCTTGGAAAGCAAAAAACCAAGCCACCCCGAGCCCGATGAGGCCCAGCACCAGGAATTTCTTCCAGTGAGCCGTGATTGGATGCACGGAAAGCGATGAAGAAGAGTCTCTCATGTTCGAATTACTTAAGGTTAGCCCTCAACGAGGCTGGAACGAGTTCGGCGGGGCAAGCCTGTGAAAGTTGCAAGGCGCGGACATAGGCGACGACGGCCCAGCGCTCTGCGGGCGAAAGCTTATCGCCGTAGCCCTGCATGGTGTTCTTGCCGTTGGTGATGACGTCGAAAATCTGGCCGTGCGGGTAAGCCCGGAAAATCGGGGTCTGCAAATTCGCGATCGTGATAATGGCGACATCGCCTTCGATGCCGGAACGCACCTTCATGATGCCATTGCCATCAGCCGCCTGACCGTGGCAGACCGCACAATAGATTTGGAACTTCGCCTGGCCAAGAGCCAGCGTTTTGCCGTCCACCGCGAAGGACTCAAGTTCCCCGCCCTTAAGTACCGTAAGAGATTTGGCCGGAAACTCCGCGAGGAAATTACCCTTGGCATCCTTACCAGTCACGAAAGAGGGGTTTAAGGATTCGGCACGACGGTAGTCAGCGGCGAAGACCTTTTCCGGATGCAGGGCGTCGCCCCGGGCGACGGTCCCGGCGACGGGCGGACGCGCATCGCGGCCGTCGGCAAAGAACACGTTCTCCCCTTGGGCTTTGTACTTAGATTGGTAATCCATGTCATCGAAGACATAGACGGGAGTATCCTTGGAGGTCTTGCCCTGGAATCCTAAGAAACTTATCAGGGCCAGGACGGCGACGGCAAGAAAGGTGAGGTAACGGCTCATGGGACGAATTAGTCGCGGATGACGGTGATTTCCTGGCCGCCGAGCGACAGCAGGAAATTGCGGGATGCATCGAGGTGGAAGTTCGCATCGCGCGCTTCGAGAACAATCATGAAAGTGTCGTCCGAGACGCGACTGAACTGCGGCAGATCAAACAACGGGTGGTGGTGGTGAGGCAGGCGATTAAAAATGAACTGCCCGAAGAACGTGCCGAACGCCGCGAAAAGAATCGTGCACTCGTACAAGACCGGGAACGGGAAGATCACGCTCCAGTAAGGCTTACCGCCGACAATCAACGGATAGTCGTAGGAATTCATGTACCAGGTGAGCAGACAGCCCGTCAGGAAACCGGTCACGCCACCGAGCAGAGTCAGGCGAGGAACGGGCGAGCGGGGCAAGCCCATGGCTTGATCCATGCCGTGGATCGGGAAAGGCGTATGGACATCCCAGCATTTCCAGCCGGCATCGCGCACGCGTTCTGCGGCGTGAAACACGTCGGAGGGCCGGCGGAAAGTGCAGGCGACCCCGTGGATGCGTTCGTTGCGTTCGTTCATGGGTGGAGGGGCGGCGAGATCAGTGGGCGTGAGGGTCAGCCTGCGGAGAAACAATCTTCAACTCCGCCATCGGCAGAAGCGGAAGGAAGCGGATGAACAGGAGGAAGAGCACCGAGAAGAAGCCGAAAGTCCCGAAGAACGTGAAGATATCCACGATGGTCGGGCTGTAGTAACCCCAGCTCGAAGGCAGGTAGTCATTGGCGAGCGAAGTGACGGTGATCACGAAACGCTCGAACCACATCCCCACGTTGACGAAGAGACAGATGATCCAGACCAAGGAGTGATTCGCGCGCACCTTCTTGAACCAGAATAACTGGGGCGTAATGACGTTGCACGAAACCATGATCCAATAAGCCCAGGAATATTGACCGAACGCCCGATTGATGAAGGCGAACTTCTCGTAAGCATTGCCCGAATAAGCGGCGATGAAGAATTCGGTGGCGTACGCGTAACCAACCATCGAGCCCGTGGCCAAGATGATCTTACACATATTGTCGATGTGATACTGGTTGATGACGTCGTGCAGGCGATAGATCGCGCGCAGCGGCAACATCAGAGTCAGCACCATCGCAAAGCCGGAGAAAATCGCCCCGGCCACGAAATACGGAGGGAAGATCGTCGTGTGCCAGCCAGGGACGTTGGAGACCGCGAAGTCGAACGAAACGATAGTATGCACCGAGAGCACGAGCGGAGTCGAAAGGCCGGCGAGCAACAAGTAGGCCATTTCAAAATTACTCCACTGACGATTACCGCCCCTCCAGCCCATCGCCAAGAGGCTGTAAAACGCCTTACGCCACCAAGTCTTGGCCCGGTCGCGGATGGCACCTAGGTCAGGGATCATCCCCATGTACCAAAAGAGCGTGGAGACGGTGAAGTAAGTCGAAACCGCGAAGACATCCCACTCGAGTGGCGAACGAAATTGAGGCCAGATGCCGTTCTGATTGGGAATAGGGAAAAGCCACCAAGCGAACCAAACGCGGCCGACGTGGAAGAGCGGGAAGAGACCGGCGCACATGACGGCGAAAATCGTCATCGCTTCAGCAGCACGATTGATTGACGTACGCCATTTCTGACGAAGTAGGCAGAGAATCGCGGAAATCAGCGTACCCGCGTGGCCGATACCGACCCAAAAGACGAAGTTAACAATCGCCCAGCCCCACCCCACCGGCGAACGCAGACCCCACGTACCCGTACCCGTCGAAACAAGGTAAGCCATGCCGACGAAAGTAAACGAGGCGATAAAAAGCGCGGCGACGAAAAGAACTTTCCACCAAGTCGGCGTCGGCTCTTCGACGATAGCGCAGACTTTGTCGGTGATCCAATGGAAGCTGCGATCGTTAAGAATCAGCTTGGCGCGAGGGAGCTCGGCGGGGCGGACCTTATCAAGGATGGCAGGGCGCTCTTGCGAGCTGTCGTGGGCGTGAGCCATGGGACGGTAATGCGTTTAAGGGTTACTTAGAGTGATGTTCCGAACCATGGGCTTCGGCGGCGCTATGGGCTTCGGCATGAACCGCACCGTGCGGAGCGGCGTGGCCTTCGCGACCGGCCATCTCCTTGCGAGAGAGGGGCACGCGATTGGCACCCGGCATCTTTGGGTTGAGATTGCGCAACTTGGCTTGGTAAGTCGTGCGCGGGCGGGTATTCAGGTAGGTCAACGCGCCATACGAGCGAGTCGAAGCCTTGGCCTTGGAAACACGGGAGTTCGGATCGGTGATGTCACCGAATTCGATGGCGCCAGCTGGGCAAGCCTGCTGACAGGCCACCTGCAGCGTGCCGTCAGCGACCTTAACGTCCGCCGAGTTCTTGGCGCGGACTTTGGCGTGGATCTTGGCTTCCTGGATGCGCTGGACGCAATAGGTGCACTTTTCCATAACCCCGCGCATCCGCACGGAAACGTCCGGATTTTTCTGGAGCTGAGGAAGGTCGGCCGGATCTTTTGGCAACTTAGCAGGCCCGAGAGGCCCTTCGTAGTAGTGACCCGCTTCGCGCTTATTGTAATCGAGGAAATTGAAGCGACGAACTTTGTACGGGCAATTATTGGCGCAGTAACGAGTACCGATGCAACGGTTGTAGGCCATCGTGTTGAGACCTTGGTCGTCGTGGACGGTGGCGTTGGCCGGACAAACCGTTTCGCAGGGAGCCGTTTCGCAATGCTGACAGGCGACGCCCATGAAAGTGACTTGTGGATCTTCGGGGATCGCTAGGCCGGCGTTATCGCGTCCGTCGAAGAAATAACGGTCGAGGCGAATCCACTGCATATTACGTCCCTTGAGGACCTGATCGCGACCAACGACAGGAATATTGTTTTCAGACTGACAGGCGGTCACGCAAGCGTTGCAACCTGTGCAAGTATTCAAATCGATGGACATTCCCCACTGCTGCAGCGGAAGGAATTCGCCTTCGTGTCCCTTCCAGACGGCGACGTTTGGAGCGACCGAATGATCGGGGTGCTCATACGCAGAATTACCACGCGGGGTGGTTATCGCCTTTAGGGCGGGACTCATCGTGCCGTCCTTGCCGTAAACGGCAGGAGCATGGCCATCGATGCCCAGCTTCGCGAAATTCGCGTTCTCCCGCAGGTCTTCCGCATTTCCTTCGCGCACGATATCGCGACCTTCCATGGACCAGTGGTCCTGCATGTTGCAAACGGGCACCGTCGCAGGCGTGAGCTCAAGATGCGCGCCAGAACGATAAGCGGAGGCGGCCGAAGCAACGAGCGGGTAGACGCTGAAGCCGTTGCCCGTCACGCGACCCGCAAGACGTTCGTCGACCCGCGTCGCGACGCGACCGGCGACCGTGCGACCAAAGCCCAGCTGCAGGCCGAGCGTATAGTCTGCCATTCCTGGCATGATAAAGACCGGACCTTGGATTGTGACGCCGTCCACGGTGACCTTAGCGATGCGACAGAGCAAACGACCGGCGACGGTCAGATTGATGTTACGATTCATCTGCCCGATCTTATTGATCAGCATCGGCTCGGGCTCGACTTCGAGTTTGGCGGCCAACTTAGGACTGATTAAAATCACATTTTCCCAGCAGGTCTTGGACATCGGGTCGGGTGCCTCGGCCAACCAACCGTTGTTCGCGTAAAGACCATCGCCCGCATGCACACTGGGAAGAATGCGCACTTCCAGCGCATCAAAGGAGAGCACTGGAGCCTTGAAAGGCTTGATCTGTGAAGCGGTGACGTGAGGTTGCGACGTTGCGTAACCGGAATCCGCTAACACGCCTTCGGCGAGCCAGGCGGCAAAGGCTTGGTCGGAATGATCTTTGGCGAGGGCGTTGAAAGTTTCGCGCACCAAGGCAAAAGGCTCTTTCGCAAGGCCGGCAAAAGGTGCCAGCACCTCGAGTTCGGAGAAAGTCGGGAAGAGCGGGTCAATCATCGGCTGAACCGGTACATAGGTGCCGTCAACGGTGCGACCATCGGACCAACTTTCGAGGTAATGGGAAGAAGCGATGACCGTACCGCCCACGGATTTCACCCACGAAGAGGTCTCATCAAAAGCGGCACCATGATAACCCAGACGGACGACTTTCTTCGCCGACTTGACGGCGGACGAGAAATTGACGTCGGCAGGCCCGTCGTACGCAGGATTACCGCCGAGAATTACCAAAGTCTCTGCCGGCTTGGTGGCCAGATCTGAAATTGAAACAGCCGATGAAGTTGGTGCTGAAACGTAGCGGACAGCGGCACCCAAGGCCTGATTGGCCAGAAAGACGGCGCGGTGCGCATCGGCCGTGAGATGATCACCGGCGACAATCAAAGCTTCGCCCTTGGCTTGCACTAGATCGGCAACGCACTCTTTAACCCAACGTTCGTCGACTTGAACTCCGGAAACTTTTGCCTTCAGCGCAGCCCCTTCGGAAGCGTGTCCCGATTGCGTCAAAACCTCGGTGGCAAAGAGCGCGGCCAGGGATGAGATATGGGAAGAGGAAGCACGGAGACGGTGATCGGCGGCGCCACCCGTCAAAGTAAAGGTCGACTCTACGACATACAGACGGGTCATCTTCTCCGCTTGGTCAGCACTATCCGCGCGACGAGCGGCAGAATAGGCGCGGGTATCTTCGACCGTGCCATCATGCGAACCGAGGAAATCGCGATCGAGGCTTAAGACACGGCGGGCATTTGCGTAATCGGGTAAGACCTGCGCACCGAGGGCACGGGCCGCACTATTCTGCGAGACCGGCGTGTATTCGACCCAGCGGGACTTCGGGTATGCCGATTGGATCGCAGCCACCAGACGGGCGCGCGTCGGAGAAGACGAAGGACGGGCAAGGAAGGCTAAGCCAGCGCCTGCATCGCTTTTAGCGGAGGCAGCAAGCGTGCGAAGAAGATCGTGGACTTCCGCGACGGAAAGCTGGGCTCCATTGGCGCCATAAGAAGCCTGAGCGCGATCTGGATCGTACAGGTCAAGAATACTGGCTTGGGCGAACTTCGAGGAAGCGGTGCCGTTCGCGGCGTGGCTGGGATTGCCTTCCACCTTCGTGGGCCGGTGTTGGTGCGTTTCGACCACGAGCGGCTGGTTGGCCGATTCGCCGGGGAAGGAAGTTGCGTAAAAAGTCGGTACTCCCGGGATCGTATTCTCGGGCTGCTTGGCGTAGGGCAAAGTGTGGTTACGAGGCTCGCGGCAACCCGCGAGACCGA
>QYQK01000099.1 GCA_007280935.1 Opitutales bacterium
ATCGGACGGCGCTCCACCGGGTGGCTGCCGCGGTCAGAGCGGGGCTGTTGGCCAATAAATGCAACAGGATGTCCCCCGTCTTTACTCGATAGCTTATTGTCGTCGTAAGTAAACTTACCTGCCGGCATGTCTTGGACGTTAAGATCACTTCGTGTCAGTTGTTTGCCAAGTGCAGGGCAATCCCACATTTCTGTGCTGATTACTTCCTCGTTGGCGAGCACGGTGCCGAGGGCAGGGCAGAACCAGACGGGTTTCTCGGAGACGTACGCCAGACCGTGGCGGAAGAGCTTTAGGAAGATCCACTGCGTCCAGCGGAAGTAGTTCTCGTCGGTGGTCGAGAGTTCGCGGTCCCAATCGATGGCGAAACCAAGCATCTGCAATTGGCGGCGAAAGTTATCGATATTACGGCGAGTCTGCACGGCCGGGTGCTCGCCGGTCGCGATGGCATGTTGTTCCGCGGGCAAGCCGAAGGCATCCCAGCCCATGGGGTGCAAGACGTTGTAACCGTTGGCTTTCTTATATCGGGCTAAGATGTCCGAAGCAGTATAGCCCTCGGGGTGACCAATGTGCAGACCTGACCCGGAGGGGTAGGGGAACATGTCCAAGACGTAATATTTCGGCTTACCACTGGTGATGGCATCGGTGCGGAAGGTGGACTGTTGCTTCCAATAGGCCTGCCATCGCTGTTCGCAGGCGGAGAAATCATATGAGCCGGGCAAGTTGTCCATGAAGGTTTGAGATAGGAGCGTTGGGACGTGGCTGGCAAGGTTTTGGATGAGATTAGCCCCTATCCCGCTTGCTTCCGCTCTTTGGCTTGGGTTATCTGCTGGAATGAACGTGCTCGTCGTCGGCGGGGCCGGTTATATCGGCAGTCATTGCGTGCGGCAGGCGATGTCCGCCGGTCACGTCGTGGCTGTCCTCGATAACCTTTCCTACGGGCATCAAGCATCCGTTCCTCATGGGGTACCCTTCATCCATGCAGACATGGCCGACACGACCGCGGTTCGGCAGGCTTTGCGAGACCATCAGATCGAATTAGTCATAGATTTCGCCGCGTTGACCAATGTGGGCGAGTCGGTGCAGCAACCCGAGCGCTACCACGATAATAATGTTATCCGTACGGGGTCCTTGCTCGATTCGATGCTGGCCGAGGGGGTTAAGAAGATTGTTTTTTCCAGTACCTGTGCGACTTACGGTATCCCAGAAAAAATGCCGATGACGGAGGATCTGCCGCAACATCCCATCAATCCCTATGGGCAGAATAAGCTCGAGGTTGAGCGTCAGTTGATTGCCTTGGCGACGACGCAAGGCTTCAGCTTCGCCGCTTTCAGATACTTTAACGCCGCCGGTGCGGTGGCGGATGCTTCGATCGGTGAAGATCATACGCCCGAGACGCACCTCATTCCGCTGGCGATCGCCGCCGCCCTTGGACGCCGGCCGCCGCTCAAGGTTTTCGGGAACGATTATCCGACGCCCGATGGCACCTGCTTACGCGATTATGTCCACGTCGACGATCTCTCCCGCGCCCACCTGGCTGTGTTCGAACGATTAAATGTCCCGGGTCGCCAACATTTCTATAATCTAGGCACCGGTACGCCGCACTCGGTGAAGGAAGTCATCGCCAGCGTAGAGCGCGTGAGCGGTAAGAAGGTGCCGCATGAATTCGCGCCGCGTCGCGAGGGCGATCCACCCGCTCTTTATGCCAATGCCGATAAGGTGAAAAAAGAATTAGGCTGGCGCGTCCAATACACTTCCTTGGATTCCATCGTGGAAACGGCCTATCGCTGGCATCTGGCCCGCCCACAGGGTTTCGCTGCCGCTTGATCTTCAATCCGATGTCCGAACAGCTTCACCCACACTGGCGCATCCAGTACATCCGCACCCGCAAGGAGCCCGGTGCCGGCAGTCCGTTCGCGGCGTTACTTGCGGCGAACGACGACGAAGCGAATCTCATCCTGCACCGCGGCGCGCACTGCTTCGTTATCCTCAACAACTCGCCTTACAATCCGGGCCACCTGATGGTATTGCCCAATCGCGAGGTCGGCGAACTGGCGGACCTCACTCCGGACGAACGCGCCGAGTTGATGGATCTGCTGGTGCGATGTCAGGCGGTGCTGCAGAAGGTGATGAGCCCGGCCGGCTTCAATATGGGGCTCAATCTCGGCAAGGCCGCGGGCGCGGGTATCCCGACGCACCTGCACTTCCACATCGTGCCACGCTGGGACGGCGACCACAACTTCATGCCCGTCATCGGCGATACGCGCGTCTTGCCGCAGGCGTTATCTGAGCTCTGGGCGCGGCTTAAGCCCGTCTTCGCCGCCGCATGAATCGCGTCGTCGATATCTCCGTCCGCCACGCGAAGACCAAGGTCTCAGCTGTTTACGTTCAGCGCGTGGTCCTTGCGCTCGACAAATTGAAAGGTTACCGCTGTCCCGAAGGTTCGCTGTCCATCGCCTTCCTCGGCGACAAGGAGACGGCCAAACTGCACGATGAATTTATGGGCGATCCGAGCGTGACCGACGTGATTACGTTCGTCGGTGAAGAGCACCCCGATGAACCGTTCGCGGGCGAGATTTGCGTGAACATCGATCAAGCCCGCCGCGCGGCCAAGGAGCATGGCGTGACGTTGGCTACCGAGCTGCGTCTTTATGTGGCCCACGGCTGGCTGCACCTTTCCGGTCTGCGCGACGGCAACCGCAAGGAGTCCGCTGCCATGCGCGTCGGCGAGGCCGTAGCGGTCTCGCACCTCGACAAGCTGGGCGCCAAGCTGCGCGTCCGCGATTAACGGACTCGCCCTCGAGGCCGTCCGCGTCCAACTTCCCCGCTGATGCAGCGCACCGTCATCATTCACTCTGGCGGAATGGATTCCACCGTTCTCCTGGCCCACCTGTTGGCCGAGGGCAGGGAAGTGCATGCGCTGTCGGTCGACTACGGACAGCGCCATCGTCGCGAACTCGTCGCCGCCGCGGAGATCTGCGCCCACTATAAGGTCCCGCACCGTATCGCCGACCTTCGTGGGTTGACGCCGCTCTTCGGCGCCAATGCGCTCACGGATTCCCATATCGACGTCCCCGAAGGTCACTACGAGGAGGTCAGCATGAAGGCTACGGTCGTGCCCAACCGGAATATGCTTCTTATTGCGACGGCCGCGGCCTGGGCGATGTCGCTCAAGGCCACCTCGGTCGCTTACGGTGCCCATGGCGGCGACCACGCCATCTATCCTGATTGCCGTCCGGCTTTCGCCGACGCCTTGGACAAGGCCATCCGACTCGCCGATTGGCATGAGGTTTCGCTCGAGCGCCCGTTCGTGGGCATGGACAAGACCGCCATCGTGAAGCGTGGCGTCGAGCTCGGTGTTCCGTTCGTCCTGACTTGGTCCTGTTACGTCGGTGGCGATAAACATTGCGGCAAGTGCGGTACCTGCGTGGAACGCAAGGAGGCCTTTGTCCGCGCGGGCGTGCAGGATCCGACGGTTTACGTCGGGTAGGCTTATTTAGAATATAAGTTGGCGTAAAACTCCCGCAGGTCTTTCGAATTCAATTGAGCCCTCGACCTGGTCCTTCGGCCTGACGCACACGTTCTAAGCGAAGTCGCTATATCGCTTCTCGAAGCCTGCCGTATGAGGATGCGGCAGGCCTCTTTTGGGCTATTTTGCTTATGGTGGGGGCCGCATCTTACTTGCGACCGGGCCGTCGGTCCCTCTATGTGCTGGTTGTCCCATGTTCACTTGCAGCAAGACCTACCGCGACATCCCGTTCGCCCACCGGCAGCACCGGCACGATGGGCATTGCTCGTTCCTGCACGGACATAACTGGGGCATCGAGATTGAATTTGGCTGCGAGAAACTCGACGAGCGCGGCTTTGTCGTGGATTTCGGCGGCCTCGGTTTCCTGAAGACCTGGATCGCGGACCACCTCGATCACGCCTGTCTCTTCGCCAAGGAAGATCCGATTCGCGAGCAGCTGCTCAAAGATTATCCGAAGCTTTTCCGTCCGCTCGTGATTGATTCCGTCTCCACCGAAGGCATCGCCCAGTTCCTCTTCGAGACTTTTGATCCGATGGTCCGCAAGGAAACCGGCGGTCGCGCTTGGGTTCGGCAGATTATCCTGCACGAGGACACCAAGAATAAGGCGAGCTATCAGCCGAAGGCCTGACCATGGCTGAGCTCTACCCCGTCAATGAGACGTTCCTCAGTTGGCAGGGGGAAGGTGTCCATCTTGGTCGCAAGGCCTTCTTCATCCGACTCCAAGGTTGCCCCGTGAAGTGCGCCTGGTGCGACTCCGCTTCGACCTGGCATCCGCAGTTCGTCCCCAAGCTGGTCCGCAAGGCTTCGGCCGATGAGCTGGCGGCGGAAGCTTTGGCCTCCCGTCCCGAATTCGTCGTCCTGACCGGAGGCGAGCCTTGCATCCACGACCTCACACCTTTGATGGCTTCGATGGCCTCGGCTAGCCTCAAGGTTCACCTTGAAACCTGCGGGGCCTACCCGATCGCCTCCGGGTTCGCCTGGGTGACCGTAAGCCCTAAGTGGGCCAAGCCCCCCATTTCTGCCGCTTTGGCTCGCGCGGATGAAGTTAAGCTTATTGTCGAAGACCCTCAATCCATCGCCCGCTGGACCGAGGCGGTCGGGGGTGCGTGGTCAGCCCCGAATGTCTGGTTACACCCGGAATGGTCTCAGAGGGCCAATCCTTTAGTCCTAAAGGCCATCACCGAGCAGGTTAAGGAAGCCGGGGCTCCCTACCGAGCCGGGTGGCAGGTTCATAAGCCTTATGCCGCCGATACTTTAGACCCCCGGTCCCGTCCGTCGGCCCCCCTTGGGGGCGACCCGAGCAAGGGATTCTAAGGGCTTTCAGCCATCAGACCCCTGGGGGGTCGCCCGAGTGCTTCGATGGGAATTTTCACCTATCTTCATTTCACGTGTTTTTTTGCTTCCCACGGGAGCGTAACCGTCATTCAAAACGAACTCATGAATCGCAACGCTGTGCTCGCTCTTGAAGATGGGACTATTCTTCGGGGCAAGGCGTTTGGAGCTTCGGCCACCCTCTGCGGAGAAGCGGTCTTCAATACGAGCATGACAGGGTATCAGGAAATCCTGACTGACCCTTCTTATTTCGGACAAATCGTGACGATGACGGCGCCGCAGATCGGCAACTATGGCGTCAACGAAGAAGACCTTGAATCGGCTCGCCCCCATGTCGCCGGTTTCGTGGTGCGCGAACTTTCTCCGATCGTTTCCAATTGGCGTGCGACTACCGATCTGGGCACTTGGTTGACCAAGTATGGCATTTCGGGTATCGAGGGCGTCGATACGCGCGCGCTCACGAAAAAACTTCGCGTTGCCGGGGTCATGAAGGCCTGTCTTTCCACGGAAGGGATTTCGGACGAAGAAGCCTTGAAGCGCGCCCGTGCCTGGTCCGGTACGGTCGGAGCCGATTTCGTCAAAGAGGTGACCTGCAAAGCCCCTTATCATTACGACCCCAAGCTTGCGGATTGCGAAGCCTTCACGGTCGTGGGCACGCATCTGAATAAGCCCAAGAATCGTCCGGTCCGCTACAAAATCGCCGCTTATGATTTCGGCGCCAAAACTTCCATCTTCCGTCGCTTGGTGGCCTCAGGTTTTGACGTCCATGTCTTCCCCGCCCGCACGCCCGCCTCGGAAATCCGCGCCTTCAATCCCGACGGTGTTTTTCTTTCGAACGGCCCTGGCGATCCCGCGGCCCTGAAATACGCCCACGAGGCTGTCGCCGATCTGATTAACACTTACCCGATTTTTGGTATTTGCCTCGGCCATCAGATTATTACCCACGCCATCGGGGCCTCGACTTATAAGCTGAAGTTCGGTCATCGTGGCGGAAATCAGCCCGTAAAAAACAGTGAAGAAGATCGGGTTTCGATCACGGCGCAGAATCACGGTTTCGCCTCCAAGGCCGATGAACTCGAGCGCTGCGGTGCCATCGTGACGGAATTGAATCTCAATGACGGCACGGTCTCAGGCCTGCGCTTGAAAGATAAGCCCGTCTTCTCGGTCCAATATCACCCTGAGGCTGGACCTGGGCCGAACGACGCGGATGTGCTCTTCGATCGCTTTTACGACCTGGTCGCCAAGAGCAAGGGCGCCAAGTAAGGACTCGGTAAGCCGATGACTGACCGGATCTACGCTGCCGGTTTATTTTTCTTAGGACTCGGCTTGGGGGCGTGTCGCTCGCTGCCGGCCACGAAAGAAGAGGCGCTCATCGAGCTGATCGAAGCTGCGGCTGATGGTCGGGCGTCGGAAGATGCCTACGCCGTCATCACGCCGGGAGCCGATCAACAGGCCGTCAATTTTATCTACCTCGAGACTTGGTTGGATGTGAACGCCGAAGCCGTGCAACAGGTTCGTGCTTTCGAGATAGCCGCGGAAGGGCCGTTCCGTTTTACGCAATCGCTCGATGGTCGCGTGACTTATCTGATCGTGCTCGGTTGGCCCGGTGCGCAGGTGCGCTCCAAGGCGCTGCATCCGGTCACCGGTTCGAAGGTCACACTTCTCGGATGGGACGAAAAACTATCTTGGGAACAGCTGGGCGGCACCTGGGTGCTTACGACCCCGCGCGAGATGGCCGACGAAGAGAATCACCCGTGTGAGCAGGCTTTCGTCTTTCGTATCGAAGCCCCACTCCGTTAGCGCTCAGAGCTCGACCTGCATGCCTAGCTCGACCACGCGACCGGGCGGTAAATTGAAGTAGGCCGTCGCGGAGAGGGCGTTACGGTTCAAGACCTCAAAGAGTTTTTCTTGCACGGCATTGAGCGAGAAGCCGGTCGTTGCCCGTACGATGGTCTCCCGGCTGAGGAAGTATGTGGTCTCCATTGAGTTCGGCGTAATGCCCAATTCCTTATAGGCTGCTTCTAATACGGGGAAGACGTCCTGCTTTTCGCGGAAGCCGAATTTGCCGGTCACGCTGAGGACCGACGGGAACTCCTCGTGGCTCTCGACCTTGCAGAACTTCGGTCCGCGCGTGTTGAAACTAATCCGGTCGGCCAGAGGCACGATCGCGCGTTCGTCGTCGACCTTGAGGGATACCACGATGATGTGGTCGTGTAGGGATTTGTTGTGCTTGAGGTTGTGGGCGAGGGCCATCGGTACCGACTTGGTCGAGCCGGTCATGTAGACGGCGGTGCCTTTGACGCGGCTCAGCTTGCCGGCGATGAAGCGATCCTCGACGCTGTCCAAAAAGTTTTCAAAGTCGCCCGAAGTTTCGCCTTCGCTCATCTTTTCCTTCATCACTTGGCGACCCTTATTCCAGACGGCCATGATGTAGTAGACCAGGAAGCCGGCGGTGAGTGGCAGCCAGCCGCTTTCCAGGATTTTGGGAAGATTTGAGGCAACGAAGACGACCTCGAGTAAGATGACCGGTGCAACGAAGACGTAGGCCGTGACGGTCGGAATCTTGAAGCGCTGGCGCAGAAATTGGCCGAAAAGGATGGTGGTCACCAACATGGTCAGACTGACCGCGATACCATAGGCGCTGGCCAAGTGTTGCGATGACTTGTACTGCAATACCAGGGTGATGGAGCCAATCATGAGCAACCAGTTGATAATCGGGATATAGATTTGGCCAGACTCCTCATCCGAAGTCTGCTCGATGCGCATCCGAGGCAGGAAATTGAGCTGGATGGCCTGCATCGTGGTGGAGAACGCACCGGCGATGAGTGCTTGCGAGGCGATGATCGCGGCCAGCGTGGCGATGATGACGAGCGGAATCTGGGCCCAGTTCGGGGCCAGGTTGAAGAACGGGTTGATCTCTTGGACAAATTTGGACTTGCCGTCGCCGCCGTTAGTTACCGCAAAGGTCGCCACTGGCTGCGCGAGGGCCCACGCGCCTTGCCCGAGGTAGTTCAGGATGAGGGCAGGGAAGACGATGAAGCACCAGCCGGCTCGGATCGGCTTCTGGCCGAAATGACCCATGTCCGCATAGAGAGCTTCGGCTCCCGTGACCGAGAGAAAGACCGCGCTGGTGATGATCATCGCCAGCCCAGGATGCTCGATAAAGAAGCCGATGGACTCCAAGGGATTGAAGGCGTGGAGGATGGCGTAGGTCTGGGCTGGGTGCTGGACTAAGGCGCCGATACCAGTGGCAGCGATGCAAGCGAACCAGACCAGGGTGATGGGGCCGAAATAGCTGCCAACCTTGCCGGAGCCTCGCCGCTGCAGGGCGAAGATGCCCACGAGGATGATGACCGCGATAGCAGGAATAAGGACGATCAGGGTTTGATCGGAGAACGGTCCTTTCAGGCTCGTGTTGGCATCTTTGATGCCTTCGAGCGCCGATAGAACTGAGATTGCCGGGGTGATGACACCGTCACCGAAAAGCAAGGCAGTACCGAAGACGCCCAGAAGAACGAGTATGCTGCGGTGCTTGCGCTTGGCTTGGACGTGAGTCCTCTCTTCTTCCATCTTGTCATCGTCCTTCTCCTTCTTGCTGGCCAGGGAGACCAGGGTCATGATGCCCCCTTCGCCTTCCTCGTTAGCCTCCATGATGAAGAGGACGTATTTCACCATCACCACGCAGATGAGGGACCAGATGATCATCGACACCGCCGGGACGACAATCTGATCAATCGTGCCGCCGCCATTCAGGCCATTGCGCAAGCATTCCCGAAAAGCGTAGAGGGGGCTGGTTCCGATATCACCAAAGACCACCCCAAGTGCCGCGATGGCCGCCGCCATGGTCAGCGGCTTGACGGGCGTTGAGTTAGAGCCTTGGACTGGCTCCGATGTGGTTTCGCTCATGGATTGAGTTATTCACACTGACACCCCTTCGGGGGTAATCAAAACCAATCGGGATTGCCTTTTTATCTCCGTTTCGCATTTCAAGGCTTTCGGCCCCAACACTTTCCAAACAATACATACAATGAATACCATCCAAACTGTTGTCTTCCAACAACTAGCACAAGCAGCTGCTGCTCCTACCGCCGACGGTCCCAGCGGCACGAATATTTTGCTCATGTACGGGCTCCTGCTCGTTGGCATGTATTTCCTGCTCTTTGCCCCCCAGCGCAAACGCCAAAAAGAGCTCGAAAAGCTGCAATCTTCCCTTGCCGTGGGGGACCAAGTCCTCGCTGCCGGTGGTATCTACGCTCGGGTGGTCTCAATGAAAGATGATCGCGTCACGCTCGAACTCGAATCTGGCCGCATGGTCGTGCACAAGTCCGCCGTGATGGGTAAGGCCGAAGACGAATCCCTCAAGGTCGTCCAATCCTAAATCATCCCTAACCCCTAAGCCTTATTTCTATTATGTCATCCAGGACTTGGTTCTGGAAGCTTGCGGTCTCACTCATCGCCCTGGCTGTGGCCTGGGTCGAGTTTTACCCGTTCGCTCCCACCCCCCTCGACAGTTTCGTCCCGTCGCAAGTCATCGCCAGTCAGGCCGACTTCGCAAAAATCCATACCGAAGCCAAGGAGCGCGTGCAGGCCTACCAGGATACCGCCATTCCGGTTGAAAAGAAATCCGTTTCTTATTACCAAGCTTTGCGCGATATCAGCGAAGGGCGTGGTCGCAAAGAAGGCGTCGACCTCCGCCCGTTTTTCTTCACGGAAGCCGAATTCGTTCGCGAGCCCGATCAGGCGAAGCGCAATATCTTGGTGCTCAAGCAACTTTTGCAGCGCTCGCAGGGCCGTCTCAAGCTCGGTCTCGATTTACAGGGTGGGGTGTCGTTTACGCTGAAGGTCGACCCCACAGGTGCCGAATCCGGCGCGAAGGGTGCTTCGGATAAGGCCAATGTTTCCCACGCTGCCATGGTAGGACAAGCGCTGCAGGTGATGGAGCAACGTATCAATTCGTTCGGCGTGGCCGAACCAGTCTTACGTCCCGTCGGTGATCTTTCCTTGGAAGTCCAGCTTCCTGGAGAAGATGCGGCCAATAATCCCGACGTCATCGATGCCCTGAAGAAACCGGCGAAATTGGAGTTCCGCCAGGTTCACCGCACCGAACATCCTTCCGACTCCGAACGCGAACATTCGCTGAAGGCGATGGCGGAAGATAGCTTCGGCGGCTCCAGTTCGGCCATTTCAACCTACGAAGTGCTGCTTTTGCGCGATGTCGATAGCCGCTCCGGCCAGGTGACGATCCGCCGTTACTATGTTCGCAAGCGTGCCGATGCAACAGGCGCGATTATCAAGGCTGCCTCGGGTCGCTCTGACGATGGTATCTCCTTTTACGTGGACATGAAGTTCACCGATGAAGGTTCGAAGAAGTTCGGCGACTTGACCGCCAAAATTGCCGAAGGCAACCAACGTTCAATCGGTCAGTTGGCCATTGTCCTCGACGGCAAATTGCAATCGGCTCCCACGGTCCGCGAGGCCATCCGGAGCACGGGCGCGACCATCACGGGTTCTTTCACGCGTGAAGAAGCGGTGAATCTTTCCAATGTGCTCAATAATCCGTTAGAATTCCCCCTCATCACGCAGGACGTAACTTCGGTCGGTCCTTCTTTGGCAAAGGACGCCCAAGCTAAATCCGTCGTCGCCTCCGCGGTCGCGGTCGGCTTGGTGGTCTTCTTCATGGTGGGCTTCTACCTCTGGGGTGGCTTCATCGCCATCACCGGCATGGTGCTCAACTTGCTCCTGATGCTGGGTGCCATGGCCTACTTCAACGCCACGATTACGTTGCCTGGGGTCGCCGCTTTGGTGCTGACGCTCGGCATGGCGGTGGATGCTAATATTCTTATTCTTGAGCGCGTCCGTGAAGAAACGGCCCTCGGTAAGGATCGTGCCCTGGCGCTGCGCGAAGGTTATAACCGCGCGACCTGGACGATCATCGACGCCAATTTGACGCACTTGCTGGTGGCGTTGATCCTGACGTTCATGGGGACGGGCCCGGTGCGTGGCTTCGGCATCACGCTGACCTTCGGTATCTTCACCACGCTCTTCACGACGCTGATCACCTGCCGCGGTCTGCAGGAACTGGCCTTGTCGCGCGGCGTCATGGCGCGGATCTTCGGCTTGCCGGTCTTCCGTCCTAATTTGGCGATTCCGTTCCTTAATTTCGCGCGCGTCGCATTCATCGTCTCGTGGGTGATCGTCGCCTTGGGCATCAGCGAACTGGCTTTCAAAGGTAAGGAAGCTTTCGGCAAGGATTTCCGTGGCGGTGAATCGACGCTCCTCGCCGTCAATTCCGCCCAGAAAGTGGATACCGGCAAGGTGCTCAAATTGGCCAGCTCGGTGGGTCTTCCTGATACCACGGTGACGATTCAGATCCCCGTCGGCGGCGGCGAACCGACACTCCGCGTCGAAACCGAACTGACCAAGGATAAGTCCAAGGGCGATTTCGCCAATCTGGCCAAGATCGTCACGGCGATCAAGGCGCAGATGCCTGAAATTCTGAAAGACAAAGATCTGCCCGTCGAAAAACTCATGCTCTCGCGGGAGGCCGTCGGTGGCTCCGTCAGCCATGAACTGCGCTATAATGCAATCTGGTCGGTGGTGCTCGCGCTCGTCGGTATCGGCATCTACGTCTCGCTTCGCTTCGAGACGGGCTTCGGGGTCGCGGCGATGATCGCCACGCTCCACGACGTGCTGATGACAATCGCTCTCTTCGTCTTCTTTGGCGGCCAATTCAACGCCTCGCTCATCGCGGCCATCCTGCTCATCATCGGTTACTCGGTGAATGACACGATCGTCGTCTTTGACCGAATCCGCGAAGAACTGGGTAATAATCCCGAACGCTCGTTGCGCGATGTGATCCACTTCGCGATCAACCGCACGCTTTCACGAACGATCCTGACTTCCTCCACCGTCTTCCTGTGCGCGGTTTCGCTCTGGGCCTTCGGCGCCGGCGACGTCCGCCTTTACGGCGAAGTCTTCATCTACGGCGTGCTTACCGGAACCTTCTCCTCGATCTTCATTGCCAGCCCCATTTTCTATTGGTGGCACAAGGGCGATCGTAAGGGCGTAGATGCCGCGGAACTTCCGCGCACCTATTCCTGGGAGGCAGGCTCGGACGCCTAAGTCCAGCCCACGTCCATGGCTGCCTGGTCACACCGGGCTGCGGATGCCGGCTTAACGCGCCGAATCGCAGCCTTGCTTGGGATAAGCGAACCGGTCGCGTCCGTTTTGGCGCGCTCCTTTTCCGATGAAGCTGACGCCGAGCGTCACCTCCGTCCGCAACTCGCCCACGTCACCGATCCGTTCGCGGTCGGCGGCTTGCGCGAAGCGGCCGAACGTCTCGTGCTCGCCGCCGAACGCAAGGAACGTATCGCGATCCTTGGCGATTACGATGTCGATGGGGTTTCGAGTACGGCGATGCTCGTCCACTTTTTGCGTCGTCTCGGTGCCGACCCCGCCTACTTCGTCCCACGTCGGTTGGAGGAGGGCTACGGTCTTTCGATGGCGGCGCTCGACCGCGTCTTGGCCGAAGCGAACCCGAATCTTTTCGTGGCGCTGGATTGCGGGACGAATTCCAAGCCCGAGGTGGATCGTCTCCTCGCGGCTGGGGTCGAGGTGATCGTGGTGGATCACCACGTCGCCAAGGATCAGCGGGTCACTTGTACGCTGGTCAATCCGCACGTGAATGATGCGGCGGATGCCCCCTGGCAGTCGCTTTGCACCGCGGGTTTGGTCTTCAAACTTATCCATGGGGTCTTGAAGGTCCTTCGTTTGGCTGGGGATGAGCGGGGTACACAGATTCTGGTGAAGGACTATCTCGATCTCGCCGCGCTCGGTACAATCGCCGACCTGGTGCCATTGCGTTCGGAAAATCGTATCTTGGCTGCGCATGGCTTGCGTGCCCTCGGCGAAGCCCGGCGTCCAGGCGTCCGCGCCCTGATCGCCGTCAGCGGCATGGAGCCCGGCGGCATCCTTACTTCCGTCGATGTCTCCTATCGTATCGGCCCGCGTATTAATGCCAGCGGCCGTCTGGCGGATGCCTCTTTGCCGTTAAGATTACTGCTTTCCGATTCCGCCGCCGATTGTCTCCGCGATGCCGCTCAGCTCGATGCGATCAATCGCGAACGCCAGGAGATCGATAAGAGGGTCACCGAGGAAGCCACCGCCCAAGCTACGGCCATGGGTAATCTGGCTGGCTACGTCGTACACGGTGACTGGCATCCCGGGGTGGTCGGTATCGCGGCCGGTAAAATCTGTCGGGCGCTTGACCGCCCCGTGATTGTCCTCGGTAAGGAAGGCGAGACGGCACGTGGTTCAGGTCGTAGCGTCCCCGGGACTAACCTTGTGGAGGCTCTGGCCGTCTGTGCTGACCTTTTGAAGACTTATGGCGGTCATCCTATGGCCGTCGGGGTATCCTTGAACGTGAGTGACGTGGAGGCCTTTCGAGCCCTCTTTGCGGCCGCCGTCGAAGCCCAGCGTAAGGCCGGGGTGGTTCTGGCCGATGGTCGCGACATCGATATCGCCCATTGGATGAAACCCTCGGAGGTCACTGATAATTTGCTGGATGACCTCGATTTACTTCAACCTTACGGCGAGGGTAACTCCGAGCCGGTCTTCGGGTTGAAGGGTCTGGTCTTTGATCGTGCGCCCACGCCTTTTGGTGAAGGCAATTTCCGTCACCAAGTCTCCCTCGGCGGCGGTCGCCGGTTGAACTTCGTCGCCTGGCGGATGGCGGATCGGATGCCTGAGGCGGGTCGCCCGGTTGATTTGGCCGTCAAGCTGCAATGGAATCGCTGGCAGGGCCGGCGCTTGCCGCAGGCGGAAATTCTGGATTGGCGCTACGCTTACTGACCACCGGTTACTTCTTGGTTTTTTTCTTGGGCTCAGCCTCGTTCGCGGCTGGGTCGGGCGTGGCTTGCTGGTCTTCGATACCTTTGAGCATGATCTGCCCGGTACCTTTTTCTCCCGGAAAAATGAAGTAAAGCGTCCTTAGGCTGTCCATGTGGAAATAATGTAGGTTATACCCGAGACGATCTACGCCGTCTTCGAGTGAGTGGATTTCGCTATCGAAATATTTCCCTTGGGCGACCCGAGGGCGAATCAAGGCCGAGGCGTTGGCTTGGATGAGCGTGCGTTGCTGAGGGTTATGTATTTCGACCGGAAACGAGCAGAGGTTGAATATTTTCATGCTGCCCGGCGGGAATGATTTTGCGTCGTTGGCGATGGCTTTGATGCCGCTTTGGCCTGGTTCGGGGCGGATGAGCAACAGTAGATGATGCGGGCCCGGAGTCGTCGGCAGGTCAATCCAGGCCAAGGGCGCGGGCGTCGGTGCGTCTTTTTTCGATTTAACCTCTTCTTCTGTTTCCTCCTCTTTGTAGGGGAGGATTTCAAAACGGGCTTTGCCGTGATAAGTGAATTCAGGCGTGAAGCATGCGCTCATGATATCGAGCGGATTTATTTTCTTATCGTCCAGGTAGCCGTGTTGGAGGATGACGCCGCTCATCGAAAGCAATTGCAGGTGGGCTTCGACTTCCACGGGCTTAGGTTCCGCCGCCCGGGAGGCGATGAGCAATAGGCACCCAGCTAGGAGGTGGTTAAATTTCATCAGGTTTAAGGTGGCGGTAGGAGATGATTATGAAGCGACGGCCGAGTGATTTATTGGTCACTGAAAAGGTCAGGCTGCTTAGGGGCGTTTCCGGTGCGTCCGCGGGGTCGATGAATTCCGGAAGGCGTTGGACGACGGCTTCGATCCAGTTCTTGCCGATGGCGCCTTCGACCGAAGAGGCTTCGCCATAGACCCGGCGCAGGAAGGTGTCGGAACGGGTCGCCATCGCGCTACCCAGGCTCTGCAATAGATCACTTTGTAAAAGATTTCCCGGGGTGCCCATCGCCGCGTGGGTACGATTGGTGGTCGGGGAATTTTCTTCGTAGCTCTCGATGTTGGTGGGGTTGACGAA
>QYQK01000001.1 GCA_007280935.1 Opitutales bacterium
ACCCAGCACGGCGGTCTCGCCGGGCTTGAGGGTGAGCGTGAGGCTCTTGTCGTTGGCGTTGGCTTTCGGAGCCGGGCCGCTGACGGCGCGCACCAGCAGGCCGCCGGCGATTTCGGCGACACCGTCGCCCGGGCCGCTGACGGCGAGGTCGCGGGCGAGTACAATCGTGACGGCCTTGGCGCCAGTCACCTTAAGCGTGCGGGTGAGCGAGGCCTTACCGGAATGTTCTTCGGGCGACCAGCCGTCCGTGACCGCAAAGCCTTCGCCTGCGGAGCGGAAGGTTGGGTTGCCCGCCTTGTCGAGGTCGTAGCCCTTGAACTCGGCCGCGACGTTGATCGCGGAGAATTTCCATTCCTTGTCATCCTTCTCCTTCTCGCGGACGTAGCGGACGATACTGCCAGTGCCTCCTTCGAGCAGAATGCCTTGTCCGTCGGAGAGCTTGATGACGTTACTACCAGCTGGCGGCTCGTTGCCGGCGCCGCGATCGGTCCAGTGGTGGCCTCCATCCATAAACTTGCCGCTCCAGAAGAGCTCGGCGGCGAGGTTGTCGGCACTGTACGCGATATTCAGGCCGTTCGGGAAGCCGATGCCGATGGCGCGCGGGGTAATCTTGTCGATGAAGTTGCGGTAGATCGCAGCGACGCCGTCCTTGGGCTGGATCGGGATGAAGACCTTTTCCTTGGCGGGCTTACCGGCCTTGCCATCCTTGGTCTTGGAGAGCCACTGGGTGTCCTTATCCTTCGGGCCTTTGTAGCCGAGAACGATTGCCGAGTTGGTCCCGAACTGGACGTATTCGACGCGCAACGGCGTCAGGCCCTTCTTGAGCATGACGGGTACTTCCTTGGCGCGCTTGCCAACGGGTCCGATGCCCTTCACTTCGGCGATGCGTTCGCCGCTGACGTAGAGGGCGCCGAAATCGTCGCAGTCGAAGAGGAAGGTATACTTGCCGTCTTCCGGGGCCTCAAACTGCGCTGTCCAGACGACCGCGTAATATTCCTTACGTCCGGACTGGCCGGGATCGAGGATGCCGACGTTGAAGTCTTCCATCAGCACGGGCTTGAGCTGGGAGAAGTCGGGCAGCTCCTTCCACTTACCTTCGTAGACCGTGGCGACGAGGTGCTTGAGCGGCGACTTGGTGGGCGGGAACGGATGGGCCTTCAGGAGTTCTTCGGCGGTCCAGGGCGTGGTGCGCTGGGCGGTCGCGGCGCGCACGGCCTTGACCTCGTCGGGCGTGACGGCGCCGGCGCCGCCCGCGAAGGTCTTGCGGACATAAGTCAGCGCGGCGGCGATCTTCTCGTCGCTGAGCACGGCACCCTGGGGCGGCATGACGATGTTGTAGCTCTTGCCGGCGACTTCGACCGGGCCTTCCAGTCCGTTGAGCACAATCTTGATCGAGCGCGCGGCCGGGCCCTTGGGCCAGTCGCTGCCGACGAGTGGAGGTAGGCCGTTGAGGCCCTTGCCGTCCGGGCCGTGGCAGGCGACGCAGAGGGTGTTGTAAACTTGGGCGCCGTCTTCGGCCGCGGTCACGAAAACAAGTGAAGCCAAAAGGGCGAGGAGCGGCGAGGAGCGCATGGGGGGTGCTTCCATCAAGCCGCGTATTTTTGAGGGTGCAAGCAAGTCGGATAGGAAATTCGAGGGGGCGACAGGTAGGGACAGCACCACGTGCTGTCCTATGTGCAAAGGTGCAAACCGGCCTGCGGCCTGTGCAAAAGTGGAGAGGGAGAGTATTGAGTATCGAGTATGGAGTATAGGGAGAGATAAGCCCTGGGTAGCGGGTGGCGGGAGAGACAGAGAGGCTCGGTTGACCAGAGGCTCGGAGTCTCAGGGTCTGGATGACATTGCCTCGTGGGTAGGGGCAGCACCGCGTGCTGCCCTAGTTGGTTCAAGAGGTAGGGGCGCCACTGCGTGGCGTCCGTGGGCGAACCGACTTTGTAGGCTCGGGATAACTTGCCCAGCTCATCAAGGCTCTCCCTGCGAACGGATGCGATGCAGTCGCGCCCCTACCTCATGCATTCCTTGTCAACTGGCCAACCAATCAACCGGTCAACTAGTGTCTGTCTCTCTCTGGCCAACTGGCCAACTGATTAACCGGTCAACTGGCCTCCCCATTCTCGGGTAGCAGGTGGCAGCCCCGGGTGGCCGGTGGCGGGTTCTGTCTTGGGTAGGGGCGCCACTGCGTGGCGTCCGTGGGCGGACAGCCCTACCGGCCGCCGAATGGTGGCCGAGAAGGTAGGGGCAGGACTACGTCATGCCCGGCTGACGCATGGGCGCGGCGTAGCCTCGCCCCTACCTAACGTTCACCAAGCGGCGAACGTGATGCATTTGGGTAGGGATGCGATGCAGTCGCGCCCCTACCTCATGATGCCTCTGTCCTTGTCACCGTGTCACCTTACCCACGTGTCCCCTCGCTTCGGCTTCGCCGAAGCGCTCAGATTTCAAAATCCGTCCCCGACTCAGACAGCGCGAGTTGGGCGACGGTGAAACCACTGAGGGATTTGTCGAACCGTTTGGAAACTTCGCGCCAAAGTGCCGCGACTTGCGGTCCGGAAGCTCCTTTGAGCGTGATTTTGGTATCGATCAGGTCCGGCTCCACCACGGCGAGCACTTGCTTGAGCGAAATATCTTCCGGGTTCTTAGCCAGGCGATAACCGCCCGTCTTGCCGCGCTTGGAGTCGACGAGTCCGCCTTCGCGTAATTCGTTGAGCAGCTGCACGAGATAGTTCTGCGGAATAGCTTCGGCTTTGGCGAGTTCTTCAATACGCGTAACGGCGCCTCCTTTGTTCTTGCGGGCAAGCTGCGAGAGTACGCGGAGAGAATATTCCAGCTTGAGAGAGGCTTTCATGCTTTGGGCGAAGGTGCGGCGTCGGCGGCTTTAGGTTCAGAGCCTACCAAGATAAAGGTCCGGTCCGCAACCTCATCTGGCAGGATGGGGGCCTTGGGGCGGGCAAAATAAGAGGTTCCGAGGAAACAGATACCGGAGTTCTGGACGACTTGGATGGCGCGATCATCCCAGAGCTCAATCATCCCGAAATCCTTGCGATCGGTGACTTCAAGTTCGGGCAAGCCCTGGGCAACCAGCCAGAGTTTGGTCGCCGCGATGCCTTCGGGGTCGCCGGCACGGGCGGTCATGATTTTGACGCGCACGCCTTTATCTATCCAGGCTTTGACACGACGTAGCATTAGCGGGACGGCCGGGCCGATGTGGGCGATGCCTTTCCAGGGGACGGCGGCGGCGAGGGTGCCGTCGAGGTCGACGCCGACCCAAGGCTTATAATCTTCGGGCCGGGTTTCGGGCACGCGATCGGTCGGTACGGCCTCATCGGGAGCTTGCGAAAGGTCCGGCTTCGAGGCTTGGGCGGTAAAGAGATTACGTAACCACGCGAACATAGGGGCAGAGTGGAGAGGCGGGCGAAAGGGGGCAAGGATTGAGGTAAGGGGAGCACTGCGTGCTGCCCTAAGGTGCAAAGGTGCAAATCGGCCTGCGGCCTGTGCAAAAGTGAGAGGGGAGAGTATTGAGTATCGAGTATGGAGTATAGGGAGAGACAAGCCCTGGGTGGCAGGTGGCGGGAGAGACAGAGAGGCTCGGAGTCTCAGGGTCTGGATGACATTGCCTCGTGGGTAGGGGCAGCACCGCGTGCTGCCCTAGTTGGTTCAATAGGTAGGGGCGCCACTGCGTGGCGTCCGTAGGCGAACTGACATAATAAAATCTGCTAACCTTGCCTGGCTCATCAATGATCTCCCTACGAACGGACGCGACGCAGTCGCGCCCCTACCTCATGCATTTCTTGTCAACTTGCCAACTGATCAACCGGTCAACTTGCCTCCCCATTCTCGGGTGGCAGGTGGCAGCCCCGGGTGGCCGGTGGCGGGTTCTGTCTTGGGTAGGGATGCGATGACATCGCATCCGCCTGGCTCTGTAGGTAGGGGCGCCACTGCGTGGCGTCCGTGGGCGGACGGACTTGGTAGGATCGGGATAACTTACCAGGCTCATCCATAATCTCTCTGCGAACGGACGCGACGCAGTCGCGCCCCTACCTACCGCTCAACGCACGCGGTAAAGTCCCTGCGGATCATAAACCCACCAAGCGTCGAAGGGATTAGAGAGCGACGGTAATTCGAAATACGGACGTCCCTTGTCATCCACTTTGGCGACCACACCCGAGACTTCGGTCTGAGGAGGCTTGACCGGCACCGGCATCGCCGGAGGCGGCACCTGAGCGACCGGTAATAAATCGAGAATCGCGGTTTCTTCGATTCGCTCAACTACTTGGTCGATCCATTTCAACTCTTTGGCTTTATCGCCGAAGGCCTGCCAATCTCCCGTCGAGTCATTGGCGTACATCTGCTTCACGAAATCATCCAAGGTCAGGCCCATCTTCTTGGCCACGGGCGTCGCGAGACGTTCAAACCACTTGGTGGTGAATTCGACCTGCTCCTTGAGCATCGTCATATTGCCCCGCAGGTTATTCGAAGCCTGGTGATGCAAGATCATGGTGTTCGGGTAGCAGAACGAACGCTCCGCCAAGGTCGCAATGACCGCTGTCATGGAAGCGGCGAAGCCCTTGACGACCACATACACCGGCGCCTTCGAAGCCGCCATGGCTTTCTGAATCAAGTAACCCGAGGCTACCGAACCGCCAGGACTATTGTCCACGACGATGAAAATCGGGAACTCGGCCGATTGGTTATTATAAAAATTAATCCGCTGGCAGACGTAATCGGCGAGCTGTTCGGTGACGGCGCCGTTCAAGGCAATCCGGCGGTCGCTGATGATCAGCGTGCCGTTGACGAGGGGCTCCTTCAGGTAAATCGGCTTGGCCTTGGGGGCGATCTTCCGGGCTTCTTCCTCTTTCTGAAAACGGGAGATTTCGTTGCTTAGGCGCGAGACAGTGTTCGCCGACTCGAGCTGGAGCTGCTTGGCCTCGGCTTCGAGTTCGCGAATCTTATTATTACGTTCGGACAGCCGCGCACCGGAGCGGGCCGCCTCCAACCCCGCCTGGCGTTCGAGCTTGGCGCGCTCATCTTCCAGGGCCGCTGCTTCGGCCGCCGCCTTCGCTAATCGCAAAGCACGTTCCGCCTGCAACTTGGCGGTCTCCGAATTCAAGGGCGCCAATTCTTCGGTGCGCTTGGCTTCCGCCAAGGCGAGCTCGGCATCGATGCGGCTCTTTTCAGCGCGCATCCGCTCCACTTCCTTCATGGCCGCCTTCTGCTCAGGCGTGAGCTCCTCCTTTGCGATGGGGGCGCCCGGAGCGACCGTCGTGGCTTGGGCTGGGGCGGAAGGTAAAACCGCTGGATTTGCGGGCGGCTTGGGCGGCGGGTTCTGCGCGCTCAAGGAAGCGCACGCGAGGCAAGCATAGAGCCAAACCGGATAAGAAGAAGGTGTTTTCATATTTTATTTTGTTAAATTAAAGCAGGACGAAATCGACGGTGGGATCGTATAACCACCAGAGGTCGCATGGGCCGAGCGGTGGCAGCAATTGTTTGACCCGGCCGTCGGGGGCGCGGTGCGCGCCATTGCCGAAAACATCAGGTTCTAATGGCGCGGGCGCCGGGGCCGGCGTGGAGGTGTTGACGCCGTCTTCGTTCATGCGCTCCACCAAATCCGTCGCCCACTTCATCCGCACCGCCGCATCGCCATGGACTTTCCAATCTCCCGTGGAGACGTTCTGGTACATCTTGGCCACGAACTCGTCGAGGGGGATACCGATTTTGGTGGAGACTTTAATGAAGATACGTTCGCACCAAATTTTACTCCATTTGAGCTGTTCATTCAACTGCGTGACATTACCGCTGAGGCCCGTCGCGGCTTGATGATGCAAGACGATGGTCTCAGGGTAGACGAAGGAGCGCTGCGCGAGTGTGGTGATGATCGCCGCCATTGAGGCCGCATACCCCTTGACGACCACGTAAACCGGGGCCTTGGACGTCTCCATGGCCTGCAAGATCATGTAACCGGCCATCACCGATCCACCAGGGTTGCGGTCAATCACGAGGAAAATCGGGGCGTCGACATCGACCGCATTATAGAAGGCGATGCGGCCGCAGACGAACTGAGCCAGCTCATCGGTGACGCGCCCGTTAAACGGAATGCGACGATCGGAAATATGCAGGACGCCGTCGACCAGGGGGTCTTTCGGATAAGAAACTTTGGCGTGGGTCGCGATGTCGGCGACCTTCTGCTGCAGTTTGGCGATCTGTGCCAAAGAAGAAATTTTGGCGTATTCGACCGACACTTGCGCCGCCGCCAGACGGGCTTCTGCCTCGAGGTCAGCCCGAGCCCGGTCCTTATCCGCCGAGGCGGCTGCCGCTTTGGCCGAAGAAACCCAAGCTTCTAAGTTAAGCCGTCCGCGCTCGGCTTCGTCGGGAGCCGCCAGCGCTTCCGACCGGGCGGCTCGCAGGGTAGCTTCGGCGTCGAGCTTCCGCATTTCTAAGGTGAGCGGTAAAGCCTCTTGCCGACGTTTAGTCGCCGCCAGATCCAAGCGGGCACGAATGACTTCGGCCGCTACTTCCGCCAGCACGGTTTCGGGAGCCTTAGGCGTCGGAACTTGCTGGGCCGAAAGCACCGCGGCGAAAGTGAGAAAAGCAAGAACCAGGTTGGGCATCAGGGTATTCACTGTTTTGACAGATAAATGGTTCCCTTGAAGTCATTTTTTCGCAAATCTTCCGCCATGGACGTCGATTCACCCATTACCCTGCATAATCGCCATACGGGAGGCACCGAAATCGAACAGGTTTACGGCGAGGCGTGGCTGCGTCGCATCTACGGCAACCCGCTCGGTAAGGTGACCTTACATGCCGTCGTCAAACGCGCCTTGTTTTCCAAGATTTACGGCTGGGCTATGGACCGGCCAGGGAGCGCTCGGCGCGTTGCGCCCTTCGTGAAGGCCTTCGGCCTCAACCCCGCCGAATTCCTCGAAGCGGACCCGCAGGCTTACCGGACCTTCAATGAGTTTTTTTATCGGAAATTAAAAACTTCCGCTCGCCCGGTCGACCCCCGCCCGGAAATGGCCGTGCTTCCCGCCGATGGCCGGCATCTCGGCTTCCAAGATGTATCAAAAATAAAAGGTATCTACGCCAAGGGGCAGACTTTCGACATCCCCGAGCTCGTCGGCGATCGCGCCCTCGGTGCGCGCTATGCGGGCGGTACCGTCGTCTGCTCTCGGCTTTGCCCGGTCGATTACCATCGCTTTCACTTTCCGGTGGCCGGTACGCCGCACGCCGCCGTCCCCATTAGCGGCCTGCTTTATTCGGTGAACCCCATCGCGCTCCGCCGCTGCGCCGCCTACCTTTGGAAAAATAAAAGACAGCGCGTCACGATTGACGCCGGCTCTTTCGGCCTCGTCACCATCGTTGCGGTCGGTGCCACCAACGTCGGCACCATCATCGAGACCTATAAGCCCGGGCAGGCTGTCGCCAAGGGGGACGAGAAAGGCTACTTCCGTTTCGGCGGATCGTTCGTTGCGACTATTTTCGAGCCCGGCCGTATTAAGTTAGAGGACGACCTCATCCACGCCGGCGAAACCGCCGTGGAAGTGTATGCTAAGGTCGGTTCGCCCCTCGGTCGCTTAGCGTAAGCGCTTGCCTCCGCCGCCCGACGCGCAAACCTCATCGGACAGGTTTTGCTCGGGTGGTGGAATGGCAGACACACCAGATTTAGGTTCTGGCGCCGTAAGGTGTGCGGGTTCGACTCCCGCCCCGAGCACCCTGTTCTTCGCGCAGAGCGCGAAGAGGGACAGGGGCGAACGGTAACCCGAGACCCGGGACCTGAAGATACTGAGGCAAGTTGACCTGTTGATCAGTGGGCCAGTTGGCCGGGGATCAGAACGATACAACGTTAGTTGATTCGTTGACCCGTGGGCATGTTGACATGGGATGTAATGGGTAGGGCTGACCACCCTTGGTCAGCCGCGGTTGAGCGAGGGCGCTCAACCCTACTTTATTAAAGATAAGGGGCAGGGGAAAATGTTTCGGGTGTCAGGTCTCGGGCCTCAGGTTTCGGGTACGGGTTATCAGGTTC
>QYQK01000012.1 GCA_007280935.1 Opitutales bacterium
AAGAAGGCACCCCTCAGCGGCCGCTGGTGTTGCTCGGGCTGATGGTCGCCAGCTTCCTGTTGTTCTCGGTGCTGGGCGTGCAGCCGCCTTATTTTTCCGCTTGGCTATCGAATCCGTCATCACTAACCCGGTCGCCGCTCCATGCCGACGAAGCGGTGCAGTGGTCGCTGGCGAAGGAAATGTCCGAAGGGGTGCCTTATAGTTCGAACAACGACCGTTTTCATGGGCCGACTTTGGCGGCATCCTTGATGGCGGCCTCGAAAGTTACCGGAACCGCTTTCACGGAAATGTCCGAGTCCTATTTGCGTAATGTCACGGGCTGCTATTTGGTACTGCTTTCGTTGGCCGTGCTGGCTCTGCCGGGGGTCAGTCTAATGTCACGCGTCATGGCGGCGGTTTTTTGCTTCGTGGTCGGGGGCGGCGCTCCGTTTGGATTTTACTATGTGCAAGAGGTGCTGCTCGTGGCGGGGCTTGCCTGGGGGGTGGTGCTGTGGTTGCGCGCGGAAGGCTCGGAACGGAAGAAGATCTGGCGGCTGCTTTCAGGAGCGGCCTTCGGCTTTGCGCTGGCCTGCAAGGTCACCACAGCGGCCTACCTGTTATTATTTTTCATCGCCCTGATGATCGTCCGTAAAACCTGGGCCGACCGCCACCTGCTTGCCTTCATCGCCGGACTTGTCGCGTCTTGGGCGTTCTTTCAGAGCGTCGCCTTCACGGATGTCCCCGGCTTGGCGACATGGTGGAGCCAGTTGGTCCGCTCGCTCGGAGTGGCCAGTGGCCATTCGGAGGATACGCTGACCGTCCTGAACTATTGGCCTTGGCTTTGGGCGGCCTTGTGGCTGGCCGAATTCTCGACGTATCGATTCCTTGGCCAGCGTTTTATCCCGTTCCGTTCCGGTCCGTATGACTTCGCCTTGGTTTTTGTCGGCCTGCTCTTCGGCTTTCATCTCCTGCTGCCCTATAAGACTCCCTGGCTGCTCTACGGCGTCATGGCGCTGCCTTTAATCCTGGTTCTTCCGTATCACCTTAGCGGCGGTTGGCGACGCGATGGGTTACTGTTACTCGGTCTGCTGATCTCGGCTGGGGTTGCGGCCGGAGATTTTGCATCGCATTCGCCGACGGCCGATCTGCGGGCTTTTGAGGCGAGCACGGCCCGGTTTAAAGCAGCTTACAATGGTGGGCCGTTCTACGTTGCCATCGAGGACGGTCACTATTGGCCGCTCCCTTATTACCTGCGGCATTATCAGGTTGGGTATGGCGATTTCCCAGACGCGGCCAAGGCTCCGCTGCGGTTGATTCTGGCGAATGATACAAGTGAGCCGAAGGTGGCTGGTTATGCCGTCCATCGGCTGAATCTGCGTAAAGATGGCACTGAATATTGGGTGTTAGTTGCCAAGGAGTACGAAAGCGTTTTTAATCGGCCCTAACCCTATGAGTGCCGGCCCCACGATTCATAACTTTTCTCACGAGGCGCTGCAGTGTCGCTTTTGGATCCGCATCGCCGATGAGGATGCGGTCTACGCGCGGAATGCCGCCGAGGCGATCTTTCAGCTGCTGGATGACTTGGATTTCCAGACGGACTTAAGGCACGACAGCGGGCCGGTTGCTTCCATCAACTCCATGCCCGAGGGAGCCATGGTAGCCGCCTCGGATCATATCCGAGCGCTTTGGGGTTTTGGTGAAACGATGGGCGAGGAGTCGGCTGGAGCCTTCAATGTCACCGCCGGAAACCTTTTCAAATATTGGAGTAAGCGTGGCGAACTCCCGTTCAACCAGGACGACGCTGAGTGGGGGCAAGTCGTCAATGCGACCCGCGAAGGCAAATTTAAACTCGAAGGCTGTGAGCTGACGTGCGTTAAGGCTGGCGCGGCGGTCGACTTCGGTGCCATCACCCGGGGTTATGCCTTGGACCGGATGGCCGATATGCTGGAAAGCAATTGGGGTATTCATCGGGCCTTACTTATGGCTTCCGGGAGTGTCACGCTCGCCCTCGACCCGCCGGGCGATAGCTCGGGGTGGAGAATCGGCGTCGGCTCTCGTTCCGAGATCAAGCTCTGCCGTTTTGCTTTCGCCAGTAAGTCCACGCAGGATCGTCACGGCAACTTGGTTGACCCCCGCACTGGCTTGGCGGTTCAATTAAGTTCGCCGGTGAGAGCAATCGCGAATTCAGCCATGGAGGCCGAGGGATTGGCGATGGCCGCCGCGGTGCTGAGTGTCGCGGAGCTCGAGGAGTTGCTGAATCGCGGATGCAGCCGAGGTGCCTGGCTGCCCGATGACTCTCGCTTAGGTTCGATCACTTATTTTGAAGTGACGGAGCGGCCCGAAAACCAAGAGACTACGGCTTAAGCATCGCTTCGATGTCTTTCAGCAGTTCGGTCCGGTTTAAAGAATATAAATAACTATCCGAACCGAGGCGCCGCAGGGCGACTTCGAGTAGATCTTGGGGAGGTCGCCGGGTGCTCATCAGGCGACGTAGATAGACTTCAAGGTCGTTGGAGATACGCGGATTGGCGAGTTTGAAGCGGACAATCTGCATCAGGACAGCCTGATTGCTTTCATTGAGTAAGTGGGCCTGAACCAAGACACTGTTAGCTTCGTCGAAGTGTTGCGCCGCAATCAGTTTGCGGCTGGCGGAAATCAGTAGCTGGGGTGGAATATTTTTATTCAGCATCAACTTTTGCAGGTTAATCGAGCCGATTTCTGGCTGATTATCATTGAAATAAGCGATGGTGCGGAGGGCTTCGAAGGCGATCAGCGTTTCGGCTACCCATTGTTCGCGTTCGGCCCGCTTATAAAGATCATCGACAATCAGAATCGTTTCCCGGGCGCGTCCGGCGTTGATTAGGCATTCGACGTGGATGAGCGTGAAACGAATGCGATTGGGGAAGCGCTGTTCTTCCGCTATTTTCATGATGCGCTCGGTCAGGAGGGGGTCGGCGGTGTCATTGCCGTAGCGGCTGAGGTCGAGCATTGCCTGTTCTTCTTTAGAGAATGTCGCGATGACCCGGGCAATCAACGCTTCGCGCTTCTTCTTGAGACCTTCGCCCGGGAGGAGGTATAAGGACTGGATAACGGGGGCGAATTTGGTCGGATCATTAATCGAGAGGAGATCCAGGCAGTCTCTCGCGCCGTCGAGGTTCCCCGATTCTTTCAGCCACCGCGCTTTCATTTCTAGCAAGCGGTTGGCGGATGGAAAAGAACGCAGGGCGGAGTTCAGTATTTCTAAGGCGGCATCATGATCCCCGTTTTCCCATAACACCTGACAGTTGAGTAGATAGCCTTCGGCGGTGCGGTCTAACCGATTTAAGCGAATGAGATTAAGGGTCTCAGCGTAATCTCCGCGCAAGAAGTTGGCTTGGGCCTGGGCGATGTGCAGGTCGCTGCGAATATTTCCATCCAAGCCTGGGTCCTTGGCGTATTTATTAGCACAGTCGATGATGCGTTTGTCTTGATCGAACATGAAGCACCGGTAAAGGTACATCCGGAAATGTTCGCGGTTGTGTTTGGCGAAATCGAGTGAGTCTTCAAGTAATTGGTAAGCGTCTAGCGGTCGACCAAAGGCGAAGAATAAATCCGCGCACATTCTTTGCGCTTCCAGGTTAGTCGGCGTCATGCTGGCGCCTGTCCCGATGTATTTAGCGAACTCCGCGTAATCCTGACGCTCCAGGGCAGCCTTGGCGATGATCACGTAGTATTCTCCTTTGCGTCGAAGGTGAGCGTCCTTGCCGTAGTCATCGATGCGGCTGGCCAACTTGGCGCGCTCATCAATTTTAATCTGAGCCTTTGACTTGAAGAAATTACGGAAACGTTCGGTGATCGTATCCGGGTAATAAAGGTACATGTCGGCCCGGCGGGTGGTCGCGATACCGCTCATGTATTTCTGACTAAAGTAGTAGGTTTCGGCGGTGAGCACCCATAGCGCCAAGAGGAAAAAGGGGAGGAGCAGAAAGAACCTTCCCCAAGCGATGCGATATTTACGGTCTTTATAGCCGTTTAAATCAACGATGATGAGGCCCAGGAATAGGCGAATGCTGGAGCGCGACTGCTGGTTCTGTCCGTAGACGTAGTTTGGGTCGGCCGCCATGGTTCGGGTGATAATCTGGGGTCCAGTTTGACGGGCAAGAACGGATTGCTTTTACCTTAAACGATGGCCGAGACTTCTTTGGCGCTCGCAACAATGGGTTGGCAAACCGGTCCAATGCACACCTGGAACCCTTGAGTTTCGGCGGTCGGCAGGAGGGTGCATGCCCGGAAGGGTCTTTCGTGAGCGGTCGTGAGGGGGTCGCCATTGAGGGCTTGCTGAAGGGTGTTCCAATCGGTCTTCGAGGGTGCCTTAATCGTGACCAGTCCAGTCGCCGCTCGCGTTAAGCCGTCAAGGGCATGGGCGACGCCATTCGGAACATGGCGACAGGTGCCGCCAAAAGCCTTGGTGAGCTGATTGAATTCATGAGCCCAAAGTGGTTCACCTGTGCGCGCGTGAAGGGCGGAGAAACCGTGCAGCAACGAGGAATTCCCAGCCGGCACAGCATTATCGAACCAATCTTTTTGTCGCACGGAGAGGTCAGTCCGTTGGTTCGTTACGAGGAAGTAGCCCACGGCATGAGAGTCGCCGAAATCATCAATGGCCTTCCGCAGGATGATTTCAGCTCTGGCCGGGTAGGGCGAGGTGCTTGGGGGGGCACCCCACGCCGCATAGGCGGCAAGATTAAGTTCAGCTTCCGCCAGCCAAGCATAATCGGACAGATTAGCGGTCTGGGATGCGACGCTGCCGTGCGCCACGGCGAGCAATGAAAAGCCATCTCCGCTCTTTTTAGCAAAATGATCCCACAGAGACTTTTCAATCTCTGCGGCTAAGTCGAACCATTCGCGTCGTCCGAAAATCCAAGCGGTTTTGGTGAGATGATTAACGAGGAGTGCGTTCCAACTTAACAGAGCTTTGTCGTCTCGGGCCGGTTGCGGACGTTGTTGGCGTACCTGCAGGAGTTTGGCTCGGGCTTCCGCCAGGCGTTCTCTTTCATTAAAATGTCCGCGGAGTTTCGGGATGTTAGATCCTTCGAAATTCCCTTGGTCGGTGATGCCATAGGCTTGGGCGAACGGAAGCGCTTCCGGGCCCAGGCTTTCGGCGATTTCAGCCGACTTCCATAGGTAGGTCGTGCCTTCGTGGTGGCCCGTATCGGCGTCAAGTGACGCTGCAAAGAGCCCGTTAGGTAGGCGCATTTCGCGCTCGAGCCAGGTCAGGATTTCTTCGCAGATTCTGGTATAAAGCGGGTTCCGATAGCGTGCCCATGCTTCGGCATAAAGCCCGAGCAACTGAGCGTTATCGTACAACATCTTCTCGAAGTGAGGCACGGTCCAATCACGATCCACGCAGTACCGGTGAAAGCCTCCCCCAATCTGATCGTACAAGCCGCCGCGGGCCATGGCCCCTAACGTCATCGTGATGACGGCATCGAGCCGGGTCGCCAGCGATCGGTCCGCGTCGGCCGCCTCCGTGGCCCTGATCGCGAGCAGGAAACTGAGCGTGGAGGGCGAGGGAAATTTCGGTGCTGAACCAAAGCCGCCATAGGTATCATCATGCTGTTCGCAGATCCGTCGGGCTGCGGAAATTAGATCCTCGGGCGAAGGGCTGCTCCCGTCGGCATCAGGTGCACGCGTGAGATGCGTTAGGTTTTGAGCAATGGCATCGGCGTTGGCCGCCAGCTCAGGCTTATTCCGGTGATAAAAATCGGCGACCCGCATGAGGAGCTGCGGCCAGGGGACTTGGCCATGTCCGCGATCTTCGGGCGGGAAATAAGTCCCACCAAAAAAAGGTCGGCCGTCAGGCAGGCAGAAGCAATTCAATGGCCAGCCACCTTGTCCGTGCACCATTTGAACGGCGTCCATCATCAGCTTGTCGACTTCAGGACGCTCTTCGCGGTCCACTTTGATGCAGATGAAATGTTGGTTCATCAGGGAGGCGCAATATTCCTGTTCAAACGATTCGTGGGCCATGACGTGGCACCAGTGGCAGGACGAATAACCTACGGAGACGAGGACGGGCTTATCTTGGGCGCGGGCCTCAGCAAAGGCCTCTGGGCACCATGGCCACCAGTCTACAGGGTTATCCTGATGTTGGCGGAGGTAGAGCGAGCTCTCGTTGACCAGTCGATTAGGCACGTCAGCACCTTTGTGATTCGCTGGCGGGGTGCAACAAAGACTCTTTATAACCCTTCGACTTGCAGGGAAGGGGTGATGGGATAAATCTCAGGGAATGTCTTTAGGCCACCCCGGCACCCTTCACGATTTAATCCAAGCTCCTGAGGCGTGCGTTTGGCCTCCTTGCGCTTAAGCAACCGAGGTATGTCAATCATCCGAATACTTGATGTTACCGTGGCGAATCAAATCGCCGCTGGTGAGGTCGTCGAACGGCCGGCAGCGGTCATCAAGGAACTTTTAGAGAACGCTTTGGATGCCGCGGCCACGCGCGTCGTCGTAGATTTTTCCCGCGGCGGAAAGGCTTTGATGATTGTCGAGGACGACGGCAAAGGGATGACTTCCGATCAAGCTATTTTGAGTTTGGAGCGGCACGCCACGAGCAAAATTCGTCTAGCATCGGACCTTGATCGGATTGCGACCTTCGGTTTCCGCGGAGAAGCCCTGCCTTCGATTGCGAGCGTGGCGCGTTTTACGATGCAGACAAGGCCGACAGAAGCTTCGGCCGGTACGGAAATTTTGGTGATCGGTGGCAAGCTGGTGCATCGCAAGGACCATGGGATGGCGCCAGGCACGCGCATAGAGGTCGCAAACTTATTTCATCCGGTACCGGCCCGGCTTAAGTTTCTTAAGTCCGACGAGACCGAGGCTGCCCATATCGTCAGGCTGGTGCGGCTTTATGCCGTCGCACACCCCGAAGTCGGTTTCCTGCTGCGGGAAGACGGGCGGGAGATTTTCCGTTCCCCGGGTAATGCACCTTTGCTCGAGCGGGTTCGGGAAATCTGGGGACGACAGGTGGCCGAAGAGGTCACAATCATGCCGACGTTTGCGCGCCCTGGCATGAGGCTGACCGGTCTGTTAGGAAAACCTGGGGTAAGCCGCGGCACCCGGCAGGATCTGATTACGGTCGTGAATGGACGTCCCGTAGATAGCCGGACGATGTCCTACGCCTTGACGGAAAGTTATCACACGTTGATTCCGAAGGGTAGGTATCCGTTGGCGTTTGCATTTCTCGAAATCGATCCCGCCTGGGTCGACGTCAATGTTCATCCGGCAAAGCGCGAAGTGCGCTTCCGGGATGAGGCGAAGGTGCGAAACTTCTTAATCGAATCAGTCTTGGCCGTCTTGCGATCAAGCGGCGGTGACGGTTTGCCCGTCCAGACGATTCCAGCGGTGACGCCCTCCGCTTATTTGGCCGAAAGGTCGCCACTTGCGATCGCAGGTCCGACTTATGTTCCTTCGGTGGCGAGTAGTCCGCCGACGGAAGCTGGACAGCCTGCGAACGTATCTGACCACGCGCCAGCGGTTCGGCTGGGCTGGCGCTTATTGGCAAGGTTGCGCGCGGAGCGAGCGGTCTTCGAGACGCCAACCGGGCTGGCAATCCTTGACTTGGGCGCCGCGCATCAGCGCATTCTTTACGAGTCGATCCTTGCGCAGTTCTCCCGGCAAGAATCTGTCGCCCAAGTTTTACTGGTACCGCTTAATATCGAATTAGAACCCTTGCCTGCGGCGGTTTTAAAAGAGCAAATGGCGTTGATTACTAAGGCCGGATTTGCATTCGAGGAATATGGCAGAAACTTTTGGCGCATCGCGGCGCTACCCGCATGGTTGGCGCCGGAAGATTGCCTAGGATTCATCCGTGATATGTTGGCCGAGATGGCCCGACGGGAAGGGGATTTCGGAAAGCCCACGCTGGCCTATGATGCGTTGGCAAAATTAGCCATTCAGCGGGCTCGCCGTAGGGGCGATGCGCTCTCTGATCTGGAATTAGCCCAGCTCGTACAGGCGCTTTTTGCGACGACGCAGCCCGGGACTTGTCCGCGTGGGCGCCGAACTTATATTGAATGGACCGATTCTGATCTGACCCGTCGCTTGGGTTAATCAACGCCGGCTTTTGCGGCGTTTGGCTGGCGCGGGCTTCCCGGTGCGAAGCGATTCGATTTGATCACGCAAGACGGCCGCACGCTCGAACTGCAATTCATCGGCTGCCGTGAGCATTTCGGATTCCAAATCCGAGAGTACGCGCGCGATATCGCGGTCATCGGTACCTTCGGCGACCGCCAAGACGTCTTCCGCTTCTTCATCCACCAGACTTTCCTCGATTGGTCGCATCGTGCCTTTAGGCGTGATGCCGTGTTTAAGGTTATAGGCCTCTTGGCGTTTTCGACGGTCAGCGCAAATGGTCATGGCGCGGGTAAGTGACTTCGTCATCACGTCGGCGTAGAGGAGGACTTTGCCGTCAACGTGACGTGCCGCTCGACCCGAGGTCTGAATGAGGCTCGTTTCGCTGCGCAGGAACCCTTCTTTATCCGCATCAAGGATGCCGACCAGGGCGACTTCGGGCAGGTCGAGGCCTTCTCGAAGTAAGTTTACACCGACAAGGACGTCAAATTGTCCCGCCCGCAGGCGACGAAGGATTTCGACGCGTTCGATGGCATCGATGTCAGAGTGGAGGTATTCCACTTTTAATCCGCTATCGCGCATGAAGTTGGAAAGTTCTTCCGACATCCGCTTAGTCAACGTCGTGACGAGGGTGCGAAAACCTTTGAATGCGACGGCTTTGGCTTCGCCGATGATATCTTCGACTTGGCCGGCGATGGGGCGCACTTCCATGATAGGATCCAGCAGCCCCGTCGGCCGAATGACTTGTTCGGCGATTACCGAGGATACCGCGTATTCATGGGGCGCCGGCGTCGCCGATACGTAGATAATCTGCTCCGTCACGGCATCAAATTCATCCGGCATCAAGGGCCGATTCTCCAGGGCGGAGGGCAGGCGGAAGCCGAACTCCACCAGCCGCTCTTTGCGCGCCCGGTCACCGTGATACATGCCGCGAATCTGGGAGACCGAGACGTGGCTTTCATCGATGAAGACCAGCCGGTCTTTGGGGAAGAAGTCGAGCAAGCAGCAAGGGCGTTCGCCCGCCTTGCGCCCTGACATATGGAGGGAATAATTCTCCACCCCGGAGCAGAAGCCAGTCTCCCGCAACATCTCCAAATCGTGTTCGACTCGCATCCGAATACGTTGGGCTTCGACCAGTCGGTTATTCTTTTCAAAAAAATCCACCCGGGCTTCAAGTTCGGTGCGAATCGCCGCCGCCGCGGTTTTGATGCGTCCCGGCGCCGTGACGTATTGGTTGGCCGGATAAAGATCAAACATCTCCAAGGATTTCCCCGGCTTCACGCTCACCGGATCTAGTTCCCGGATGGCTTCCAGCGTATCGCCCCAGAACTCTAGGCGCACCGCAGACTCCATGTAGGCGGGCCAGACATCGATGGTTTCCCCGCGAGCCCGGAAGGAACAACGCTCCAAGATCGCATCATTCCTGGAGTATTGATTGTTCACCATTTTCGTCAGCAGTTCGTCGCGCCGTAGGGTCATGCCGACCTTCAGGGGCACCATCATCGCCATGAAGTCTTCCGGCGAACCGAGGCCGTAGATGCAGGAAACCGAAGCGATGACGATAACGTCGCGCCGTGAAAGCAAGGCGCTGCTGGCGCTGATGCGGAGCCGCTCGATGTCTTCGTTGATCGCCGAATCTTTTTCGATGAACGTATCCGTCTGCGGAACGTAAGCCTCCGGTTGATAATAATCATAATAACTGACGAAATACTCGACGGCGTTCTCGGGGAAGAAATTCTTGAATTCAGAGTAGAGCTGGGCAGCCAAGGTCTTGTTGTGCGAGATAATCAGGGCGGGCCGTTGTTGGCTCGCGATGAGGTTGGCCATCGTAAAGGTCTTGCCGGAGCCCGTTACGCCGAGGAGCGTCTGGCGAGCGTTACCCGCTTGGAGGGAGGCCTCCAGGGCGGCGATGGCGGCGGGCTGGTCGCCCGTGGGGCGATACGGAGAATGTAGTTTAAACTCCATGCTTAATCGAGTCGGCCGCGAACGAGCCATTGCGGGTCGACTTCGGAGAGGTCACGTAGAATGCGATGCGCACCGATCGGCTCGAGCTGAGCTCGCGTGTGGGTCGTCGCCAGCGCCACGGTGATGAAACCTCCGGCGAGGCCGGCTTGAATTCCGGAGAACGAGTCTTCAAAGACAAAAGATGAGGCCGGTTCGCCTCCGCCCAGAGCGCAAGCTTTGAGAAAGACTTCAGGGTCAGGTTTGCCGCGGGTGACATCCTCGCTGCTAATCGCGCCGTCGAACAAATGGCCGAGACCGAATAGTTCGAACGAAAGCTGCAGGTTGGCCTTGTGCGTCGAAGTGCCGATGACGCATCGAATCCCAGCTTGGCCCAGCGCCGTGGTTAACTCGCGCACTCCCGGTAAGAGGCGGACATTTCCTTGGCGGGCGATTTCCCGATACAGGTCTTCTTTCTTATCGGAGAGCCTTTTGATTTCTGCCGGATCTCTCGACCAGCCCAGGATTTCCGGGATGATGAATTCATTCCGTTTACCGAAACCGCGGATGAAGTGATCGGAGGGGAGCGTGAGATGCTCGGCCACGGCGAGGACTTCCCAAGAGCGTTCATGGGCTACGGATGAGTCAATGACGACTCCGTCCCAATCAAAGACCGCGACAGTTTTGGACATTTAAATCAGTGTTTATCCCAAGCCAGCGTGACTTTGACGGGGCGATAATCCCAGACGTTCAGCGGTTCGAAGATCTGGCCCGGAGCCAGGATGCCATTGGGGTCAAGGGCGAGCTTGATGGCGCGCATCGCTTGGATCTCCGCGGGCGTGTGTTGTAGGGAAAGGAAAGGCGATTTGGCGATGCCGATACCGTGTTCGCCGGTAATGGCGCCGCCGAGTTCGACGACTTTCTGCATGACCTCATGGATTGCTTTTTCGGCCAGACGGCAGTGTTCGGGATTATCCCGATTGTACATGATGTGGACGTGGAAATTCCCATCGGCGGCATGTCCAAAGGTGGGCGTGGCCAACCCGGTCCGGTCGCGCACTTCACGGGTGTAGCGGATGAGGGCGACATAACTCTTGAACGGTACGACGATGTCTTCGTTGAGTTTCGCATTACCCAAGGAGTACATCGCCTGCGAGCAAGTCCGACGAATATCCCATAAGGCTTCGGCTTCGCTTTCGCTTTCCGTTTCGCGGAAAGCCACGGCGTGGCGGTTAATCCACGCTCTAACTTTGATGGCGTCCTCAGCGAGGGCGGCGGGGTGCCCGTCGATTTCTACGAGTAGAAGGGCGTGGGTCGCGGGATTACCCTTTAATTCTTCGGTCGCAAAGACCCGCTTGGCCCGCATTTTTTCGGCCGCTTCCACCGTTTGCGTGTCGAGGAACTCGAATACGGATGGGTTGATGCGGAGGCCCATGAGTTCCGCCGCCGCTTCGAGGGCGCCTTCATCCGTAAGACAGGCGAGCAGGAACGTGCGTCGGGCTAAGGGCTTATTAACCAGCTTAAGCACGGCTTTGGTGATGATGCCCAGGGTGCCTTCCGAGCCGATCCAAAGGTCGCGGATGTTGATGCCGCTCACGAATTTTCGGAGCGGAGCGGCCCAACGGACTTTTTCACCCGTGGGCAAAAAGCCTTCCAAGGCATAAACGTGGTCGCGAACAACGCCGTATTTCGCCGCGCGTAAACCTCCGGCGTTGGTGGCGATGTTGCCTCCGATGCTGCAATACTTGAGCGAAGAGGGATCGGGCGGGAAGAAAAGGCCGAAGGGAGCCGCGAGGTCGTTAATTTTTGCCGTGATGGCTCCGGGCTGGACGGTTGCCATCGCTGAGATCGGGTCGATTTCGATTTTATCCCAATGGTCGAGGTGGATGACCCAGCCGCCTTTGATGGGAGAGCTGGCGCCGGTATTGCCGGTGCCTCGGCCGCGGACGGTGACCGGGACGCGGTGCTCGTTGGCCAACTTTAAAACAATCCCGATGTCTGCTTCTTCTCCCGGGCGGATGACCGCTTCGGGCATGAATGAAAGGCGCATGTTGTCGAACGAAGCGGCGAAGCAGGTTGCTTCGTCGGTCCGGACCTTTTCGGCCCCAAGTTTCACAATGAGTGCCTGAGTAGCGGCGGGATGACTGTGCACAGGAGCGTTCACCCGGCTAATCAAGCACGCTTAGCCCAGTTCGGCAAGCCACGCTGTCGCTTCGGCGTCCGAGGGCATTCTCCAGTCGCCGCGAGGCGAGAGGGCCACGGAGCCGACTTTAGGGCCGTCAGGCATCACCGAACGCTTATATTGCTGGCTGAAGAAGCGGGTCAGGAAAGAGCGGAGCCAGTGGCGAATCTCGGTCTGGTCATATTTCCCAGCGAACGCGTGTTCTGCAATCCAGAGTACCTTAGAGGGGCGGAAGCCATTACGAACCACGTGATAAAGGAAGAAGTCGTGGAGTTCGTAGGGGCCAACGAGGGCCTCGGTTTGCTGGGCGATTTCACCATCGGCGCCGGGCGGAAGTAGTTCGGGGCTGATCGGCGTATTAACAATATCTTCGAGAATCGTCCGCTCGTTCCCCACGTGGCGGGCGTGTGCGGCCCACGAGACCAGATGGCGGACGAGGGTTTTGGGTACGCCGATGTTCACGTGGTACATCGAAATGTGGTCCGCGTTAAAAGTGCACCAGCCCAGCGCCGCTTCGGAAAGGTCGCCGGTCCCGACAACAAATCCTCCAACCTGGTTCGCCGTGTCCATGAGGATCTGGGTGCGCTCGCGAGCTTGGGCGTTTTCAAACGTCACGTCGTGCTTCCCGGCGGGATGACGGATATCTCGCAGGTGTTGTTCGACGGCATCGTTGATCGGGATTTCGCGGGCACTGATGCCAAGTGTTTCCATCAACCTCATGGCATTGACGCGGGTGCGGGCGGTGGTGCCCGGGCCCGGCATCGTCAGCCCGATGATGCCTTTACGATCGAGGCCCAAGCGGCCAAAGGCTTCTTGCAGGACCAAGAGGGCGAGGGTCGAGTCGAGGCCGCCCGAGACGCCGATAACTGCGTACTTGGCGCCCGTGTGGCGGAGGCGGCGGGCGAGTCCGGTGGATTGGATGGCAAAAATCTCCTGACAGTTTTCGTCGCGGCGATGCGTGTCAGTGGGAACGAAGGGGTGTTGGCTGAACCGCCGACGTAGTTTGGGCGTCTGGCCAACGGGAGTGCCGAGTTCAAAGCCTAAAACGCGAGGTTTCAGCGTGGTAGGGGTCCCGAAAAATGTGCTATTTCGGCGGCGATCGGCGTTAAGTCGGTCGACGTCTACCTGCGAAACGATTAAAGCCAGATCGAAGCGGAAGCGTTCTGATTCGCCAAGAACGACACCGTTCTCGGCGATGAGACCATGTCCGCTGTAAACAATATCCGTGCTGGATTCTCCGGCTCCGGCAGCGGCGTAAATATAAGCAGCGAGACAACGGGCGGACTGCGAACGCACAAGGTCGCGGCGATAAGCGGCTTTGGCTAAGAGCTCATCGCTGGCCGAAAGATTGCAGAGAAGGGTGGCACCGGCGAGGGCTTGGGCGCCGCTGGGGGGTTCGACGGCCCACAGGTCTTCACAGATTTCAATGCCCACGACGCATTCCGGCAGGTCAGTGGCTTTGAATAAGAGGTCGGTGCCAAATGGAACGCTTCGTCCGAGGAGTTCGATTTCTTGGACTGGGGCGACCCGGGCCGAGGCGAACCAACGTTGTTCGTAAAATTCCCCGGTGTTCGGTAGGTGAGTCTTGGGGACGACGCCGAGGATTTTGCCGTGGGAAATAAAGACCGCGACGTTGAAGAGCCGGCCAGAAACTTCGAGGGGCAGTCCGACCATGGCGCTTAGGCCCAACCTGCCGGTGGTCTCGGCTACCTGCCCAAGGGCCTTCAGGGCACCGTTAAGGAGGGTGCGCTGGCCGAAGAGGTCGCCACAACTATAGCCGGTGAGGCATAACTCGGGCAGGACGACGATTTCGGCCCCCTCGAGTGCGGCCTTTTCCATCGCTTGGGAGACGAGGGTGGCATTAGCCAAAGGGTCAGCCAGTCGCAGGGCCGGGGAGGCGGCCGCCACGGTCACAAACCCGTTCTGGTGGATGCGGTTCGGCATTTAAGGCTCGGTATCAGTTTATGTTCACCGTTGACCCTTAGGGAGGCAACCCGAAAGGTCTTTAATCCCCTCTACTGGGGTCTTATGTCCACCAAGCCGCTCAAAGAAGTCAGGGTCTTTTCGCCCGCCACCGTGGCCAATGTGGCCTGCGGCTTTGATGTCTTGGGCTTTGCTATCGATCTGCCAGGCGACGAAATCGTCGCACGTTTCTCCGCCAAGCCGGGTCTGACCATTGGCAAGATTACCGGAGACGATGGCCGGCTGCCTTTAGACTCAAAACTGAATACCGCCGGCGTCGCTGCGCACGCCCTGCTCCGGCACCTTGGAAAGAGTGAGGTGGGTATCGAGATGGAGATTCATAAAAAGATGCCTTTCGGTAGCGGTTTGGGTTCAAGTGCCGCCAGTGCGGTCGGCGGAGCTTTTGTGATTAATCGGCTCTTAGGTGACCCGCTTACGCGCCGACAACTCTTACCGTTCGTCGTCGCCGGTGAGGCGGCCGCCGATGGCGCCTGGCATGCCGATAATGTCGGTCCCTGTCTTTTGGGAGGCATCACGCTCATCCGTTCGAATGCTGAACTCGACGTGATGAATGTGCCGATCCCGGAGAATCTTTGGGCTGCCGTGGTGCATCCGGATATTGTCGTTCTGACCAAGGTCGCGCGTGAAATCATGCCGCGCCAGATCCAGCTCGAAACTTCCACCCAGCAGTGCGGTAATCTCGGAGGGTTGCTCTGCGGATTTTTCCAGAGCGATTACGCCCTCATCGGCCGTTCGCTCGTCGACCTGATCGCGGAACCACATCGTCAGCGCCTTATTCCAGAATTTTATCGGGCCAAACAGGCCGCGCTGTCGGCCGGCGCCTTAGGGTTTTCTATTTCTGGAGCCGGGCCGAGCGTGTTTGCTTTATGCGAAGGCGAGGCCGTCGCGCGCAAGGTCGCGGCGGCAGTGGCCGAAGTATTTTCTTCCGTTCCGATCAAGGCTACCCAATACGTTTCGCGTATTAATCCCAAGGGCGTCCATGTCATCTCCGAGTCCTAAATTAGAGTTTGTCTCGACGGTTGATGCGACCTGTCGGGCCGGACTAAGAGACGTCCTGCTTTCGGCGGTTCCCGCCAAGGGTGGGCTTTGGGTCCCGACCCATATCCCGCAACTTCCTGCCGGATTCATGGAAAGCCATCGCGGGGCGACTTATGCGGAATTGGCTGAAGCGGTCGTGGCGCCTTACTTCGCCGAAGAACTTGGATCGCAGGTTTTACATGAACTTTGTCAGGAGGCTTTCGACTTTCCGGTACCGCTGATTTTTCCGAAAAAATTGTGCGGGACCCGTTCCGAAAAAATTGGGGTCCTCGAACTCTTTCATGGCCCCTCGGCGGCGTTCAAAGACTTTGCCGTTCGTTTGTTGGTCAGAGTCACCGCTCGCGTGCTGGGCAATGACTTCCCTCAATTGACCGTATTGGCGGCGACTTCGGGCGATACGGGAGCGGCGGTGACCGAAGCCTGTGCCGGCGTGTCAGGTGTCCGCGCGGTGGTACTCTATCCTCGAATCGGGGTCAGCGGCGTCCAGGAATCTCAGATCGCCCGAGTTCGTCCCGGGGTGGTCGCCTTGTCGATTGACGGTACTTTTGATGATTGTCAGGCGATGGTGAAGCGGGCTTTGGCGGATGAGGCTTTACGTCGCCGTCGGCCCTTGCTGACGGCTAATTCGATCAATCCCGTTCGCCTCATCGCGCAATTGCCTTTCGCCTTCCATGCGAAGCGCTTGCTACCTTCCGGCGCAAAGATGGGCATCGTAGTCCCCTCTGGTAATTTGGGTAACGTCGGAGCGGTGCAGCTTGCTCGTCGGATGGGCCTACAGGTCGACACTCTGGTGGCGGCGACGAATACCAATTCACCGTTGCCCGAGTTGTTTGCCACCGGACACTATAAGGCCCGGCGCTCAAGCCCCACCGCTTCCAATGCCATGGATATCGGCGACCCTAATAACCTTGGTCGCCTGTTGGCTTGGCGTGAAGGCGGTCCGGCCGTTTCTGCGGTGACCGTCGATGATGTCTCCACCCTTGAAGCGATGCGTCGGGTGCGCGAGGCCAGTGGCTATATCCTTTGTCCTCATACCGCCGTCGGCTGGAAGGCTGCGGAAGATCTGCTGCGTCAATCTCCCGAAGCGCTTGATCGCGTGCTTGTTTTTGGGACGGCGCATCCGGCGAAATTCCCCGACATTCTGGAAGCGGCCTTCGGCGATCGCAACGCTTCGACTTTCCCGTTTGATTTGCCTAAGCCCGCGCCGCGCCTATTGGGTAATGATTACGAAAGCGTTCGCGCCGTCTTAGAGTCGGAAGCCGGCTTCGCCTAAGCTTCGCCCGCTTACTTCGCGCTACCGTCGGTCTTAGGAGCCTTTGCCTTGGCGGCGGTCGCAGCTGGGACGGCTGGCTTGGGGTCTTTGGGCTGCTCAAAGACGATGATGCAGCCGGAGAGGCCAAGCGTGGCGGCGATCAGCAGGAGGGAGAGCTTCATGGCGGCATCATGAGTCGATGCGGTCGGGGTTGGCAAATCCACAAAACAAAAAACCGCCGGACGGCGGTCTCGGGTCCGGAGCTCAGAAAAGCGGCTATTCTGTGTCAGCGACCGCAAACGTCACGTTGGAAACCTCGGCGAGAGCGAGAACGTCGAGGACGTTTATCACCCGATCATAGCGGGCGGTTTCTTCGGCTTGGACGGTGATGAGGAGTTTCGTCTTAGCCTGCTCGGCAGCCTTTTTCATCACGACCATCTGGGTGTAAAGACTTTTCAGTTCTTTGTCCTGGGCGTTCCCGACCGGATCGTCGTTAAGGGTGACCTCGCCGCTTTCCGAGATGCCGATATTAATCTCATCGGGCATTTCGGTTTCCTTGGCGGTCTCGGCGTTGCCGGGCAGGGTGGTTTTCAGCTCGTGCTCTACTTTGATTGCGCCTGCCATCACCATGAAAAAGAGCATGATGACGAAGACGACATCAATCATCGGCGCGATTTGGAAGCCGGTGCTAGCGTCGGGTTGGGGGGCGAGTTGACGCATGATTATTCTTCGTGGTTCAGGCCAGAGAAGGCGATATTATCGATTCCGGCTTCGGCGCCCCATTCGAGGGCTTTAGAAATATATTTAGCGTGGCATTCGCGATCGGCCCGGATGAGCAGACGGTATTTTTCGTTGGTTCCTTTGCGCGCGGCCAGCTCCTTGGCGATGCCGTCTTTATCGTTGGCGTCCAGTTCGCGGTCATCGAGTTTATACCGAGCCTGTCCGGTGGACGCGTCCCACGAAATGTTGATCAGTCCAGCGGTTGCTTTGTCATCCCGTTTGATGCCGTGAGAGGCGACCGGCAGCTTGATGTTCTTGTCGACCTTGAGTACCTGAGAGGAAGTGATGGACATGAAGAAGATGAGCAAGACCAGCAGTACATCGATCATCGGTGCTACCTGGAATTCTGGTTCGCCTTCCCCGCCGCCTCCTCCGCCTGCCATGGTCGTTTAGTCGGGTTGGAGGTGATTAGGCCTTCTCCGCAGGAGCGGGGGAGGCATTCCAGTCTGGCTTGGAGGCGTAGATTTCATCATCACCGACGCGCCGACCAGCGATCTCATCATAGGGGAAGGAGCGGAAGAGGCCGCTGACAATTTCGCCGATATCGTGGACGCCTTTATTGATGCGATTCGTCAGCAGGTAGTAAGCGATGAAGGCTGGAATAGCGATGAACAGTCCGGAAGCCGTTGCGACGAGCACTTCACCGATGGCGCCGGAGAGGGAGGAGGGATCGCCCGCGCCCGTAGTGGCAAGCTTTTGGAAGGCCTTCATCATGCCGGTCACGGTACCGGTTAGGCCCATCATGGGCGTACAGACGCCAATAACGGAGAGGTAAGAGGCACGCCCTTTGAGTTCGGCCTGGATGCGGCTGATTTCCGAAATGATGGCCTCTTCGGTCATGGTCTTTCCTTCAGGGGAGAGGGACACTCCGGCGCGGATGACCTGAGCGACGGCCGAGTTGGCTTCTTTGGCATAAGCGTAAGCACCGACATAATCGCCTTTCTTGAAGAGGGTGCGGAGCTCCTTGACGTGGTCAGCAGGGTAAAGCTTGGCGGTGCTGGTTTTAAGGAAGCCATCGACGATGAACCAGATCATAAGAACCGAGCAAACCGTGATAGGGTACATGACCCAGCCGCCTTCGATGAAAAGATCCAGCAAGGACTTGTCAAAGTGGTTGGGAGCGGCGGGAGCGGCCGCCGCGGCTTGTGCGAACATGTTGGCGGTCGCAAGTCCGAGGAAGAGCGAAGTGATTAAGGGGAGGCGGAGTTTCAGCTTCATAGGGACCTGAGTGGGTTGTGGATATTTAGGTTGGGTTTTGGAAAGGGGCAAGGACTCACTTGTTGCCGGACTGATCGTCTTCGGCTTTGACCTTGGGCTTGGCCATCACGGCTCCTTCGGGGAGCGCGGCCGCCGTCGCCAGTTTCTTTTGCTCGGCTTCGGCTTTAACGCGGTCTTCTTTAGGCAGGAGTTTCTTAGCTTCTTCTGCTTCTTTGGAGACAGGGTAGGTTGTGATGATGTCGCGAAGGTAGCGGTTGGAAACTTCTTCGAGTTTCTGCTCCCGGGTCGCCGGAGCGTCCATGCCGCGGAAGGCACGGGCGGCGCCCAGGAGGGCTTTAGGGACGTGTTCAAGCTGGGCACCGTAAAAGACGGGAACCCGCAGATAGACGCTCATCGCCAATTCATATTTCTTGGTGGCCAGCAAGGAGTTGGCTTTAACGATATGTAAACGCGCGAGCAGGTCGGGGTCGTCCATCTTCGGAATCAGGTCGGTAGCCTCCTTGATGACGGCTTCATGGTCGCCTTTCCGGGCGCGTTGCATGAGTCTTGCCAGTTGGATTTTGATGGCGAGTTCGGGGAGTTTCGCACTTTCGTCTTTCTCTAGATTGTCCAGAAAAGAGCCAATGGCGGCTTCGTTTTCAAGCCGGTCAAGGGCGTCTAGTTTAAGCATGGTGGCTTTGGCCCACCAGCTGCCTGGAATCGTCTTCAGAGGTTCGAATAATTTGATCACGGCTTCGATGTTATCAAGGGCTTTGCTCGGCTCGCCGCGATTGATGTTATTCTGAGCCTCGATGAGTCGCTCGGGTAGGGGCCAGATGATGCCAACAACCTCTGCGAGTTTTTTACTCGGCGTGATTTCGACGCCACTGATGATGGTGGTGCGTTCGACGGTCCCTTTGACGGTGTTGATTAGGCCCTTTTTGATGTCTACCAACGGTTTGGGCGGCAAAGCAGTCCGGTCCATCTTGAAGGGGTCATTAATTTCCCAGCGTTCGTTTGATTTAAAAATAAAAACTTGCCCCGAGGCGGAAGGCAGTGGGCTAAAGGCGGCAAGCGCGAGAAGGATACGGACGAAAGGGTTCATGGGATTAGAAGTTAAGGGTGAGTTCTTTGGCTTCGTTGGCTTCCGGGGTCGCCTTGATCCGCTCATTGCTGAGCATCTCAACGAGTACCGCTTTGGCTTCGGGCTTCTGCCCCATCTTGTTTCCGAGGATCTTCGCCTCCGAAAGGTAGGCCTTGGCGGACCAAACTTCATATTTCTTCCAGGCCAACCGGCAACGACGATAATAGGCGACCGCTTCGGCGTCATGACCTTGACGTTCTTCCATCTGGCCGAGCCAGTAGAGGCAGCCAGCCGTGGTTTCGCCTCTCCATTCCTTGGTCTTGGCGATATCTTCAAGGATTTTTTTGGCGGCGACATATTGTCCTAGTTCAACCAAAGCGCGGCCATGCACGAAAAGGATCTCCCGCTCTTTTGACATCAGGATATTATTGTCGATGGCTTCCTGGCAAAGTTCGGCGGCTTGTTTGAATTTCTTTTGACGCAGTAAGATTTCAGCGGAACCGGCGAAGCCGTAGTCGGCATAATCCGTGGAGCGGCTGTGTTCGCGGATATAGTCAAAATAGCTGGCGGCCTTGGTTAGCTCGCCTTTACCGAGCAGGTGATCGCCGACGACGGCGATGATGGTCGGACTTAGCTCTTCGGCTTTGTAGCTCGTAGCGATTTTTTCATAATACTCAGCGGCCTTTCCAGGATTACGCGTGTTGAGGGCAAGTTGACCGAGGGCGAAGAAGCCGCGGGCTTGAGCAATGAGGGAATCTCGGTTCTCTTCAAGACGGAGCAGTTTCTTCAGTTCCACTTCGGCATTGTCCACGGAATACGCCGCGGGGTCGGGCTTTGTACCAGGCTTAACCCGCTTCACTTTCTTGGCGAGTTTCTCGGTCAGGAAGATGATGAGTTTCTCGGCTCCTTCTTGACGGCGGTCATTGATGCTTTCCGTGACGGAATTGGAAAGGATTTTCAGGGCGTCGGTCTTGGCTTTGGCGATGCTTGTTTGACGTTCTTTTTCGATGGTATCGAGTTCGGCGGCCAGTTGGGCGGAGAGTTTTGCGACCGCTTCTTTACCGACTGCGACCGCCTCGGGGGTGCCCGAGTTGCGCTCAAGGTCGTTGACGGTCTTGCGGGCGGCGGCCAGCTTGGCGCTGTAATTTTTGGTGGTCTGTTCGGCACGTTGGCTGAATTCGATCTTATCCCCCATGCGCTCGGTCGATTTGATGACGTCAAACAGGTAGGTCATCGCCTTGGGGTCGTTATGATTCCAGTCGTAGATTTCCTTGTACAGGTCGCGCATCCGTTGGTGTTCGCCGCGCCCAGGCAGCATCTTTCCTAATTCCCGCAGGACGAATTCCAGCGCCGAGGAGTTGGTGCGGCCGCTCCGGGCCGCGGCGATATAGGCGTCAACCGCTTTGCCGGTGACATCGTTCTTCTGCTTTTCAAGTTTAGCTTTGTTCGCCGCCGCGGAGGTTTTTCCGGAAGTCGAATCGGAGTTACGAATATCGAGGTCGGCCAAGCGAATCGCTTCGGTGAGTTGGTCGGCCAAACGGATGTAGGTGTCACCGATCAGCGTGTGGACTTCGGGCAACTGGTTGATAACCTCATCCGTTTTCATGACGGCGAATTCCTTCAGCCATTCGTTGCAGAGGCGCAGGGTTTCGGTGGTCTCGGGGGGAGTGCTGCCGAATTTGACGATTGCTTGACGGTACCGAACGTCGGGAAGGAATTGACCGCGGGGGTATTCTTTCTCGTAAGTGTCGAAGGCGGCCTTCGTCTCCTTATATTTCCCTTGGTAGAACCAGCACAGCGCATTCATGTACAGCACCTGCTGGGTGACGGGTGATTGCGGGTACTGCTTGAGAAACTTTTCAAACGCAACGCGGGCGTCATTCCAGTCGACCATTGCGAAGTGGCAGCAAGCGATGCGGAAATCGATTTCCATCGCCGCGTCGGCACTGAGGTTTTTTACGTTATCCTTCACCCATCGGTAGTGGGTGATGGCTTCTTTGAAATCTTCGGAGTCCTGGGAGATTTCGCCCAAGATCATGCCGATGGCGGAGTTTTCGTCGGCCTTCGGGAATTTACCCAGGAACTCCTTACACTTAGCTTGGGCTTCGACGTTTCGTCCGGTGCGCCGCAGGGCAACGATGTAGTAATAATAGGTTCCGGCGATCCGCGAGAACTCAGGGTTATTATCAAAGATATCGCGGAAGGCCACGAAGGCTTCCCAGGGGCGGTCCAATTCGAGCAGGCAAAGTCCGATGCGGTAAGAAATGAAAGCATCGTAATCTTTGTTGGCATTAAATTCCGCCTCGATTTTTTTGAATTGGTCCAAGTCTTGGCGTACCATTTCGATTTTTGCCTTGGTTTCATCGTTAGGCTTTGGGTTACTTTTGATAATGTTATCAAGATCGCTTTGCTTCGTTTCGACCGCTTTGAGAAGCGCGCGGGTGAGGGTCGCCCGACGGAGTGTGCCTTGGTAGTTATTGAGTGCCTGTCGGTAGGCTTCCGGTTTGGCGTTTTCGTCGACGGTGGCTTCGGCAGAAGCGAAGCGGGCATCGCCGATGCTGAGGCGCTGGAAGTTGGAACGGACGATATCGGCCGGCGAACCGCTACTCTTTGCGTCGATTTCGGCTTTGAGCTGATCGGCGTCTTTGACGAGGCCGAGTTTAGTGTAGATTTCGACCAGCTTGAATCCCGCCTCTTTGCGTTCGGGAGTATTGACGCCTTCGGAGGTGGCCTGTTTGAGTAAGGCAATGGCCTGGCCGTAAGCTGCTTTTTTATCAGCTTCCGGGGCCGACTTGACGCGGTCGAGGACGAGCTTGGCGGAGAGCGCGTAGGCGTTGACGCGATCTTCAGGCCGAGCCAAGGTATTTGAACGGATTTTTTCGAGACGTTGGAGGGCCGCATCCCACTTGGCTTGATTGGAAAGGACTTCAATCAACGTAAGTTCCGCCAGTCCGCGCCGATTATCGCTGTCAAAAAAGTCGTCGGTTCCTTTGGGGTACTTCGTGAGGAAATTAGTAAGTTCGATTTCGGTCTTAGACCAATCCTTGATCAGGAAATAACAGGTGGCTTTTCGGAAGACGACCACCGCTTTGAGTTTATCTTCAACGTTGGTGGCTTGTTTTTCGAGTTCGACGTAATCGGCCAAAGCGTCCTTGTATTTCTTTTGATCAAAGTTCAGTTCGGCTTTTTTGAATAAGACGGACAAGGGGTCTTCCTTGGGGTCTTTATTGAGCGCCGCCGCCGCCGCTTGGGCCCGCAAATCACCAGGAATGGGGAAGGCGGCGAGGAGGAGGGCGAGCAGTGAAGCTTTTGCCAACTTGTAGATTCGAGACTCGTGGGTAGCCATCAGATTAGGGAGTGATTAACTCCGCATTGGGGTGGGGTCTAAAATTGGCCATTCGCTGGGCCGCTGCCAAGCCATTATAAAAGGGATTACCCCCTATTTGACGTTTGTTACCAACTTGAAACAATGGTTAGCTTGCTTGCTCACCGACCAGCCTTTTGCCCCGAGGCGAGTAAGGTCTCAAATCCTGGTTCTTTGGGCTCCTTGGCCACCACGCGAACCTCCGAGTGCTGGAACCCCGCGGCTTCAAGCCAGTCGTGGAGGTCGTTTTCTTTGAATCCTAACCAGCGGTCCGCATAGAGTTCACGAGCTTTTTCAAAACGGTGGGCGCGGAGATCGAGTACGAGGAGCCTACCGCCCGGTTTAAGGATCCGGTAGGCCTCGCTTAAGGCTTTTCTGGGATTATCGGCGTGATGCAGGGCTTGACTGAGCAGCGCGAGATCGACGCTTCGATCGGCCAAGGGGACCTTCTCGATATCGCCGAGGACGTAGGTAAGATTGTTAAGATGTTCCTTTTTCGCCAAGGCCCGGCCTAGCTGGACCATGCGGGGGGAATTATCGATACAATGAACGCTTTCGGCACGGCGTGCGAGCAGTCGGGATAGGGTGCCGTCGCCGGCGCCCAGATCGGCGATCTTTACATGCGGTGCGAGCAAGAGAAGCATCTGTCCGATAGCCTCCCAGGATCTCCCGGGGCAGTAGTTGCGGCCGAGCCGATCCGCTACCAGGTTGAAATGTCGTTCCGCTTTTTGCCGCCGCTTTTGGATGATCCGTTGAAGGGAGCGTTGGTCGGCAGCGGTTTCGGGATCCTGAGCCGTGGCGGCGATGGCGGCCTCGATGAGTCGGCTTACGCCCGTCGGAAGATTGCGCGCGAGCGAGTAATAAGAATTTTTCCCATCTCGTCGGTCGTCGGCAAGTCCCGCTTTACGAAGGAGTGAAAGGTGCGTTGAAATACGCGACTGACGCATGCCGAGAATATCCTGAAGTTCGCCCACGGCCAGTTCGCCTCGGTTTAAAAGGAATAAAATCCTCGCCCGGGTGGGGTCGGCGAGTAGCCGGAGTGACTCCCAGGGGGTTGGCATAGGAATTGATTAGGGGCGAACGGGCGGTGTGTCAAAAGAGGAAGCCCCGTTTCCGGGGCTTCTTCGAGGGCATTTTATAAGGCTTATTTGCGCTTATCAATCCAGCGGGTAATCGTGATGACTTTCCACGTTTCAGCCTTGCCGTTGATGTTGGTGATGAAGGTCTCGCTTGGCTTGTGGTTCAGGAACTGCTTCGCCAGCGGGGAAATGTAGGAAAGAATGTTCTCTTCCGGCTTACCGTCCCACGCACCGAGAATGTCGTAGGTAATCTGGACTTGGTCGGAACCGCGTAAGAGGGTGACGGTTGAGCCAATGCTGATGGAGTCGACTTTGGCTTCTTTAAAGTCGGTGATGCGGGCCTTCTTTAAGACGGAGTCAAGTTCGGCGCGGCGGGCGGCGAGGGTGTCATGATCCTGACGGGCCATCTTGTACTCGGAATTTTCCTTAAGGTCGCCGTGCTCCTTGGCAATCTGGATGGCTTCCTTGATGGCAGGCAGACGGACTTTGACGATGTCCTCGAGCTCGCGCTCTTTCTCTTCTTTGCTGGCATTGGAGACGACGAGTTCTTTTTCTTCAGCCTCGGTGTCGGTGTGCTTGGATTGGGCCAGACGTTGGACGTGTGGTTCGACCTTCGCCAAACGTGAAAGTAGCGCCTTCTTGGTCATCTGGTCGAACCCTTGGCTGCTCAGCATGGTGCGCGTCAGGTCGAAGATGGTTTCGCTATCGGTCTTCGGTCCGTTGGCCGGGACCAAGATATCGGCGATCAGTTCGCGGTCCTTGATGAGTTCATTTGCCAGCGGGATACGGGCGGTCGAATTTGACTCGAGAGATTCGGTATCAACGGACGAGAGAATGGCGCCGAGCAACGAGGGATTGATGAGGCGGCTGACGATGTCGGCATACTTCTTCGAGGTGCGATTTTTGATAACCCAGATGATGACCGGAGCCCTTAGTTCGCGGGTCTCGAGCCACTGGGCGAAACGATTAGCCACTTGGGCGGAAAGTTCTTGGTCGCAGAGATAAGCGATGCATTCGGAGACTAATTTCGCCGAACCGCTCTTGGTGGTCCCGATGTCGCGATTGCGCAGCAGGTCGAAAGCACAGTCCGCCCAATTATCTCCGTGGTGTGCTCGGACGAGGTCCAACAGGCTACGAATTTTCTCGGTCGTGTGCGGGATGTTAAGCGCGATGAGCGCCAAGTCACTTTCAGAGCAAAGGGCGATGACGTCGGAGGCCGTTGGGCTGACGGTTTCAACGGTTTCGACGGCCGGACGGAAGAATTTATCTCGGTTCCAGATACCGCAGAGAATCACCGGTAGATTATCGCGACGGCGGGCGGTGCTCAGAGCGTTGACGGCTTTGGCGAGGTCGGAAGAAACTTAAGCCAGATTGGCTTCGTTGGCAGCCGAGCGGGTTTCGGCCGATGCGCTATCAGCGAGCTCTTCGAGGAGGGCTAATTTACGTTCAAGATTAGGGGCGCCTTCGTACTGAGCGAAGAGATCTTCGCCAACGTCCTGAGGAGCCACGAGAAGGGCGTAGAGCCCTCCTTTGCGTTCGGGAACGAGGACTGCACGATCCTTGCGCAGGACGGCACGTGCCTTGGTCCACCAAGCCTTGAAGGCAGCCGCACGATCCTTGCCGGCAGGGAGGGATGCGAAATGGACGCGCTCGAGGTTGGCTTCCAGAGCGTAAGAAGAGCTGGTTCCTGCTGGGCTCTCGTCGAGGAGTGCCTTGACGATTCCGGCGGGGTCATTGGCGACCATTCCGGCGATTTTTTCCTTAGTGTCGTCAGCGTAAGCCGATGCTACGGCACCATTTGGGTTAATAATCTCAATTTTACCGAGAAAGAAAGCAGCGTCCATCGCATGGGCTTTTTTATTCTGCTCCGGGAAGTCGACCGTGAAGCGTTTGGCGGCTTCGTCGTAGGCGCGGATGACGCCGATACCCCAGGCTTGGTGAAGGCAGAAGGCGGGCTGACCCGTTGCTACCCTGTCAATGGCGGCCTGCAGAGAGTTAATTTTACCACCTTGTGGGTTAGGGACCTTGTTGCTCATTGCAAAAATTGGTTTTGGGGATAACAATTCTCACTTGCAAGCAGGAAGGCTGAGGGCTTTGGGGTCTATTGACCTTAAGTCCGAACCTCGACTCTCACACATGGCATTTAAGCCCGAAAAGCCCTCAATTCACGGTGAAACCCCAGAGACCCTGGGGGTACGATTGGTCGAGGGCGGGCACCCCCGGTACCGAGCGGCTCAGGTATTTGAATGGATTTACCCCCGCCGAGCTGAAAAAGCGGATAAGATGACCAATTTACCAGCTAATTTAAGGGCCTGGTTGGCAGAAAACTATGATTTTGAGGCCACGGAGGTTATGGGGCGCCAAACGGCTTTGGACGTGACCCAAAAGCTGCTGCAACGCCTTCGCGACGGATCGCTGATCGAAACGGTCATCATCCGGGCGCCCATGGAGGGGGTAGGCCAGGATAAGTCCCGGCGAACCATCTGCATTTCCACCCAGGTGGGCTGTGCCTACGGCTGCAAGTTTTGCGCATCAGGCTTAGAGGGCTGGAAGCGAGATCTTTCCGTAGGTGAAATCGTTTCGCAGCTTGTTCAGGTCTGTCGCATCGAAGATCAGGCGGATCCAGCCCGGGCCGCGGAAGGCTTGGCATCATTTGATAACATCGTGGTGATGGGCATGGGCGAGCCCTTGGCGAATTACGACAACCTGATGGCCGCTTTACGCATCGTGAATGCGGCCTGGGGTTTCGGTTTTGGCGCACGCCGCGTGACTATTTCGACTTCGGGGGTCGTGCCTAAGATTCTTAAACTCGCCGAGGAGCCTGAGGGTTTTCGCCTCGCAATCAGTCTCCACGGCGCGACGAACGAGGTCCGGGAAAAAATCATGCCGGTGAACAAAAAATATCCGTTGGAGGAATTGGTGCCAGCCGCCAAGGCTTTCGCACGGAAGCACGGACGGATGCTCACGCTCGAATTTATTTTGATTGAAGACATTAACGACATGCTGGAACAGGCTCGGAAATTAGCCGTGATTGCCCGTGAGTTACATGCCCACGTTAACTTGATTCCGTATAACAAAGTCGAGGGATTACCCTGGGTGCGCCCCTCTTTGACACGCCAAGACCGCTTTGTGAAGGAGCTCCGGGCGTTGGGCGTGACGGCGACTTTACGCCGGGAAAAAGGGCATGATATCGATGCCGCCTGCGGCCAGTTGCGCTTGCAAAAGGAGAAAGAAGCCGTCCGGAACGGACCGACGCCTCCCGCTGCGGCTTAGGCTGACAGGGACGACACGAAAGCCTTGGGATCGGCCGCCTTGAAGAAGGCCGTACCTGCGACCAAGGTGTCGGCCCCCGCGTCTCGACACTGCTTGCCGGTGATCGCGTTGATTCCGCCATCGACTTCGAGGCGATAATTTAAGCCTCGCTGACGTCGCTCGAGATCAAAGAATTTAATGCTCTCGAGGGCGGAGGGAATGAAAGCCTGTCCGCCGAAGCCCGGGAATACCGTCATGCAAAGCACAAGGTCAACGGAATCGAGGTAGGGCAGTAAGCGCCGAGGGTCGGCGTCGGGATTCATCGCGATACCTGCGGACACACCGGCGTTTTTGATCGCCGCGATTGTCTTGGCCACGTCGTGATCGGCCTCTACGTGAACGGTCAGGCGATTGGCTCCGACTTTGACGAAAGCGTCCACGAAGCGATCGGGATTCGTGAGCATCAGGTGTACGTCGAAGAATAACTTCGATTGCGGTCGAAGATCCGCGACGACTTGTGGGCCGAAGCTGATATTGGGCACAAAGTGCCCGTCCATGATGTCGAGGTGGACCCAAGCAAGCTCGGCCGCCTCAATCGTGCGCAGTCCTTGCAGAAATTCGCCGTGATTAGCGGCGAGCAAGGAGGGGGCGACGACGGGGGCGTTCATGATTACCAGGCCGTGGTGGCGGCTTCTCTGATTTGGGCCGCAATATCCGCAAAGAGCGAAGGGCCTAGGCTAAGCTCTTCGGCGGTAGAATCGCCCTTCGGTTGAAAAGTTACGCCCGCGGAGAAATCTCGGTCTTTAAAGAGCACGCGCTTTCCGCCATCCGTGGTCAAAGTGCAGCGCACGATGAAAGTCACCCGATAGGTAGAGATGAGGAAGGCGTCGGTGGAGTTGGCGGTCTGGCCTTCGCGTTTATATTGAGTGACTTCGGTGGTGAGCACGGCTTGGCCTGGGCCAATTTTGATGCGAGGGTCACCCGAGAGCGCTTCCAGGAGTTTTTCTTGCAAAACCGCGTGGGTTCCAGGGCGGGAGGTCGAATTGCGAATGGGTGCGACTTCGATGCGCGTGAACGCGGGTTTTGGTCCGCCCAGCCGGTATGAAGAACAGGCCGTGAGTAATCCGAAGCTAAGAATGAAGAGCCAGCGCGCCATCATCGACGTTCGTTTTCGGTGGCAGTTCGGGGGGCTTCTTTTTTAAAGCCTAAGGAATCAAGGTCACTACTGAGGGTGGTCGGGGTTGCATCGTTGGCCATACGTGGTCTTGGGTAGGTGCCCAAGAGTCGGTCGGCGATGGTCTTTGGCGGGGTTGGGTTCTTTTGGATTTCGGCCAAGAGCGCTTCGGCATCTTTGGCGGCTGGAGATTCGGGGGCTAGACTTAGGCAGGCATTGGCCATGAGCTTGGCCGCTTCCGGGTTGTTATGTTTAAGCCAATAAAATTGGGCTAAATTAAGTCGAGCGCGGGCGGCACGATCACGAAGTAGGTGGATTTGTTCGGGTGCTTGTTTCGTGCGCTTATCGTTGGGAAACTGATCTGCCAGCGTGCGCCAATGGTCAGCCGCTTCGATCGTGGAGGCCTGATCCCAATCGGCCCCCATGGATTCGTGCGCACGTATTTTGGCCAACGCTTCGAGGGCTTCGGGTAAGAATTTTGAAGACGGATAATCGCTGACCAATCGTTCCAAGGCTTCTTCGGCTTTGGAGGCTATCTCGAGTTCGATGGCGAGACGAGCGCTCTTGATCAATGACTGGTCGGCCAGCGGCCCGTTGGGCGCCAGGCGTAAAGTCTTCTGCCAATAGGTGAAAGCGCTTGCGGGGTCTTTAAACCATGGGAACCAGCCCCCTAAGTAAAGTCGTTCGCCACTTCCAATCCGATTGGCGATTTCGAATTGTAATTGGACGGCATCCTGGAATTTGGAAAAACTTGAATGACGGGCGTAGATGGCGTCGATTAGTTCGGTTGCCATTTCGAAGCGACCTTGCTGCGTGTAGATGCGAGCTTGCTCGAGCATGGCCAAGGCTTCGGCGGGATTACCGCGATTGGCTTCCGCGACCAAGCCCCACGACTTGAGGGCGGCGCTTTGTTCGCCGGAATCATTCGCACTGGAGGCAATGTCCATCGCGATTAAGACGACGGTCATCCGCTCCGCCGGGGTGATTTCGGGTGGCGTACCTGCCTTGACTTGCCAGTGTCCGTCTTGACGGATGAATTCCGCCGAGGCGGAGGCAGCCAGCAAGAGAGCGGCAGAATAAAAGGTTTTAGAGAGTAGGTTCATGCCAGCGAAGGAGGGTTGCGCCCCAGGTGAGGCCCGCACCGAAAGCAACCAAGAGGACAAGGTCGCCGTGTTTAATCTTACCATCACGCCAAGCTTCTTCCAGGGCGAGGGGAATCGATGCCGCTGACGTATTGCCGTAGCGGTCGAGGTTGAAGGGGAATCGCTCCATGCCCACGTTAAGCTGATTGGCGACGGCTTCAACGATGCGAATGTTGGCTTGGTGGGGGATGAACCAAGCCACCTGATTGGAGGTGACGTCGCATTTGGCCAGGACGCGCTCGCAAGACTCGGCCATCACCCGGACGGCGAGGCGAAAGACTTCTTTGCCATTCATCCGCAGGAAATGTTTTCCGTCGCGTAAGGTTTCCGCGCTAGCAGGGTTCGCCGAGCCGCCCGCCACGCAATGAAGTAGTTCGGCGTTTGTGCCGTCGGCACCCAAAACATTGCCGAGAATGCCAACTCTTTTGACGTTGGTGGCTTCCAGAATGGCAGCCCCGGCGCCATCCCCAAAAAGCACGCAGGTCGTCCGGTCTTTCCAGTCTACGACGCTCGATAACTTTTCAGCCCCGATGACGAGGACGTGGCGATAGGCTCCGGATCGCATCATGTCAGTGCCGACTTGGAGCGCATAAACAAAGCCCGAACAAGCTGCTGAAATATCAAAGCAGGGAATGTCGCGGCGAAGCCCCAGCTTGGCCTGAAGGAGGCACGCGGTGGACGGGAAGGGGACATCGGGTGTCATCGTGGCGACGATGAGCAGATCGATATCTTCGGCTTTGAGTCGGGCGCGCTCTAAAGCTTTGGCCGCAGCTTTGGCTCCCATGTCAGAAGGGTTTTCGCCCGGACCAGCGATTCGTCGTTCCGCGATGCCTGACCGGCTTTTGATCCAATCATCGGAGGTTTCCACCATGAGCGAAAGTTCCGCGTTGGTGAGTTTTCGCTCGGGTGCGTGCACGCCGATAGCCCTGATAAAGACTGAAAGCTCGGCGCTGTTCATCGAGGACTTGAGGTAAGACCCGAAGACGGGAAAGGAAACACTAAAACCTCAGACTTCCTCAGGGGTGGCCGAAATCACCTTATTTGCCTCTGCGAGAGCCGATTGCATCTGTTTTCCGGCCCCATGACCCAGGGCTTCAAGGCCAAGTCGGATGGCGCTGACAATGCCCTGGCGGTTGCTGGAGCCGTGGGCCTTCATGACCAAGCCGTTAAGTCCGAGCAGAGGGGCTCCGCCGTAGCGCTCTGGCTTAAGTTTACCTTTTAATTCTCGGACTAAAGGGAACATGGCAATACCGCCGGCCATGTAGACCGGATTACGCATGACTTTATTGCCGACCAGTTCGCGGAGCATGTAGACCAAACCCTCCAAAGTCTTTAGAATGACATTGCCTGTAAAGCCGTCGGTGACGACGACGTCGCACGCATCGCCAAACATATCGAAACCTTCGACCGGCCCGATATAATTGATGCTCGAGCCCATGGCCTTCAAAAGATTGTGGGTACGGTTAATGCGGGCGCCGCCTTTGCCTTCTTCCGTTCCCACGGTCAGAAGACCGATGCGCGGATGGGCGATACCTAGGGAGCTTTGGGCGTAAATCGAACCAAGGATGGCATTATGCACCAGGTGTTCCGGCGTCGCTTCGGGATTGGCGCCAACGTCGAGCAGGACAAAGTGACCTTCCCGACGAGGCATAATCGCCGCCAAGGCGGGGCGCTCGGCGCCTTCCATGGTCCGGACTTTGATTGTTCCGGCGGCAACGAGGGCCTTGGTATTACCCGTCGAAACTACGGCATCAACTTCTCCGATTTTAAGTAAATCAAGGGCGATCACCATCGATGAATCGCGCTTAGATTTCAGGACCGTCATGGGCGCGTCTTCGGGGCCCACGATGGTGGGCGCATGCTTAAAGATGACGCGGGGCGATTTTAGATTACGGTGCTCCATCGCCAAGAGGCGCAAATTGTCTTCGTTGCCGACGAGCACCAGGGTGTCGTCAGGACCGATGACACCTTCTCTAAGGGCCAAGGCGGCGGCGGCGACGGCTTCCGAAGGGCCAAGATCACCGCCCATGCAGTCGAGGGCAATCCGGTGGCCTTTCTTCGGAGTGGCTTCGCTCATGGGTGCGGGCAAGGCCCGTAAACCAACTTATGCGCTGGCGTCGAGGACCTGGCGACCACGGTACTTGCCCGTGGTGGGGTCAACGCGATGCGAGCGACGAAGCGCACCGGATTCGGTGTCGCGAACGAGCTTAGGAGCACGGAATTGGTTAGCGCCCCGACGAAGACGGCTGCGGCGTTTGGACTGTTTGCGTTTCGGGTTGGCCATGGTTCTACGCTGGGTTGAGGGTTGGTTCTACCCCTCAACCCCCTTCGGTCAAGCCCCCTTTCCATTCCCTTGCTCTTAGTTGTCACTTTCTTTGGATTAAGCCCATGTCCGGTCACCCTGCCTTATTTCTTGATCGCGATGGGAATCTGATTCGAGACCATCACCATACCTGCCGGGAGGATCAAATTGAGCTGATAATAGGGGTAAAGGAAGCCTTGGAGGCCTGCCTGCGGGCTGACTACCGTTTATTCATTCTCACCAATCAGAGCGGAATTAATCGAGGATTTTTTACCTGGGAGGCTTACGAGGCCTGTAATCGCAAGATGCTGGAACTACTAAATTTGCCCGCCCCAGGCATTTTGGAAATCAAAGCCGCACCCGAACGCCCCGATGAGCCCTCCCTTTATCGCAAGCCCAGTCCGAGATTTATTCAGGAAATGGCCGCAAAGCATTCCTTGGATCTCGGTAGATCGTGGATGATTGGCGACCGGCGCTCGGATTGGGAGGCCGGAATCAACGCTTCGATCAACGCTTGTGCGGTGCGTAGTGGAAAGCCGCTGGAGGCAGCGGACGAGGCTTTTGCGCACACGAACGGGGTGGTTGTCCGCGCGGATTTCCCCGATTTTGTGCGACAGGAATTACTCCTCCGATTTTGAAACGGCACAAAAAAGGACTCACGGTGAGGTGAGTCCTTGTTGCGAAGTCCGATTAAAGACCGGGCTTAGGCCTTAGGCTTTTCGTCGGGGCAATTTGGGCACTTCTTTTCGCCGTCCTTCTTTTCTTCTTGGGTGGCAGGCGCTGCCGGAGCTGCAGGCGCGGTAGCCGGAGCCGCTGGGGCATCCTTTTTTTCGCACTTACCGCAATGGGCGATGACGCCGAACTGCTCGATGGAAGCCTTAGGCTTTTCGTCGGGGCAATTTGGGCACTTCTTTTCACCGTCTTTTTTGACTTCGTCGGCACTGACGACAGCGACAGAGAGGGCGAGGGCGCCGCAGCTGATGGTGAGGAATTTGAGGAACTTGGATTTCATAGGTGAGAATTCATAAGATGATTCATTCCGCCCCGCTGTCAACTCGCCCGACGCCTTTACCCGTTACGTTTACCTTTAATTAAGGTTAAGTTTCCGCAACTCCGGGAGGGTGTCGACTAAACCGCTACCTGGTAGCCAGCGGCTGCCCGCCGAAGTTTCAAAAACCTTACCGGTTTCAACGCATTTAAGTTTATTAACGACAGGGATTTGCAGCATCTCATTTCGCTGGCGTTGGGCCGCGATGATTGGCCGGTCGGCGGCGGCATTATCAATCCAAAGAACGGCATCCGGTTGGGCTTGGACGATCATTTCCCAGTCGAATTTTAACCAGGTCCCTGTCGGTAAGGCTGACTTAAATCCTCCGACGGCCAAGATGCTGGAGAGATAGGAGTCCGGCCCGGCCATCACGCCGTCCCAAATAATAATAATCGTTTTAGGCGGGACCTTTGCGCCGGCCTTCATTTGGCGAGAGAGTTTCTCGGCGGTCGTGGTTTGATGGAGTGCCACGCCAATGGCATCGATATCTTGGACGACCGAAGCCGGACTCTCGGCATTAAGTATCAAGGTCGTAAGCCCGGCGGAACGGCATTTCTCCGCCCAGAGCGGATTAGCCATGCGTGGCAAGATAACCAAAGTCGGTCGCAGTTTCTGTAACGCTTCCAGGTCGGGCAGGAAAATATCGCAACTTCGTTGGGCGGGATGGGCGGTTGGCAGCGGACACCAGCGTGTCGCGGCCACGATTTGATCGCCGCTTCCGAGGTCGATGATGGTCTTGGTCGCTCCGGGGCTGAAACTTGCGATACGCATTTCTGCGGCGGGTGCCAAAATAGCCAGACCCCATCCGATAATAAAAATCAAAACCCGCATCAGGCCGAAAGAACTTGGGCGAGACGGATGGCCGAGGCGAGGCTTCCGACGTCAGCCAAATTGCGCCCGGCAATTTCATAGGCCGTACCGTGATCCGGGCTTGTGCGGATGAAGGGCAGGCCGAGCGTCAGGTTTGCGGCACTTGCGAAATCGACCGTCTTTAGCGGGGCCAAGCCTTGATCGTGATACATCGCGACGACCGCATCGAATTCGCCTTCAAGGTGGCGGTGAAAGACCGTGTCGCCAGGAAGGGGGCCGCTGACCTTATTCCCTTCGGCGCCAAGCTGTTTAATGACGGGACGAATGAGGTCATCGTCTTCGGTTCCGAGTAAGCCCCCTTCGCCGGCATGCGGATTAAGTCCGCAGACGGCGATGCGCGGTTGGTTGTCGCCCATTTTTTTGCGCAGATCAATCAGCGCAAGGATGGTCCGCCGAATGGCTGCGGGCGTAGTCGCGCCAGCGACGGAACGGAGTGGCAGATGCCAGGTAACCAAACCGACCGTCATTCGTCCGCCAGCAAAGGCCATGACGGGTTCACCTGCCAGCGGGCTGCAAAAAATTCGGTTTGGCCGGGAAAGGGATAGCCCACCTCGGAAAAACCTTTCTTATTGATTGGGCCAGAAACAACGCCACCAAACCGGCCTTCCGTAGCCCCCTTGGCGGCGGCTTCCATCGCTGCGAGTGCCAGGCGATGACCTTCGGGCGTAGGTTTCCCTGGGATGATACTAAAATGATCAGCACCGACGACGATGCCACTGATACCAAGTTGTTCGATCCATTCCGCCGGGCCGATGGGTACGATACCTTTTGCCTCCTCGGGGTGGCTCCTTAGCCATTTTGTGATGAGTTCAGGGCCGACGCCCGCGGGGTCTCCGCAAGTGATCGCTAGCGGTTTTTTATTCATACGGGTGAGGCGAATCGTCCGCGTTTGCCGCCGAGGAAGAAGTGCAAGAAAGCCAAAGCTTCGGGCGTTTGATACTCTCCGCTGTCGATGGCCAGTTGCGCTTGGGTGGTGCAGGTGGTCCCTGGCGAATAAACCTGATGATAGGCCCGTTTAAGCTCCGTGATGCTGGCGGCGCTGATGGCTCGGCGGCGCAGGCCAATTAAATTTAACCCCGCAAGTTCGTTCCGACCATGAGCGAGAACCTGAGGGGGAACGTCTTCGGTGATCACGGCATTCCCGGAAGTGAGCGAGCCGGGTCCGATTCGGCAGAATTGGTGCACGGCCACGCCGCCACTGATGAAAGCGCCGTCGCCGACTTGGACGTGTCCACCGAGCATGCAGCCATTGGCGAGGATCACCGCTTTGCCTAAGCTGCAGTCATGGGCGACGTGACTTCCGGCCATGAGGAATCCGTCTGGGCCGATGATAGTGGCTTGGTCGGCTTGGGTTGCGCGGTGGATGGTGACATGCTCACGGATTACGGTGCGTGCCCCGACTTCAACGCGGGAAATGATTTGCGAATCAAAAGCGAGATCCTGCGGGTCCCCGCCGACGATCGCAAAATGATCTACCTTTACTCCGTCGCCCAATACCGTGCCGGGTTTAATGATGGCATGCGCGGAGATGGAGCAGCCTTGGCCGAGTCGGACACCAGCCTCGATGATGGCAAAAGGGCCGATGGTGACCCCTGTCGCAAGCACGGCCGAAGGGTCGATTTGGGCGGAGGGGTGAATCACTTGGCGGGCGGGTTGGTGCCGAATAATTCCAGTTGGGCGGCTTTCACCATATCGTAGAGCCGCAGAAGCCGAAGCAACTGTAACGTGTCCGATTTCGCGTAACTTTGATTCGATTCCACGGCTTGAACCAAATTTTCCAGGATAGTTCGAAACGTTAGGACGTGGTCCACGCCGCTTTCCCGAAGTAGGGTGATGCTTTCGGAGCGTTGAGGCTCTTGGGCGGGGATGCCCGGCAGGATGAGAATTTTGGATAACGATTGGCCTTCGCGTGGCGTTAGGTCGGCAAAGGCATCGCGGGCGGCTTCCACGGCCTCTTTGCGGACGAACTCCAGTAGATCGCCCTTTTTGATCATCGAAGGCGTGATGGTCTTGGTGGAGTGCCAGGCCTTCACGGCCACAACCGCGGTGGTAAGACCGGCTAGGTCGGAGCTAAAAAGCTGAAAAGGCAGTTCGGCGCCGCGACGCGGGGTGGGGTTGATGACCAAAAGGTCGCCTTCCTCATCGGCTCGCTTCCGCCTAGACTGCACAGCGTATTTGCGAGACTGGCGCACAAAAAAGCCATTCATCTCGAAATATTCGCGGACCAGACTGTCGTCGAAACCCGCCATTATTAATAAGGATGCAGGCGAAGGGGATGATTGGTCAACCCGCGATACGCTCAAAGCCCAAACTCTGCCGGTGCGATAGCCACGGTAAACTCACCTTTAAGTGAGCCGGCTTTGAGGGCGGGCACTAGCTCGCGGAGCGGGGCGGTGCGAATCGTTTCATGGAGCTTGGTGAGCTCGCGTCCGACACAGACGACGCGGTCGGCACCGAGGACTTCCAGCATCTCGTCAAGAAAGTCGCTGATGCGGTGGCAGGATTCGTGGAGCACCACGGTTTCGTCTGCAGTTTTGATCGACTCAAGAAACCGCATGCGGGCGGCAGATTTAGGGGGCAGGAAGCCGATGAAACGGAAGGCGTTGGTCGGTAAGCCTGATGCGGACAGGAGCGCGATGATGGCGCAAGGGCCAGGCAGTGGGGTGACGGTCAGACCTCGCTTCCGGCACTCGCGCGTCACGCGAAAGCCCGGATCACTAATACCAGGAGTTCCGGCGTCGGTGATCAATGCGATGTTGGCTCCCCCTGCGATTTTATCGGCGATTTGGACTGCCACTTCTTTTTCATTATGCTCGTGGTAAGCCAGCATGGGCTTCGAAATGGATAGGTGTCGGAGAAGACCGCCCGTCACGCGGGTGTCTTCGCAGGCCACCAAATCGCAGGTGGCGATGGCTTCCTTAGCTCGAAGCGTGATGTCTCCGAGGTTGCCAAGCGGGGTGGCTACGACCCAGAGTCTGCCAGACGAGCCAGGGGGATTTCCTCTGACGCCTGCAGTCTTTTCAGGCATTAGCGGTAACCTGACCCTGGCGTGTTCATTCCCGGAAGTCCGCCTTGCCAACTCGCTGGCTGAGACTGCGGGAGCATTGAATCGGACGGCTTCTCGGTGGTCTCACACCCGCTGAGGCCAATCACGGCCGTCAGTATCGCAAGAAGAGTTAGAAGCCGAACGGTCATTAGTTGCTGGCGAGTTTACCTGCACCAGAGACCAATTTAACGGTGACACCGGTGGAGATGTCTCTAAGCAAATCAGCCCCGGGCAGGATTTGCGCATAGGTGACGCCCGTCTTGACGGACAGCACGCTCACGGCACCGATTTTCTTTCCATCCAGATAGACTTCGAAGCGACTTTCGGGTTTCACGCCGTTGATATCTCCGACGGAGAAGGCGATATGTCCCGTGGAGTGGTCGAGTGCGATGATTTTGGTTAGGATACCTTCGTCGCTCGTGGCGCTACCTCCGGCGACCACCGTTTCGGGCGCAGCCTCATTCAGGGGGTCGCGAGGGAAGGGTGGGCGAGTTTCACTCCGTCCGGCCGCCCAACCGTAGAGTTGGACGTATTTTTGAACGATGCGGTCGCGGGTTTCTTCAGCTTTGGTGGCCTTGGTGGCGTTTTCTTCCATCTGCTCTTTGGTGAACAGGCCAGCGACTTTTTCTTTCTCCTTCACGAGTTCTTCCTTGGCGGAACTGAGTTCGGCGACCGCGGAATCCTTCTTGCTGTTAGCCTCGGTCAGTTGGCCAGTAATTTCGTCGCGCTTCCGGGTGAGTTCGGCCCGTTCGCCTTCCAGAGTGGTGACATTAGCCGTCAGGCCTTCGATCTTGGTCTTTTTATCGGCCACATCGGCTTGCAGGTCTTTGACGTTTCCTTCGAGGCCTTCGGACTTCTTCCGTTGGCCATTAACGATGTTTTGCAAGGGGGCTCCCAGGTGAGCCATGCGTAAAGAGTAATCCGCGGGGGCTTTGATTTCGGGGTCGAGCGTCGTCCAGGCCGTGCTCGCGGTCGCAGCGGTGATTTTACCTTTCAGGGAAAAGGCGAAGAAGAGGGCGGCACCGGCAGCAGCGAAGCCGATGATGCGAATGAAAGTGTTGAGCTTTTTATTCATGGGGGAGGGGAAGTTGGGGTAAGAGAATTAATTAAGAATGACGAAAAAGGGTCAGGCTTGGATCAGGGTTTTCTTGTTTTGATACAGACCCGGGGTTGGCCGAAATATGCAGGAGTACTTTGAACACCAGTTCCTCCGACCCGACAAGTCCAATTTCCTTGCAGAGGGCCTCGGTGGAAACCCATTTCCCCTTAGTTTTTTCGAGTCCGGCGAGCGCCTGGGCTCTAACCTTAAGCGTATCGGCGGCGGCCTTCTTGCCGGCTTCGACCCCAGGCTGGTGGTAGGCGTTGATGCCCAACAGGCTAGCGTAGAGTCCGACGGCACGTTCGAAGAGAGCGATGAGCATTCCCACGGTTTTGGCATCCACTTGCTCAATTGTGAGCGTAATGCTCGGCCGTCCGTTGCCGGAAAGGGCTTCGCGCGTTCCAAGGAAGAAGGCCTGAAGGTAATCGCCGGAAGAAACACCGACTTCGACTTCGACGCTTGGACCGTCTCGATCCTTGAGCACCTCGATAAAGACAGCAAAAAAGTTATTCACACCGTCACGCAATTGTTGCACATAGGCGTGCTGGTCAGTGGACCCTTTGTTGCCGTAGACCGTGAGTCCTTGGCTCACCTTCCGGCCATGTAAGTCCAAATCCTTGCCGATCGATTCCATCACGAGTTGCTGCAAGTAGCGGGAGAAAAGCACGAGACGGTCTTTGTACGGCAAGACTACCATGGCTTTGCTGCCGCGTCCTTCGGTGAGATGGTGCCAGGCGAGGGCTAATTGTGCCGCGGGATTTTTGCTCGCAACGGGGATGCGGGTGAGGCCGTCCATGGTGCGGGCTCCTTCGATGAGCGATTTGATATCTATGCCTTGAAGGGCTGCGGGCAAAAGCCCGACCGGACCTATCTCACTGGTGCGCCCGCCCACCCAATCCCACATGGGGAAGCGTGCCAGCCAGCCGTCTTTGAGTGCGACTTGGTCGAGCTGACTGCCGTCTCCGGTTACCGCCACCGCATGACGCGCAAAGGATAATCCGGCTTGCTTCCAGCGCAGCGCGGCTTCGATTTGGCCGTTACGGGGTTCAGGGGTGCTGCCCGACTTTGAAGTGACGATGACCAAGGTCGTGCCCAGGCGATTTCCCAGGCCGTCAATCACCCGGTCGATGCCGTCAGGGTCGGTGTTATCGATGAAATGGACGCAAAGTTTATCGGTTTTTTTTCCTAAAGCATCCGCGACGAACTGAGGGCCGAGCGCGGAGCCACCAATACCGACGCAAAGAAGATCTGTGAAACTGCCGTGAGCACCTTGAATTTGACCGGCGTGGATTTTCTGCGCGAACGCCATGATGTCGGCGATGGCCTCGGTGATGGCGGTGCTGATTGCAGGAGTGGGCGAAAGTTCGGGCGTGCGTATCCAGTAATGCCCGACCCTGCGTTTTTCGTCAGGATTTGCGATTGCACCCTTCTCGAGGGCGTCCATGTCGGTGAAGGCTTGGGCCAGCGCGGCGGCCATTTTATTTTCGAAGTCAACGGGTGCCGGAGCACGACTGAAATCGATGGCGAAGCCATGCTGTGGGAAGTTTAATAAATGCTTCCGGAACTGGTTGAAGGAATTATTCACGGGAGAATATCTTCTCACTTTGGGACCTGATTGGCAACCTTGGAAGGGTGCTTAAAGGGCATAAATAAGCAAGGGGAGGGCCAGTCTCGGCCTTCCCCTTGCGGAAATCGTTACCGTTGAACGCTGCGCTTAATCTGCGTCCGTAATCGCGCCGTCCGAGGCCGAGGAGACGAGCTTGGCGTACTTGGCCAAAGCTCCGCGCGTTTCTTTGGGCGGGGAAGGTTTCCAGGACTTCAAGCGGCGGGCGATTTCATCCGCCGGAACAACGAGGTTGATCTCATTCTTTTCCGCGTCGATGACGATACTGTCGCCGTTCTGGACGATCGCGAGTGCACCGCCGACGGCCGCTTCCGGCGTGATGTGCCCGACGACGAAGCCGTGGCTTCCGCCGGAGAATCGACCATCGGTGATCAAAGCCACCGTTTTGCCTAGTCCTTTGCCCATCACGGCGCTGGTCGGCCCAAGCATCTCGCGCATGCCAGGTCCGCCTTTAGGCCCTTCATTGCGGATGACAATAACGTGACCGTCTTTTACTTCGCCGTCGAGAATGCCGCGCAAGGATCCTTCTTCGGATTCGTAGACGATGGCCTTGCCGGTGAAATTATTCCCTTCTTTGCCTGAGATCTTGGCGACCGAGCCTTCGGGCGCGAGGTTGCCGCGCAAGATGCGGAGATGGCTGTTGGCCTTAATCGGGTTCGATAAGGGGCGGACGACGTCTTGGTCTTGCGCATAACTCCCGACGTTCGCTAGATTTTCAGCGACGGTTTTTCCGGTGACGGTCATGCAGTGCCCGTGCAGCAAGCCGGCATCGAGCAGCATTTTTAATAGGGGCTGCAGCCCGCCGATCCGCACGAAGTGTGCCATATTATATTTACCGCTGGGCTTGAGGTCGGCCAAGACCGGCACTTTGCGCCCAACGCGTTCGAAGTCGGCGAGGCTTAATTTGATGCCGGCCGAGTGCGCCATCGCAATCAGATGCAAGACGGCATTGGTCGATCCGCCTAAGGCGATGACGACGCTGATGGCATTTTCAAAGGCCGCCATGGAGAGGATATCGGAAGGGCGGATATTGCGTTTGAGCAATTCCAGAACGGCTTTACCAGCGCGTTCGCAGTCGGCTAACTTATCTTTGGAGTTAGCGAGCTGCGCGGAGCTGTCCGGCAGGCTAAGGCCGAGGGCTTCAATCGCAGACGCCATCGTGTTTGCGGTATACATCCCCCCACACGAACCTTCTCCTGGGATGGAACAGGTTTCGATTTCCTTGAGCTCAGCCTCGCCGATTTGCTTGCCGGCATATTTTCCGACGGCTTCGAAAACGGTAACGATATCGGCGGATTGTCCGCGATGCAGTCCTGGTACGATGGTTCCGCCGTACACAAAGACGGAGGGGCGATTAAGCCGGGCCATGGCCATAACGCAGCCCGGCATATTTTTATCGCAGCCGCCGATGGTGACCAGCCCATCGAAGCCTTCGGCGCTGGTGACGGCCTCGACGGAGTCCGCGATGATCTCGCGGGAGACGAGCGAATAACGCATGCCCGGGGTGCCCATGGAAATACCGTCCGAGACGGTGATGGTGCAAAAGATGATGGCCTTGCCGCCCGCTTCGTCGGCCCCCTTGGCCGCTTGGGTGGCCAGGCGGTCGATGTGCATATTGCACGGGGTGACCATCGACCACGTGGAGGCAATCCCCACGATGGGCTTATGAAAGTCCGCATCGGTGAAGCCTACGGCCCGCAGCATAGCTCGGCTGGGTGCGCGGTCGGGGCCGTCGACAACGATGGCTGAGTGGTGGCGGGTGGAATGGGCGTCGGTCATGGGTGTGAAAAGTCTGCGGTTGTCAGTCGGTTATTGCCCCCTAATAAAAGGGTAGGGAGCGGACATTGAGCCGCACTTACCCTGCCGACAACCCGATTTAAAAACCTCCTTCCCGTGGAATTCAATCTTAAGAAAGTTATCAAGGCGCTCCTGTTCTCGACCTCGGAGGCGGTGTCCATCAAGGACATCCAGAAGGTCGTGCACCGGTACCACGCCCAAGCGGCCCCGATTAATCCCGAGGAGCGTCCCGAGGGTCAGCCCGAAACGGCCGCAGTTGCTCCTGTCCAAGAGATCATCCAAGACATCATCGACCAAGTGCCTACTTTGCTTACGGCTACTCAGATTCGCGAGGCCGTCGATGCCTTGGAGGTCGAGATGCGTGAGGCCAATGATTCCTGTCGCATCTTGCAAGGGCCTGAAGGCTTTCGCTTGGTGATCTCTCCCGCCTATGCCGATTGGGTGCGTCTGCTTCGTGGGGAACCTCGCCCGCAACGCCTAAGTCCGGCGGCGCTCGAAACGCTTTCCATCGTGGCTTACCGCCAACCGGTGACACGTTCCGAGATGGAGGCCATACGCGGCGTTTCGATCGACAGTGCTTTGACGCGACTTTTAGAACTCGAGCTGGTCGCCGTGACGGGTCGGGCCGAACTTCCCGGCCGTCCGATTCAATACGGCACGACCGACCACTTCCTTGATTTCACCGGCCTGCGTTCTTTGGGCGAATTGCCTGCTTCGGACGTGCTGTCTCCTGCTCAGATTTCGGAATGGATCACGCGGGCGACGACGCCGGTCAATGTCGGCGATGCTGAGATGGGCTTGCCTTTGGACGATCAATCCTCCGCCGCGGTCGCCACCGAAGAACCTCCGCCCCCGGTCGCATGAGTTTGGAAAACCATCGTCGGGAGGTCGATCGTATCGATCGGGAGATTTTACAGCTCATCGGGCAGCGGTTGAATGTCGCTAAGTCCATCGGCGAAGCTAAGCAAAAAACCGGTGCGGCCGTCTATTCTCCGCAACGCGAAGAGCAACTGCTCCGCTCTTTAACCGAGGCCGCTCCGGGAATCCCTGCCTCAGGCTTGCGGGCGATTTACCGCGAAATCATCTCACTCTCCATTGGGGCGCAGATGGCCAAGCCAGTGGCTTACCTCGGCCCCGAAGGCTCTTTCACGCAACAAGCCGAAGTCAGGGCGTTTGGCTCCAGCGTCCCGTCGCTGCCCCTGCGCACCATCGCCGATATTTTTGCCGCCGTTGAATCCGGCGAGGCGACTTACGGCGTCGTTCCGGTGGAGAATTCTACCGAGGGCGTGGTCAGTCATTCACTCGATCTTTTGGCTGAGTCCGAACTAAAGGTGGTCGCGCAGGTGACCCTTTCGGTCGAGCAATGCCTGGTCGGACATGGCACCTTAGCCGATATCACCCACGTCCTGTCTAAGGATATCGCGTTGGCGCAATGCCGCGGCTGGCTCTCGCGTCACCTGCCGAATGCGGTCCTGGTGGAGACGGATAGCACGGCGGCAGCGGTAGAGAAAGTCGCCCGTGAACCCAAAGGCCAGGCGGCCGTCGCTTCTTCTTCCGCCGCGGAGTCTCGCGGAGTGCCTATTCTCTCTCGTGGAATCCAAGATCGCCGCGATAATGCGACCCGCTTCTTCATCATCGGTCAGGGTGCCAATCCGCCAGGTGATACGCCGGAAGTGACGAGCGTGGTGTTAACTTTGAAACATGAGCCTGGCTCATTGCAGGGAGCACTTAGTGCTTTTTCAGACCGCGGCATCAATCTAATCCGGATCGAATCTCGGCCAAGTCGTCGGCAGGCCTGGGAGTACCAATTCTTCATTGATTTTCCAGGGCATTGGGACTCTCCGGCGGTGCAAGCCGCCGTGACGGAATTGAAAGGCCGCTGCGAAGTCGTCAAATGGTTGGGCAGCTACCCGCAATCAGCCGGATGAGTCGCCGCGCCCTAGGTGGCGTCATTATCACGGTGCTCGCCGTCACCGTGGGAGCTTCGATTTGGGCCTGGTGGTCCGCGTGGTCCGCCCCTTTGGTCAGCGTGGTCTTTCGCCCGACTTTTTCGGTGGAAGGGATTTCCACTGGCACGCCCGTCCGCGTCAAGGGTGTCGTGGTCGGCCAAGTGGTTTCGTTAGGATTACGTTTGGATGCGGAGGGAAGGTTGCGACCCGAGGTCAATCTCACGCTCGACCCCGCCACGCTCGAAGACCGAGGCTTTGCCGATCGGTTGCGGGGCGATCAATTGCATACCGAGGTCGAGCGTGGCTTGCGCGTCCGCTTGGTGTCGGTGAATCCGGCCTCTGGATTGTTGCAAGTCGAGTTGGTGTGGGATGCGACCGTGCCACCGCCCTCCCGCCTGGCCCGCCATGAAATCGCCCCTCTGGGTGGCACGATGCAGGGTGCGATGGAACGCATCGTTAAAGAGTTAGATTGGGTTTCGAGCCGCGACTTTGCGCAGATCGCCGCAGATATGGAAAGCGAGCTGGATAATTATTTCCCGAAATCAAACCCCGAGCACGCGGCCCGGTTTTCGGCGGTCTTGGAGAAAAAAACTTTAGCCATCGCTGAAGCGACCGCCCCCGAATCGCTGGGGGCCAAGGCGGCTGAACTGCAAATCGCTTGCGCCCGCTTGCGTCAGTCGGTCGAAGCGGCTGACCGCACCATGGATGGGGAGTCGCTTGCTCTCCTGCAGGTCCGTTTGGCCGATGCCGGGGCGGCGATGGCCTCCTTTTCGGCTTCCTTGGAGGGGTCGAAGGCCAAGATGACGGAATCTGCTGCCGAGGTCACGGGAGTCTTTAAGTCGATTTCAGAATTGGCCCAGGCGTGGTCGAAGAAAGCGCGACGTTTGACGACCGAGCCGCTCCCTCGCTGAGGGAACAGGCTTGCGGCGGACCGTCTGAAAGGGGATAGGTGAAGCCCTCCTATGGCTGACCCGACCGACAAGATGGAATCCATCATCAACCTGTGCAAGCGCCGCGGGTTCGTCTTTCCTTCCTCCGATATCTATGGAGGGTTTAACGGTTTTTTTGACTACGGCCCCTTGGGCGTCGAATTGAAGAATAATATCAAAAAAGCCTGGTGGCAGGATTTCGTCCATCGACGCGATGATATTGTGGGCTTGGATTCCAGCATTATCCATCACCCGACGACGTGGAAGGCCTCCGGCCATATCGAGAATTTCACCGACCCGTTAGTCGATTGTAAGGAGTCCAAGATGCGTTACCGGGCGGACCAACTTTTCTTCGCCCCCGTGCGCGTGGGCGGCGAGACGATTGGTTACGTTTCCGTCCTCGAAGATGACGGTATGCAGGCCAAGGCCGAAGAGATGGCCCATGATATGAAACGCAAGTTAGCCAAGCAAGGGGCGCTCGAGCCTTTGGTGCTGAAAGATTATACCGAGGCCAAGCCGGAAGAGCACGCCCTCGTGCCGTCGCCGGCCACCGGTAAGCCGGGCTCACTCACGCCTCCCCGCTCGTTCAACATGATGTTCCAGACTTATGTGGGGGCGATGCAGGATGCTTCGGCCATCGCCTTCTTACGTCCCGAAACCGCCCAAGGGATTTTTATCAATTTCAAGAATGTTGTCGATACGGGCCGGGTGAAGGTACCATTCGGTATCGCCCAAATCGGGAAGGCTTTTCGTAATGAGATTAACCCGCGTAATTTCATCTTCCGTTCCCGCGAGTTCGAACAGATGGAAATCGAATATTTCATCTCCCCGTCGGCGGACTGGGAAGTCGCCCACAAAGATTGGATCGAAGGCTGTCTGGCTTGGTTCGAATCGATTGGGATTCCGCGGGCGAAGCTGTCCCTTTACCCGCACCCCCAGGAAAAGTTGGCCCACTATTCGAAGGGGACGACGGACATCATGTTCGAGTTTCCTTTCGGCGTCCAAGAGCTACAAGGCGTCGCCGCTCGCGGTGATTTCGACTTAACCCAGCACAGCACAGTCTCAGGCCAGAAGCTTGATTGGTTCGATGAATTGGCTAAGTCCCGATTTATTCCCCATGTGATCGAACCGTCTGTCGGCGTCGACCGAGTTTTCCTGGCCTTGCTGACTACCGCTTATCATGAAGATGAGATTGAAGGCGAAAAGCGCGTGGTCTTGCGGCTGCCTCCGCGGGTCGCGCCTTTCAAGGCCGCGATTTTCCCGCTCGTTAAGAATAAGCCGGAGCTCGTCGAGCGGGCCGAAGCCTTGTATCGCCGGCTTAAGAAGCGATTTAATGTCTTCTACGATTCCGCCGGCGCCATCGGCCGGCGCTACCGTCGCCAAGACGAAATTGGCACGCCTTATGGCATCACCATCGATTTTGAGACCATCGAGAAAGACGCCGGCGTGACGGTCCGCGACCGCGATACGCTGGTGCAGGTGCGGATGACCGAAGACGAATTGGTACGCTTCTTGGACGAGAAAGTTAACGGGTAACCGTTAAGCTATATTCCAGGTCGCTCGCCAATCCTGCCAATCTCCGGCGGCCACACAGGCTGGCGGCGATGGCAAGGTTATGTAAGCCCTGCGGCAGGTGCGCCAAGTATTCCGGGCGACCCTTCTTAGTCCCGAGGAATCCGTAGGCGCCGCAGGCCTGCAGAAGACGTTGCGTCGCCGCCACGTGCAAGAGGTGCGTGAATTCATCTCGCGAACCTTTCCAGTCCGAAGCTTCGCGCGCATGGTCCTCGATTTCGACCCGCCAGAGATCCATGTCCTTGCGGGTAAGATAAGGGTCATAGGCGAGCGAGGCGAAGTCATAGAAGGCGCAACCTTTGCGCATGCCCTGGAAATCGATAAGCCAAGCCGCGTCATCGCGGACCAGGATGTTCTGGGATTGGAAGTCACGATGGACGGCGACCGGCGGCTGGCCGAGCAGTTCCCGAGCCAGTGATTCCATTTCCTGGAGGACGCTCCGGTCGAATTTCTTTCCAGCCAAGACGTTATCTTGGAAGTATTGCCGCTCCCATTGATAAAGGGCGGGGGAGAAGGGCTCCATGAGTGTGATGCCCGCGTTGGTGGCGGCTTCGAGTCCGAGCTGGTGGATTTTGACGACTTGTTCGATGGCAGAGCCAAAGGCGGACCACGGGAAGCCCGGCCCCTGGGACAGCGACCAAAGGTCATCCGAGCCAAGATCTTCAAGCAGAAGGATTCCGCGATCATGGTCTTCCGCGATGACGGTTGGGACGTTGACGGCGGCTTGGCCGAGTAAGGCGTGCGCGATGCTGCCGTAGATCAGATTTTCAGGTCGGCTATCATCGTACACGCAAAGAATGGCTTCTTTGCCGGCAGAATTCGAGACGCGATGAAATTTACGTCCCGAACCTCCCTTGAGCATCTTGCCTCCGTCTACTAAGCTGTAACCGAGATGGGTGGCGGCTTCGGCCGGTGTTAACGCGCCCCGGACCGGTTTTTCAAGTTGGGCCTTGATGGTGTTGTATTCTTCGATGGTCCCGAGATCGTGCCAGTGAGGCGATGAATCCAAATAAGCTTGGATACTTTCAGGCTGGGCGGGGATCTTACGCAAAAAGTGCTCAACGATGGACTCGATAGCGGGCGGAATACCTTGAGCAAAAGCTCGGGTCACGATGCAGATACCGGTGTATTGATAAGCGCGATCGGTTTTTCCGAGCCGATCGCGTAAGTCGGTGACCCTACCTTCGTCGGTCACGCGGACATTGCAGTTAGGCCCTTGCGCCCGTACGACCAGGGTGGCCTCAGCCCCATCTCCTTGGTGGTGGGCGTAGGCTTCGCTGACATTGCAGCTCGATAAGATATCTCCATTCCAGATGACCAAATCGCTCTCATCCTCAGCCAGGAGCGCCGCAATGTTGGCCAGACCTCCGCCTGTCTCGAGTAGCGTGGGTTCAAAGACGAATTTTACTTCGGCCCCGCCATAGGTGTTGGCCGGAAAAGCGGAATTCCATGCCGCTGGGCAATGGTGAGTGTTGATGATGAATCTCCGTGTGCCCGCCGCGATGAGGCGATCCATCGCCTGCATCACCATGGGCTTGCCCGCGAGGGGGAGTAAAGGTTTGGGGCAACTTTCGGTGAGAGGCCGAAGGCGGGTGCCGAGTCCGGCACCGAGGATGAAAGCCGACCGGGGAAAGTTAGGCATGAGCGGTTAGGTTGCAGGTGGGGCAGATGCCGTAGATTTCCATGATGTGAGTAAGGTCGGAGAAGCCGCTGCTACGAGCCGCGCTTTCGAGCCGCGAAGTGTCACAGCCCGGAAGTCGATCGATGCGGCCACAACGGCGGCAGATGATATGGTGATGGTGGTGGCCGGCCGCGATGAGGGCATAAAGGCTACGACCTCTTTCCAGGGGGTGCCGTTGGACGATGCCCGCCTCATCGAGGGCTTCGAGGCCACGATAGACCGTGACAAGGTCGAGGGCGCCATCGCCGGCCGAAGAATGGATTTCTTCGGCGCTGAGAGGGCCCTTGGCTTCCGCGAGGACCTTTAGCATGGCCAGACGAGGGGTCGTCACACGAAGGGATTTTTCCTTCATGCGGCCAACGGCTGCTTCGATGCGGGTATGGGGACCTTCTCCGCAGCAGCCTTCTTCGTGGCGGTGACCTTGAGGCATGGCCTACAGGTTTGGGGGCGTTTATGACGTGGCAACACCGAATGGCCACTTGCCTCCCGTCCGGGTCTGGTTTGGCTGTCTTACGTCCATGTCCGACTGTTCTGCCAAGCCTTCGGCCCCAAGCCGTGAACTCTGCCCGGTGGCCTACGCCGATTTCAAGTCGGTCGATAGCTTTCCGTTAGAGCTGGGTGGTGAATTGCCCGCCCTCAGTCTTCGTTACGAAACCTATGGGACTTTGCTCCCCGATAAATCCAATGCGATCTTAGTGCCTCATGCCCTGAGCGGGGATCACCACGTGGCGGGCCGTTATCTTCCAGATGATACGAAGCCCGGATGGTGGGATTGTTTTGTCGGCCCAGGCAAGGCCATCGACACCGACCGCTTTTATGTCATCGGCATTAATTGCATCGGTGGCTGTCAGGGTTCGACTGGGCCGATTTCCATCGATCCGCGTACGGGTAAGGCCTACGGCGGTTTTTTCCCGGAAATCACCTTGGGCGATATCGTCCGAGCTCAACGCTTGGTCATCCAGCATCTTGGCATCAAGAAACTGCATGCAGTGGTCGGCGGTTCAATGGGCGGCATGCAGGCATTAATTTGGTGCGCAGACTATCCCGCCGAGGTGGGTCGCATCGCCGTGTTGGCGGCAGGCTTGAGTCAATCGCCGATGGCGATAGCTTTGAACGCAGTTTCCCGTGCCTGCGTGGAAACGGATCCGAATTTTTGCGGCGGCCATTACGCCCCCGGGGAAGGGCCCGTCTCGGGCCTGGCAGTGGGCCGGATGCTCGCCCATATTAGTTACCTTTCTTCCGCTTCTTTTGAACAGAAATTCGGCCGGGCCCGCGTGCTCGGCGCCCAGCCCAACAATCCAGTCTTCTGGCAGGTCGAAAGCTACCTCGAACATCAAGGGCAGTCTTTCGTGAAGCGCTTCGATGCTAATAGTTGGCTGCGGATTACGAGGGCGGTCGACCGTTTTGACATGACGGCCCGAGCCGCCGCCGGGTCGCTTTTCTGCGCCCATGGTCCGGATGTGCTCGCCATCGGTTTTTCGAGCGACTGGCTCTATCCTACGAGTGAGCTGCGGATGCTTTTAGCCGCCGCGACCGCCGTCGGCGTCAACGCGGCCTACCACGAGGTGATCACGGATGCCGGCCACGATGGCTTCCTGCTTCCTGATACCGGGCTGACCGTTCGTCTCCACGCCTTCCTGGGCTGATCAAAGCCAAGGGGCCAGGACTTTGGAGATACTTTCCACCGTGCGCCCCAGCCGCGTTCGGCTTTGGCGATAAAGGTCTTCGGAGTAATGAGACGATTCGACCTCCCATGAGCCTATCAGGGCGTTGACCGTTTCGATCGCCGCTGGGTCGCGGACCACGGCACCGATTTCATAATTCAAGAACAGCGAGCGCATGTCGAGGTTGGCTGAACCGACGACCAGGTGCGCGTCATCCACGATGACGAGTTTCGCGTGCAAGACATCCGGCTTAAAAAATAAAATATCAGCCCCCGCGTCGCGTAACATCCGCAGGTACCATCGTCGGGCGAGATCGAGTAGCCGATGGTCTGATCGGCGAGGTACCATGATTCGCACGTGACGGCCGGCTTGGGCGGCGGTGACGAGTAGGGAGAAGAGCACGCGGTCCGGCACGAAGTAAGGCGTGACGATAGTGATCGAGCGCTTGCAGTTCGAAAACAACTGGACGTAAGCATCCCAAAGCGGATCCTGTTCGCAATCGGGTCCCGAGGCGATGATGGCGACCCGGGCTTGGCCAACGGGGCGTGGTCGTTCGCGGAGCTGAGTCGCAAAATTCATGGGAGGTTCGTCCGTCGCTTGGCACCAATCAGCGATAAAGATGCGTTCGATCGAAGCGGCCGTCGGGCCTTCGATGCTGAACGAGCAATCGCGGAAGCGTCGATTCGAAGGGGATTCGCCCATGTACTTCAACCCAAGATTTTGCCCGCCAATGATGGCGGTCGTGCCGTCAAAAACCGCGATCTTACGATGGTTGCGCCAATTCGCCGAACCTTTGCCGCGCATGGGTAGTGCGGGGTTAAAGCGAGCGATTTGTCCGCCGGCTCGATGGAGTGGCCGGCAGAGTGTCAGCGGTATGCCCCAACTTCCGATGGCGTCGACCAAGAGGCGCACTTCGATGCCGGCCTTGGCGCGGGCGGCGAGGAGGCTCACGATTTCGCGCCCGACGGCGTCGTTGCTCAAAATGTAAGTAGAGATGTAGATTCGCTTTTGCGCGCCGCGGATTTGAGTCCGTAAGGCTTCAAGGGTGTCGCGCCCATGGCGATCACCGAGGAGACGAAAATTATTGCCGCCGAAATCCGGCTCTTCGCTCAGCCGCCAAGCCACCCGGTTCACTTCTTTTTTTGCATCCGCCAGCGACGAATGCTTCCGGCCCCCAAAGAGGTAGATAATCAGCGCGGTGATGATCGGGAAAAAGTATGCCAGCGGCCCCCAAAGTAGTAGATAGGCTGGGGAGACGCGGGCCCGCATTATGCGCAGTAGTACGTAGACTTGGCAACCAGTGCGCAGCGCTGTCATCGCCCCGTCGGAAATGAGCTGGGTCCATTCCGCGATCAGTACGACCACGGTCGTCAGTAGCGCCAGCGTCGAGCTGCGGGTCAGACGACCGTATCCCTGGAAAGGATCCATTCCTGCACGATAGACGTTACGTGGCCTATGGGTACAAAAAAAGACCCCGGTTGCCCGGGGTCTGATTCGTTGGACTAAGAGGGTTCTTAGTTGCCGGCCTTGTCGAGAAGGTCGCCGAGACTGTTGAAGTCTCCGCTGCTCGAACCGCCACCCACCGAGCCACCCGCCGAAGGCGCCGGGGCGCCACCCGTGGATGGACCCTTGATGCGTTCGTAACTGGAGATTTCGGCCTGGAGACGTTCAGCGTCGTAGCTGGCGGCCTTGATCGAAAGACCGATGCGACGGTCTTCTTTGTCGATCTTGATGACGCGAGCCGTGACTTCCTGTCCGACCTTGACGATATCCTTGACGTTCTCAACGCGCTGTTCGGCGAGCTGGGAGACGTGGACAAGGCCGTCGATTTCGTCGGAGAGTTCGATGAAGGCACCGAAGTTTGCCACCTTGGAAACCTTGCCGGTGACGAGGTCGCCGATGCGGAACTTGCGGTCGATTTCGCTCCATGGATCGGTCTGGGTCTGTTTGACGCCCAGGGAGATGCGCTGTTGATCGACATCGACATCGAGCACGATCGCTTCGACGTCGTCGCCCTTCTTCATGACTTCCGCCGGGTTGTTGATGCGGCGGGTCCAGCTCATGTCGGAAACGTGCACCATGCCATCGATGCCATCTTCGAGTTCGACGAAGGCACCGTAGTTGGTGAGGTTGCGCACCTTGCCGCGGACGCGAGCGCCCACAGGGTAGTTGTGACGAACCTTTTCCCAGGGATTGGTTTCGAGCTGGCGGATACCGAGCGAGATCTTCTGCTCTTCCTTGTTAACGTTAAGGATGACGGCATCCACTTCCTGACCGACCTTAAGGATGTCGGAAGGCTTCTGGACGCGCTTGGTCCAAGAGAGTTCCGAAACGTGGACGAGGCCTTCGACGCCGCCTTCGATTTCGATGAAGGCACCATAGGCGACGAGATTGACGACCTTGCCGTGGACTTTCTGGCCCACAGGGTAACGCTTCTCGATACCTTCCCAAGGATTGGCTTGGGTCTGCTTGAGGCCGAGGGAAACGCGTTCTCGCTCGCGGTCGACTTCCACCACCATGACGGTGATTTCTTCGCCCACTTTGACGACTTCGCTTGGGTGGCCGATACGGCCCCAGCTCATGTCGGTCACGTGCAGCAAGCCGTCGAGACCGTCGAGGTCCACGAAGGCGCCGTAATCGGTGATATTCTTGACCACACCACGACGAATCGTGCCGGGTTTGACTTCTTCGAGAAGCTTGCGACGGCTTTCGCCGCGTTGTTCTTCGATGAGTTCGCGACGGGAGACGACGAGGTTCTTCTTATCTTTGTTAATCTTGATAATCTTGAAGTCGAAGGTCTGGCCCACGAACTGTTCGAGATTCTTCGGAGGATTAACGTCGATCTGGGACGACGGCATGAAGGCGTCGACGCCCACGGAGACGATGAGTCCGCCTTTGACGATGGACTTGACGCGACCTTGGACGATGGAGCCTTCTTGGCAATTGGCTTCGATGCTTTCCCATTTGCGGATCTGTTGGGCGCGATCGTAAGAGACGGAAGGGGTGCCATCCTTATTTTCAAGCTTTTCGAGGTAGACTTCGATCTGCATGCCGACTTGGACTTCGGCCATATCAGGGAATTCGCCCTGAGGGATGAAGCCTTCGGACTTACCATTGATATCGACGACGACGAATTTGTCTTCGCGGATTTCGGTCACGGTAGCGTGAATGACCGAGTGTGCTTTGAGCGCGCCGAAATTAGAATCGGCGAGCAGTTTTTCCATGATGCTCATTGTGTTTTGACTGTTTCTCCTGGTCGTCGCGAGCGACGGTTCCAGGGTTTGGTTGTGGTTGTGGTTTTCCCTAAGGAGAGTCCGCTGACAGGTGCCAGAGGGCCGAAAGGAAGATTGAACGAACCGTCCGACAGGGGGGCTGGCAAGCCGATTATAGGCAGAAATCAGACCGCAAGGGATTTCGGGTGCGACCAGCTTCTGCCGCTTTACCGGTTTCGCCCATTTTAGGCTTAAAAGACTACTGTTTGCTCTGCAGTCGTTGCGCGTAGTCGCTAATCCCCGCCGCCACTGCTTCAGCAATTTTTTGGCGATAGGCCGGATTGGCGATCTGCGCGCCTTCACTTTTACTCGAAATGAACCCTCCCTCGACCAGCACCCCGGGGCAGTTGAGCGTCCGGAGGACGGCGAAACGTGCCCGCCGAACCCCCCGGTCTTCCGCACCGGTGCCGGCGATGATTTTGCGCTGGATGCTCCAGGCCAACTGCAGGTTAAAGGCGTCGAAGCGATTGCCGGCCTCTGTGGAGGTGTCTGCTTTGCCTCCGGCGGCGTTCGTCGAACGTTGGCCGGCCGGGCTGAGGCAATAGGTCTCGATGCCGGAACTGTTCGTATCTCCTTTGGCCCCGCCATTGTAATGGAGGCTCACGAAAAGATCGGCTTTATTTTTGATGGCCATGGGCGCACGCTGATCGAGTTCAATCGCGACGTCTTTTTCGCGGGTCAAGATCACATCGAAGCCGAGCTTATCGAGAATAAGTTTCAATCGGATGGCGGTATCGAGCGTCGCGGCTTTTTCGTTGTATTTGAGCGCAGCATTCTGTTTGCCGGGGTCTTTGCCTCCGTGTCCTGGGTCGATGATGATTCGCTTCGTGCCGGGCATTGGGGTGGGTAGCTTCCAATAAAGCGGGACCAAAATCTTTTCATAATCCAACCGCGAGACGGTGAGTTTGCCATGCGCCAGGCCGACGGTTTCGTTCAGGTATAACTTAATGCCGTCGACCCAAAGGTAATCGCGGTTCCTCTCGGCGTAGAGTCCGATGCCGCCTTTGGCCCCATGGCGCTCGGCTTCGGCGGGGTCGCCTTTCTTTTGCTCTAATTCGTGAAGGCCAAGTTGGCGCAAGGAATCACCGAGGTAAATGTCACCGCTCGCCGCCAGTGCCGTCCCGGCGCAAAACACCAAGAGGGCAGAACTGCTCAATAGGTTGGCGACCAGGTGTCGCACAAAATTATTCCGCGTCGTTCTCGCCGTTATCCACCGAGGAGTCATCTTCGCCGTCTTCGTCTCCGGGCATTTCATTGTGCACGAGTTTACGCTTGTTCTGTTGGACGGGGGTGAGGCCGACGACGATAGCCCGGCCGCTGCGCTTGGGCTCGTTGTCCCGGGTGCAGATGTGCGACAGCTCGTTGATGGCCCGGGTGATCGTATCGACGCCGATTTCCGGATGTTCAAGCTCGCGGTAACGATACTGCAAAAGGAGTTTAACCTTATGGCCGTGGTAGAGGAAGTTTTCGGCCCGGCGCACCTTGATCATCAGGTCATGAACGTCGATACGTGGACGGAGTTTTACTTCCTTCACCTTCGTCGTGGCCTTCTGGTGCTTATGTTTCTTGGCCTCTTCGTAAAGGTACTTGCCGTACTCCATCAGTTTGCAGACCGGCGGCACCGCGGTGGCCGCGATTTCGATAAGGTCGACGCCGAGTTCGCGGGCGAGCTCGATGGCCCGTGCCGTCTGCATGACGCCGAGCATATCACCCTTCGGTGAAATCACGCGGACTTCAGTCGCCCGGATGCGATCGTTGCGCTTAGGGCCTTTGTCCTCTTTGCGGAAGTTTCCGCGGGGTGGGGCCGACTTATTGGGTTTGGGCCGGGGACTGTTAGGACGATAGGGCGTAGCCATTAGGTAACTTCAGATGTGTCTCGCCTATAAACTCTTTGTTTCAGGCCCTTGGTTCAAGCACCGATTATCTCTAGGGCTTTTCCTCAGGTCGGAACCGGATTTTATTTCAGGCCCGCAATCGCCTCAAGCAACTGTCGCCCATGGGTCGCGGCTTCGACTTTGGGGACGATTGCAATCAGCTTGCCCTTCCTGTCAAAAAGGTAGGCGGCCCGTGCTGGGCCCAGATACTTTTTGCCGTACATGGATTTCTCCACAATCCCGTCGACGGCTTTGGCAAACAAATCGTCAGGGTCCGATACCAGGTCGAACTTGTAGCCGTGCTTGGCGGCATATTTAGCGTGGGAGGCGCACGTGTCTCGGGAGACGGATATAATTTTAAACCCTTGTTTAGCAATGGCTTGCATATTTTTATCCAGCTCAGCGGTCTGGACGTCACAGGAGGAGGTATTGTTGCGCATATAGACCGAAACAAGGGTGGGCCCCTCGATTAGCTCGCCAAAGGGAACTTCCTCGGTTTTCCCGGTTCGATGGGCTTGAACTTTGAACTTAAGATTCGGCTTTTTTCCTAATGAAATCATGTTTTTAAAGGTTTTAAGGTGAGATTAAGGGGGAGGCGGATCTGCTCATTTGTCAAATGGCTGAGTGACTCAACGGGGCCATGAATTACAGGAATCGTACGAACAAAGGCTTGGGCCAGCCCTTTCCCCTTTACAAGTCACCCCAGAGTCCCTTTGTTCCGACCCTTTCCCGCCATGCAAAAGACCCGCAAGTCCATCTCCAAGCGCTTCAAGGTAACCGGAACCGGCAAAGTGATGCGCCGCTCCCCTAACGGACGTCACTTGCTGAGTGCCAAGTCCCGTAAGCAACGCCGCCGTGCCAACAAGTCTAAGCGCGTCGACTCCGGCTTCGAGAAGAACATGCTGGCTTCGATGCCTTTCGCGTAAAGCGGCGGCTATAATTTTTGGCCGACCGGGTGTTCATTAAGGCGACCCCCAGGCCATCTAAACCCAATAAACACAACATACCAACATGCCTAGAGCAACCAACGGTCCAGCCACTAAGGCGCGCAAGCGTCGTATGATTAAAGCGGCTAAGGGCTATTTCGGAAATAAATCACGCCTGTACGTCTACGCCCTCGAGGCCGTACAGCGTGCTCAGAAGTTCGCTTACCGCGACCGTCGGAAGAATAAGTCGACCTTCCGCCAATTGTGGATCGTCCGTCTGAACGCTTCCTGCCGTCCTCTCGGTATCTCTTACAGCCGTCTGATCGCTGGCCTCAAAAAGGCTAACATCACCATGGACCGTAAGAATCTGAGCGAGCTGGCGATTCACGACATGCCGGCCTTCGAGGCCATCGTGAACAAGGCCAAAGCCGCCCTCGCCTGAGTTAACGGTTAATCCGTCCCTCTTTCGAAGCCCCGGCCCTCCGGGGCTTCTTTGTTTCTGGGTGCTTTCGCTTGCCGACTTTCCCCGCCAACACACAAATCTATCTATGCAGCAGCAGCTCGTCCAACTCGTCGCCGCCGCGACCCAAGAGGCTTCCAGCGTTTCGACCCGCGCGGAGATGGAAGCGTTCAAGGCCCGGGTCGTCGGTCCGAACGGCTCCTTGACTCACGTGATGAAAGGCATGGCGACGCTTTCGAAAGAAGATCGGCCCGTGGTCGGTAAGCTCATCAACGAAGCCAAGAAAGCCGTCGAAGAGTTGCTCGCGGCCCTGCAGGTTAAAATCGAAGAGTCCGAAATCGCCGGCGCCTTGGGTGCGCCCCTCGATTCGACGTTGCCCAGTCCGGACGCCCCCGCCGGCTCCCTGCACCCGCTGAGCCGTACCCGCGAAAAGATTCTCAGCACCTTGCGCAAATTAGGTTTCACGGTCGCCGAAGGTCCCGAGGTCGAAACGGAGTGGCATTGTTTCGACGCCCTTAATACGCCGGCCGATCACCCAGCCCGGGATATGCAGGATACGCTCTATCTCCCCAAATCTTTTCGCTCCGCCGATGCGCCGCGCAAGGGCGAGGAGGCGATCTTACTTCGTACGCATACCTCCAGCGTCCAGGTGCGCACGATGCTTTCACGTAAACCTCCTTTCCGGATCGTCGCCCCCGGGCGTTGTTTCCGCCGCGATGCGGTCGACGCCACCCACTCAGCCAATTTCCATCAGGTCGAAGGTCTCTGGATCGATCGCAACGTGACGCTGGCCGATCTCCGCGGCGTCCTTGACTTCTTCGTGAAGGAAACTTTCGGCCCAGAGGCAGAGATTCGTCTCCGTCCTTCTTTCTTCCCTTTCACGGAGCCGAGTTTCGAGATGGATCTGCGCTCACCTAATCTCGGCCGTCTTTCCAATCGCTGGCTCGAAATTATGGGCTGCGGTCTCGTCGACCCCAAGGTACTCGAGCTCTGTGGTTTGGACCCGAAAGAATGGTCGGGCCTCGCTTTCGGTCTTGGGCTGGAACGCATCGCGATGCTGGTCCACGGCATCGATGATATCCGCCTATTTTATAATAACGATACGCGCTTCCTGCGCCAGTTCGCCTAAGCCATGAAAGTCTCGCTCCAAGCCCTTGCCCGTCACGTCGAACTCGCCGGCGTCACGCCCGAACGTCTCGCGGATATCCTCCCGATGCTCGGTCTCGAGGTCGAATCAATCCAATCTTTTGGTCTCTCGCCTTTGCCTCTCGTGGTAGTAGGCGAAATTCTTTCTTTCGAAAAACACCCGAAGGCTGATCGGCTCAGTGTTTGTCAGGTCGACGTTGGTGATGGTGCTCCGCGCCAGATCGTCTGCGGCGCCAAGAATTTCAAGGCCGGTGACCGAGTGCCCGTGGCTTTGCCCGGCACGCTGATGCCTGGCGGTTTTGAGATCAAGGTCTCCAAGCTTCGCGATGTCGATTCGATGGGGATGATGTGCTCGGCAGAAGAACTGGGCTTAGGAAAGGGCGAGGACGGTCTGTTAATCTTGACCCCGCGCAAGCCAGCCCTCGGTACACCGCTTAATCAACTCTATGGTGCGCCGGATACGGTCTTAGATATTTCCGTAACGCCAAACCGTGGCGATTGTCTTGGCTTGCGTGGCCTGGCTCGGGATATCGCGGCCGCGTTGAGTCTGCAGCTTAAGCCGCTGTCAATCAAGACGGCCGCCGGACTGGCCTCCGCACCTTCTGCTCAGGATGGTTTCAAGTTCGTCCGTTCGTCATCCGAGTTCTGTCCTTATTACACGTTGCGCACTTTGCGGAATGTCAAAGTCGGCCCGAGTCCGGAATGGATGCGTCGCGACCTCGAGGCCGCCGGTCTCCGCCCGATTAATAATGTCGTCGATATCACCAATTGGGTGCTGCTCGAACTTGGTCAGCCCTTACACGCTTTTGACGCCAAACAGGTGCGCGCAGGGATCGAAGCCCGTCCCGCTCGCGAAGGTGAAGAAATCGTCCTGCTCGACGGCAAGAAGGTGAAACTTGAAACGGGTATCTGCGTCATCGCCGATGCGGAACGCCCGTTGGTTGTCGCCGGCGTGATGGGTGGCATCGAATCCGGCGTGTCACCAACGACGACGGATATTCTTTTAGAGTCCGCTTGGTTCCGGCCCGGCGAAATTCGCCGCGTCGCCCGGCGCTTAGGTGTGTCCACCGATTCTTCTCACCGTTTTGCCCGCGATGTGGATCCAGCGGGCGTCGAGCTGGCTTCGCGTCTCGCGACCGATTTGCTTATCGAGTACGCGGGCGCTCAAGTCGTCGGGCCAGCCGTCGCGGTTGGGCAGACACCTCGCACCGATGTGGCCATCGAACTTCCCGCCGGGTACGTCGCCGCCAAACTCGGTACGGTCATCGTTGAATCGGAAATTACTGCCGCTTTCACTCGCTTAGGTTTTACGGTCAAGCCAAGTGCGCACGGTCTTTCAGTCATCGTTCCGTCTTTCCGTTCCGACGTCACGCGGCCCATCGATCTGGTGGAGGAGTTTGTCCGCATCTACGGAACTGATAAGCTGCCCGTCGGCCGGCCAGTCGCGCCGTTGCCCGGCGAAGAGGACGCTTTGTCTTCGGTCTTTACGCGTGAAGTTTCGATGCGTCTGGCGGGTGCTGGTTTCACCGAATGTTGCCATTACTCTTTGCGTGATGCCGCCGAATTGGAACGCACGCTCGGCGCCGATAAGGCCGCAGCCCTTGCCTTGGATAATCCTCTGACCGCTGATCAGACGCACCTGCGCGCTTCGCTGTTGCCTGGGCTGGCTGGCGCGCTCGCTCTCAATCTATCCGTCCATGCTGACCCGCAGGGTCTTTTCGAGGTCGGGACGGTTTTTCGTCCGCAGGCGGATGGCACGGTTCGCGAGTTCATCTCCGTGGCTTTTACCGCTCTCGCTGAACCCGTCGTGCGTTCTTGGAAATCGCGCGAAGCCTTTGACGGGTTGCGTGCCAAACGCTTGCTCCAAGATGTGGCCGCCCTTGCTGGCGTCTCTGCCGTACGCCTTTCTTTCGGTCCCGCATCGAGTGGTCTTTGGCAGGCCAACCATGCCGCGGCCCTCGCGGATCGCGGCCGGACCGCCGAAGGCGCTTGTGGCATCCTTGACCTACGCTGGACGCGTCTGATCGGAATCAAAGGTTCGGTCGTGGCCGGAGAAGTCATCTTCCCGCGTTCGGCATTCGCTGAAACCCGGAAGATCCCGCGCTACGAGGCTTTCTCTTCTTTCCCACCGGTAACCAAGGATGTAGCCGTGGTCGTCCCCGTGGGAATCGCGGCCTCCGAAGTCGAGAGCCGTGTCCGCCAAGGCGCTACGAAGGCCGCTGGCAAAGAGTTTGTCCTCGAGTCGGTCAACTGTTTTGACGTCTTTAGTGGCGCCGGGCTGCCCGAAGGATGCCGGAGTCTGGCTTTTGAAATCCGCTGGCGCCACGCCTCGCGCACCCTCACCGACGAAGAGACTAATCAGGCTCTGGGCGTCGTCATCGCTTCGCTTGAAAAGGGCGCGGGTTGGACCGTCCGCCGCTGATCGCCATGGCTGAAGGTTTCGACATCGACCATCTTGCGAAACTCGCCCGTCTGAATCTGACGGCCGCGGAGAAGGTGCTTTATTCGTCGCAGCTCACTCAGATCCTGGGCCATTTTCAGGCCTTGGCTAAAGCCGACCTGCCCGAGACGATTGATCTGGCTCGGGTAGTTTCCGAATCAGCTCTGCGCTCCGATGAGCCGGGTCCGGTGCTGGGCGCCGAAGCCGTCACCCGCATCGCCCCCGCCTCACGCGATGGGCAGATTTCCGTCCCGCGCGTCGTGGACGACGAAGCCTAAGCCATGGCCGACCTGCTTCATACGCTTTCTGCCGCCGAGCTCGGACGACGCCTTTCCGCTGGATTGTTGACGTCCCGCACCCTCTGCGAAGCGCTCATTGCTCGCTATCATTTGTTGAACAAAAAAGTCGGAGCCTTCACGCATCTGGATGAACGAGACGTGCTCACGCAGGCCGATGCCTCAGATGCCCGTCGCAAGGCAGGGCAGGGGCGTGGTCCGCTCGAAGGTATTCCGGTCGCCATCAAAGATAATATTGCGGTCAAGGGTCAGCCGTTGACGTGTTCGAGCCAGATGCTCGCCTCGCTGGTTTCGCCTTATGATGCACATGTGACCGAACGTCTGCGCGCAGCCGGTGCGATCCTTTATGGGCGTCTCAACATGGATGAATTTGCGATGGGTTCGTCCACGGAGAATTCTGCCATCCAAAAAACTTTCAACCCATGGGACCTCGCCTGTATTCCGGGCGGATCTTCGGGGGGCAGCGCTGCGGCTTTGGCCGCCGGTCTTGTCCCGCTTGCCCTAGGCTCCGATACGGGTGGGTCGATCCGTCAGCCAGCCTCGCATTGCGGAATCGTCGGATTAAAGCCTACCTACGGGCTGATTTCTCGCTTTGGTCTCGTGGCCTTCGCCTCGTCGCTCGACCAGATCGGTCCGATGGCCCGTTGTATCGAAGACTGCGAACTGCTCCTCAGCGCGCTGGCCTCGGCCGACGCGCGTGACATGACCTGCTTCGCCGTCGCCGATCGTGCGCTCACGCCTGCTGGCGATGCCAAGAAGCTTCGCATCGGTATTCCCAAAGGTTTTTTAGGCAAGGGGGTGGGAGCTGAGGTCGCCACCGCCGTCACTGCCGCTATTGATTTTTATCGCTCGCAGGGCTGCGCTATTTCCGAAGTCGAACTGCCTTCTGCAGATCTTGCTGTCCCGACTTATTATGTCGTGGCGACGGCCGAAGCCTCCTCGAATCTCGGTCGCTATGATGGCGTCCGCTATGGTCACCGTTCGGCCTCAGCTGGTACGCCCGTCGAAATGATGACGAATAGCCGCTCCGAAGGTTTTGGCGCCGAAGTGAAGCGTCGCATCTTGCTCGGAACTTTCGTGCTGAGCGCGGGCTACGCGGACGCTTATTATATGAGGGCCCTCCGTGCGCGCTCGAAAATACGGGCCGAATATCTCGCGGCTTTGGCTACGGTCGATGTGTTGCTGACGCCGACGGTCCCGACGCCCGCCTTCAAAGTCGGCGAAAAGGCTTCGGATCCGCTGCAACTTTATCTCGAGGATATTTTTACGATTCCCGCGAATCTCGCCGGGCTGCCGGCGATTTCGGTGCCTTGCGGCAAATCGGGACATCTGCCCGTCGGCTTCCATCTCGTCGGAGCACCGCTCTCCGAAGCCAAACTCCTCGCGGCGGGCCGTCTTTTTGAGTCCGCCCACGGGTTTGCCCACCAGCAAGCCGCCCTATGAGTTCTTCACCTTCAGATTGGGAAGTCGTCATCGGCCTCGAGGTCCACGTGCAACTCCACACCCGCGCGAAAGTCTTCGCCTCGTCTCCCTGGGGTTTCGGTAAAGAGCCGAACGAGCAAGTCGACTCCGTCGTGTTAGGACTTCCCGGCACGTTGCCGGTCGTGAATCGCGAAGCAGTTGAGAAGTCAATTTTGTTTGGTTTGGTCGTAGGTTCATCGGTGCCAGAACAATGTGCCTGGGATCGGAAAAACTATTTCTACCCCGATAATCCGAAGAACTATCAACTGACCCAAAAAGATTTCCCGATTGTCGTCGGCGGCCAGGTGGAAATCGAACTGCCAGGTATTTCACGTAATGTGATGGGCGAGCATAAGTTCGTCCGCATCCATCATGCGCACCTTGAAGAAGATGTGGGTAAACTCAGTCACGCGGGCAGCGGCTCACTCGTCGATTATAATCGGGCCGGCGTGCCTTTATTGGAAATCGTCACCGAGCCCGATCTTCGTTCTGCCGCCGAGGCCGAAGCTTTCTTACGTTCCTTGGTCGCACTTTTAACCCAAGCCGGCGTGGCGGATTGTGATATGGAAAAGGGTCAACTCCGTTGCGATTGTAACGTGTCTATTCGCCGCCGTGGTGCCGAGAAGCTCGGTACCCGCACCGAGACCAAGAATTTGAACTCCATTTCCAGCGTCCGTGATACGGTCATCTACGAAACTGCCCGTCAGATTCGCGAGTTAGAGGCTGGTCGCACCATCACGCAGGAAACTCGCGGTTGGAATGCGGAGCTGAGTCGTGGTTATGTGCTGCGGGATAAGGAAGATGCCCATGACTACCGTTATTTCCCTGACCCTGATATTCCCACATTACGTATTTCGCGCGAAACGGTCGCCCGTTTACAAAAACTTGTCCCGGAAAGCCTTTACGATCGGCAACGTCGATATGTCGAAAAGCTTGGCCTGCCTTTTACGGCGGCTTCGGTGCTGGTGAACGACCGCGAACTTGCCGAATGGTTCGAGCTCGCCGTGGCCGCGCACCCGGCTAATCCGCAGGGCATCGCCAACTGGGTGACGAATGATCTGCTGCGCGACCTTGCCGCCTCCGGCGCCGCTGGCGCCCTGCTCACCGACGCGGTGCCCCCCGCGGTTTCGCTGGCCTCCTGCCCCATCAAGCCGGCTCAGTTGGCGGGTCTGGTGAAACTCACGGACGAGGGCGTGATTTCTAAGCAACAGGCTAAAGAAGTCTTCACTGAGATGTTTAAGACGGGCCAAGAAGCGGTCGCCATCGTGGATGCGAAAGGTCTTCGTCAGAATAGCGATACGGGCGAGTTGGAGAAAATCGTGCAAGCAGTCATCGCTGACCCTGCGGTGGCTAAATCTATCGCCGAATACCGCGCGGGTAACGAGAAAGCGATCAACGCCCTGAAGGGACCCATCATGAAGCGTACGCAAGGTAAGGCTAACCCGGTCCTCATTGATCAGCTTCTCCGCAAATTCCTCGGATGAACAAAGTTTCAACTTCGCCCCTGGTCGCAGGCATCAAGGCCGCGCGCGACAACGCTATTCCGCTGGTCGTGATTCTGCTGGCCGCCGCCGGACTGGTCATTGCCTACAGGTATCAGGTCCCTTTTGTTGTGACGGCCCTCAATTATATCGGCGCATTAAATAAGGCCAACCCGATGGCGTTTGCGGCGATTTGTACCGCCATCACCTCAGGTCTTATCCCCTGGATTTTTCGGATGGTCATCCGCGGCTTGCGCCCGCCGCATCCCCTGGGTGACCTCGTTCATAGCATGGTCTGGTGGGCCGCGATGGGGATGCTCGTCAGCTACTTCTATCAACTGCAGGCAGCCTGGTTCGGTGATGAGGCCAATTTGCGTACGGTTCTATTGAAGGTGTCCGTAGATATGGTGGGCTTCACGATTTTAATCGGCGCGCCCTTTAATGCGATTTCGCACCTCTGGAAAGATTGCGGTTGGGATACCGCTCGCCTTCGTGCCGCCATGGGTCGGGGTTGGTATCGCCGTTTGGTCTTACCCAACCTGCTGACGAACTATTTTGTCTGGTTCCCGGGTGCGCTTATATTTTACAACATGCCGACCGACCTCCAATTGGTCGTGGCTAATTGTATCGGTTGTTTCTGGGCTCTGATGTGTGCCCGGATTGCGGCCCATTCGGGCGTCCCGATTACCGACGTCCATGCCTGAGCCGGATTTCTTGCCCGCTCGCCATCCCTCGCTTGAAACCTTGGTCACGTTAGGCGAACCTCACCCACGTGCCTGACTTGTTTGGAGAGACTGAACCCGGCGTCGCTGAGGTGGTCCCCTTTGATGGCGGGGCTCGGGCCTACTCGTATTCCGTGCCGGCGGCCCTTAAGGACACGCTGCAAGTCGGCCAGTTGGTCCGCGTTCCGTTAGGGGGGCGGGTGAGTCTGGGGGTTGTCTGGAAATACCCTGCCGAACCTTTAGTGGGCACGAAGCTGCGGAGTATCGTGGTGCTCGAGCACGACCAGCCCGTGATGACCCCCGATTGCTGCAAGCTCGCCGAGTGGATGGCAGGGTATTATGGGTGCGGGCTTAATTCGGTGCTGGAAACGGTCCTTCCCGCAGCCGTGCGCAAGGGCGTTCGTCCCGTGCTCCGTCGGATGGTGTCGTTGATTGCCCCGCCCGCCGCCGAGGCTTTAGCGAAGATGCGTCGCAAAGCGCCCCGCCAAGCTCAGCTCATCGACTTTCTTTCCGCCCAAGCTGAACCCGCCGACCGCGCGAAAATCGCAGCAGATTTAGGCATCGGGCCCTCCGCTATCGCAGCGTTAATCGCTGCCGGGATGATCAAAGAAGAAGCCAGCGTACAATGGCGCGTGGCTTATGATGACCCTTTTTCCGAAGGTGAAACGGTCGCCGCCGCCGGGCATATTCTCAACCCGGAACAGTTGGCCGCCGTCACCTCGGTGACCGAGACGCTGGACAGTAAGGCTTTCCGGGCGCATCTCCTGCATGGCGTCACCGGCTCGGGTAAGACGGAAGTTTACGTTGCCTTGATCCGTAAGGTGATTGCCGAAGGGGGGTCGGCGATTTTCCTCGTTCCCGAAGTGGCGCTGACGCCGCAGACGGTGGGTCGTTTGCGTTCAAGACTGGCGGACCTGGGAGCCAAGGTTGTCGTCTGGCATAGTCACCTTTCGGCCGGCGAACGTTTTGATGCTTGGATGGCCATGTCGCTGGGGCAGGCGAGGGTAGTCGTCGGCGCCCGTTCCGCGGTCTTCGCCCCTCTTCCGAATCTTCGCCTCATCGTCGTCGACGAGGAGCATGAGCCTTCGTTTAAACAGGGCGAAACACCAATGTATCACGGGCGCGATGTCGCGGTGATGCGGGCTTCGCTGCTGGGTGCCGCTTGCGTGCTGGGTTCGGCGACTCCTTCCTTGGAGACTTGGAAGAACGCGACGGCTGGCCGCTATGTCCTCAATACGATGCCAAAGCGGGTGGATGACCGCCCGATGCCAGCGTTTCGTATCATTGATATGCGCCGCGAGATCCTCCATTCGAAGGGCCAGCACATTCTCTCTCGCGAATTGGTGGATGGCATCCGCGAACGGCTCCAGAAGCGCGAACAATCCATCCTTTTCCTTAACCGCCGCGGGCATTCCCGTTCGCTCGTCTGTCCTGATTGTGGCGAAGCGGTGCAGTGCGCCCGTTGCAGCGTTTCGCTGACACTCCATCGCACCAACGACACCGCTCGCTGCCACCTTTGTAACCACCAGGAACGCGCGCCGGTGGTCTGCCCCAAGTGTCGTTCGCCGAAGGTGCGCTGGAAGGGCTATGGCACGCAAAAGGTGGAAGAAACCATCGCACAGCTTTTTCCGCGTGCCAAGGTCGCCCGGATCGATGCCGATACGATGGGGAAGAAGGACCTTTTCCGTCAGGTGCTTTCCGATTTCCGGGCGGGTAAATATGACATGCTGCTGGGGACACAGATGATCGCGAAAGGGCTGGATTTTCCGCGCGTGACGTTGGTGGGGATTATCGACGCGGATCTGTCGCTTCAGTTACCTGATTTCCGGGCCTCAGAGCGGACCTTTCAGTTGCTGACGCAGGTGGCCGGCCGGGCGGGTCGCGGCCAACTTGAAGGCGTCGTTGTGGTGCAGAGTTTTCAACCTGCTTCGGATCCGATTCAATTCGCCAAACGGATGGATTTCCAAGGCTTTGCCGCCGCGGAATTAGTGAAGCGTTCAGAATTCGGCTACCCGCCTGAACGGCATCTGATTCGGCATATTTTTCGCGGGCGCAATACGGAGAAAGTCAATTTCGTCGCGGACGCTTGGGTCAAGGAACTCGAACGCCTGCACCCTGGCGTCGCCGAGATTCGCGGGCCCGCCCCTTGTCCGTTCGAGAAAATCCAAGATCAGCACCGTCTGCATATCTGGTATCTCGTCTCGGGCGTGAAGTCTTTCCTCGGCGCGTTGCTGCCTTTGCGAGCGAAGTTCCTGCGCGAGGACGATGTTATCGACGTTATCGACGTCGACGCGCAAGACTGCGCCTGATGCGGCTTACCACCAACGCTTACGTTTCATCCAGAGGATGATGCCAATCGCGAGCAGGGACATCGTCCCCAGGGCCAAGAAATAGCCATATTTGTGGCCCCATTCGGTATGGATTTCGGGCATGAACTGAAA
>QYQK01000106.1 GCA_007280935.1 Opitutales bacterium
AGTCACCTTGAAGCCGTCAATCCTGTCGCCCTCGGACGTACCCGCGCCCGCATCGATTTGCAAGTGGGTGCCAGCCGGGCCGCCGCCCTCCCCATCTTGATTCACGGTGACGCCGCTTTTGCCGGCCAAGGCGTGGTGATGGAAACCCTAAATCTCGCAGGTCTGAAGGGTTACTCGGTCGGCGGCACCATTCACCTCGTAAGTAATAATCAAGTCGGCTTCACCACGAATCCTGATGAAGCCCGTACCGGTCATCATTGTACCGAAATCGCTAAATTCACCGAATCGCCCATTCTTCACGCCAACGGGGACGATCCCGATGCCGTTGTCTTGGCTGCCGAAATCGCTTTGGAGTATCGGCAGAAATTTGGCGCGGATGCGGTCGTTGATATCGTTTGCTACCGCCGTTACGGACATAACGAAACCGATGAGCCTGCTTTTACGCAGCCCGTTCTCTACCGTAATATTACCTCTCACCCTTCGGTCGCCGAACTGTATGCTTCCCGGCTGACCGAGTCCGGCACGACTGCTGACGGACTGTTGGTGGCCCTTCGTACGGAATGCGAAGTGTTGCTGAACGCCGCCCAAGACCGGGCCCAGGCCGCTTTGGCGGTCGAAGTCGAGGCGCGGAAGAATCAACCCGCGGAACTGCGCCCGTTCAAATCACCTTACGATTTTAAAACCGATACTTCCGTAGCCGCTTCGCTGCTCGACCAGGTTGCCCCTGCTCTATGGCAGATGCCCCCTGATTTCAGTCCGAACCCGAAATTAAAACGCCTCTTGGATATCAAAGCCGAAGCTTTCAAGTCGGGCGTTAATTTTGACTGGAGTCTCGGCGAGGGCCTGGCCTTCGCGACTTTACTGGCCGAAGGCCATCCGATTCGCCTTTCCGGCCAAGATTGCGAACGCGGTACGTTTTCGCATCGCCATGCCGTTTTACACGATCCTTCCAATGATGCGGAGTATTGTCCGCTGTCTTCCCTAGGCAACGCCAAGATCGAGTTAGTCAATTCATCGCTTTCGGAATATGCCGTCCTTGGGTTCGACTATGGTTATTCGCTGGAGGCACCTAACGCGCTCGTCATTTGGGAGGCTCAATTCGGCGATTTCGCCAATGGCGCTCAGATCATCATCGACCAATTCCTAGCTTCAGCTGAATCGAAATGGGGTCAGACCAGCGGCCTTACTCTTCTTTTGCCCCATGGATATGAAGGACAAGGTCCCGAACACTCTTCGGCTCGCCTCGAACGTTTCCTCCAGTTGTGCGCCGAAAATAACCTTCAGGTTATACAGCCCACCACACCTGCCCAAATTTTTCACGCCTTACGACGGCAAGTTAAAGCTGAGCTTCGTAAGCCCCTGGTCGTCTTAACTCCCAAAAGCTTGTTGAGACACAAGGCCTGCGTCAGCTTTCTGGCTGACTTTAGTTCCGGGGAATTCCACACGATAATGACCGACGCGACGCCCGCGCCCAAGACGTCAAGATTGCTTATTTGCTCTGGGAAAATTTTCTATGAACTCGATGCCGAACGTCAGGCGAAGAAGGATGCCGACACGAGCATACTGCGCCTTGAGCAATTCTACCCTTTTGATGCCGCGAATCTGAAGAAACTCTATCAGCAACTTGGCGCTCCAGGGAAAATCATTTGGGCGCAAGATGAACCCAAGAACATGGGTGGCTGGTCTTTCGTTGCCCCGCTGATCGAGGAATGCCTCGGTCTTCGCCCGATCTACGCGGGTCGCGACGCCGCCGCCTCCCCTGCGGTTGGTTCGCTTGCAGTTCATAAGATCGAGCAAGCGGATGTCATCCGGCAGGCTTTCAGTCGCTAATCGAGTTCAGTAGATTTCCTTGCTGGGTCACTTTGTCCCGCTACTACCCTGTGAACAGGCTTCTGGTGTCAATTATACGGCGATTTCCCCGTTGAAACAGTCCGCAAGGAGTTCCAAGGTTACCTACTTACTTTACATGGCTGTCGACGTCAAAATCCCTCCCATGGGAGAATCTATCACCGGTGGGCTCTTAGCCGCTTGGTTGGTTAAATCTGGGGATTCGGTCCGCAAGGGCCAACCTCTCTTCTCCTACGAAACCGATAAGGTTACCTCCGAAGGTACGGCCGAAATCGACGGTCAGCTAACCATAGTCGTCCCGGCTGGAACGGAAGTCTTGGTCGGGCAGATCGTCGCCAGCATTGCAGCTGGCACCGCGGGTTTGGTTTCCGTTCCAACGTCTGCCCCGGTGGCACAGGTGACTCGGCTCCCCGTCGCGCGAGTTGCCCCGCCCGAGGCTATTATTTTAAATAAATCGGGTGCGGCCGCTGAGATTTCTCCGGCCGTGCGTCGAATTGCGGCTGAGACGGGATTGAATCCGGCTGCCCTCGAAGGTAGCGGCAAAGCCGGTCGTGTTACCAAAGGAGATATGTTGGCCGCCCTGGCCGGTCAGTCTCCCATTCTGGCCGTCGAGCCAACCTTAGTCCCTACGGCCAGCGCTGCTGTCCCTGTTATTAACTCTCCGGCGGCTGCTCCCGCGGCCCCGGTTGTGGCTAATATTCCTTCGCGCGATGGTCGGACTTCTCGCAAGAAAATGTCTCCCCTGCGCCGAAAAATTGCGGAAAGACTGGTTCAAGCCAAGTCAGAGACGGCGATGCTCACGACTTTCAATGAGGTCAACATGGCTCCGGTGATGGAATTGCGTAAGCGTCATGGTGAGGAATTCCTCAAGAAATACGGCGTCAAACTTGGTTTCATGTCCTTCTTCGTCAAGGCAGCGGTCCAGGCCATGAAAGAAGTGCCGGCCATCAACGCGCAGCTTGACGGTGAAGAGATCGTGGAAAATCACTTCTATGATATCGGCGTCGCGGTCGGTACGGATAAAGGCCTCATGGTCCCTGTCGTCCGTGATTGCGATCAGCTTTCTTTTGCGGCCATCGAAAAAAGCATCGGGGATTACGGCAAGCGCGCCCGTGACGGTAAGATCCAATTGGCAGAACTGCAGGGAGGCATCTTCACCATTTCCAATGGGGGTATCTACGGCTCAATGCTTTCGACGCCGATCCTCAACCATCCTCAGGCGGCCATCATGGGGCTGCATAATATCGTTGAGCGGCCCGTAGCGGAGAACGGCCAAGTGGTCATTCGTCCTATCATGTATCTAGCCCTCTCTTACGATCACCGTATCATCGATGGCAAGGAAGCCGTCACCTTCTTGGTCAAAATACGTCAATTCATCGAAGACCCTCAACGCCTTCTATTCGGCGTCTGATCACCCCCATTTTTCTTACCTCAATGTCTCAACTCGATCTCGTCATCATCGGCTCCGGTCCCGGCGGTTATGTGGCTGCCATCAAGGCCGCCCAACTAGGCCTCAAGGTCGCGCTGGTTGAAAAAGACCAGAGCTTAGGTGGCACCTGCCTCAACATCGGCTGCATTCCTTCCAAAGCTTTGCTCCATTCCACTGAAGTCTGGCATCACGCCCGTGATAGCAAAAAGCATGGCATCGTCGGGGCTGATAAGCTGACCTTTGATGTTTCGGCGATGATGGCCAATAAGGATAAAGTGGTTAGTCAGCTTAATAAAGGGGTCGAGTTCCTGGTCACCAAACGCGGCGTCGAAGTCGTGCGTGGCCTAGGTCGACTGGGCAAGCCCGGCGAAGTCCTGGTCCGCAGTTCTGCCGGCGAGCGCATCCTGAACACTAAGAATATTCTAATCGCGACCGGATCAGTTCCAGTCGAATTACCCTTTATGAAATTTGACGGTGAAACCGTCATTTCATCGGACCATGGCCTCGCCTTAAAGAGCGTCCCGGAAAAGATGGTCGTCGTGGGTGCAGGTGCCATCGGCTTGGAACTCGGTTCCGTTTGGTCGCGGCTCGGCTCACAAGTTACGGTGGTGGAAATGCTCACCACCATCGGCGGCCCTTCCTACGATGTGGATATCGCCAAAGCCGCCCAGACTGCCTTCGAAAAACAAGGTATTAAATTTGAATTAGGTACCAAGGTGACTGGCGTGAAAAAGAGCCCCACTGGTTTTGCCCTTACGGCTGAGCGGGATGGCAAGGTGCTGGAATTCCCCGCGGATAAGATCTTGGTCGCCGTTGGTCGGAAGGCCAATACCACGGGTCTTGGAGCCGTCGAAGCGGGTCTGAAGCTCGACGAGCGTGGCCGCGTCATCATCGATGGGCATTTCCTCACTAATCTTCCCGGAGTGTACGCCATCGGCGATGTGGTCGCTGGTCCTATGCTCGCGCACAAAGCCGAAGAGGAAGGCGTCGCGGTCGCGGAGAATCTGGCAGGTAAGCATGGCCATGTAAATTATGCGCTCATTCCCGGCGTAATTTATACCGACCCCGAGGTTGCTTCCGTCGGACTTTCCGAAGCGGAGGCCAAAGCCAAGAATATCGAAATTAAAATCGGTAAGTTCCAGTTGAGCGGTAACGGTCGGGCCATTGCCACCGACGGTACCGCGGGCATGATCAAGGTCATCGCTTGTGCGAAGTCCGATAAAGTTTTAGGCGTGCAGATGGTAGCCAAAGGTGCGTCGGAAATGATTGCCGCTGCTTGCGCTCACATGGAATACGGCGGCAGCGCCGAAGATGTCGCTCGGACTTGTTTTGCTCATCCGACTGTCAGCGAATCTTTCAAAGAAGCCGCCATGGCCGTCAGCAAGATGAGCATCCACTCGCTTTAAGGGATGCCTAACGGCGGACCAGATTGTTGCGGTAATTGCTCCCACAACCGGGCCGTGCAAGAAATGGCCCACCCTCACCCTTCGGATCGAGAAAAGTTTCGACGCATTTCTTTCTGCACGTTACGCCAAGTTGCCCTTTCCAATCCTTTCTGGACTTATTGTGATAACTTCGGTTACGGCAAAAAGCCTGAGTTGCGTAACGTCGATGAACCTCTGATCGGGTCGATTACCAGCAGCGGTCTTTACGAAGGTTATGTGCGCATCCCCTGGCACGATGCAGTCGAACCGCACGTTTCCGTCCCCGCAGTTTGTTCGATCTGCCAACGCCAGACCGACGTTGGCATCACCATTCTTCACGCGGGACACACTCTTGGATTCTGCACAAATCAGCATTACGTGCGCTGGTGGTTGACCCAACATGTAGATGCCGCCTTTAACGCTGAAAATTTCGAGTCGCCCGAAGAACGTTTCAAAGAGCCCGAAGGTCCAAGGTAACGCACGAAATCATCCAATTAAAATCCGCCAAGGGACGGTTAAAATTAAAGAAGGGGCCAGGCTTGCCACGGCACACGAGTAAACTGACTGCCGTTGCTTCCTTCCGGACCTGGCGGGATTCGTCGGCTACCCGTTGCATGGGGCCTGGCTTACCTATATTCATGGGGGGGTAATCCGCTCTTTTCAATCTCCAACTTACACCCTAATCATTCACTTTCCCGATGGCTGAAATCCCCAAATCTTATGACCCACAAGGCGTCGAATCCTTATGGTACGACCGTTGGTTAGCTGCCGGTTGCTTTAAGGGTAAGGTAGACTCCAAGCGCGAATCTTTCGCCGTCATGATTCCACCCCCGAACGTCACGGGCGTGCTACATATGGGACACCTGCTCAATAACACCCTCCAAGATATCATGGTGCGTCGGGCCCGTCAGGAAGGAAAGTCCGCTTTATGGTTAGCCGGTACCGATCACGCCGGTATTGCCACGCAATCGCGAGTTGAAAAAGAGTTACGTCAAAAGCAGGGCAAGACTCGACATGATTTAGGTCGCGAAAAATTTGTTGAAACGGCTTCCGAGTGGCGAGATAAGCATGGCGGCATCATCTTAGGCCAGTTACGCAAGTTAGGTGCCTCGTGTGACTGGGATCGAACGGTGCACACGCTCGACGACGGTTATTCGCAAGCGGTCTTGCAAGCCTTCGTCACCCTCTATGAACGAGGGTACGTTTATCGCGGAAAACGCATGGTCAATTGGTGCCCCGTTTCCCAGACCGGCCTTTCAGATGAAGAAGTAATCATGAAGCCCTCGAAGGGTTCGCTCTTCCGCATGCGTTATGAGGTCGTGGAACTTCCCGGTACTTTCTTGGAAATCTCCACGACTCGACCTGAGACCATCCCAGGAGATATGGCCGTCGCCGTTCATCCCGGAGACGAGCGCTATCAGAACCTGATTGGGTTGCACGTCTGGCGCCCCTTCCCTCGTGCCCCAATTCCTATCGTGGGCGATAGCGCCGTCGACCCAGTTTTCGGTACCGGAGTCCTGAAGGTTACCCCAGCGCACGATCGGACAGACTTTGATATTGGCAAGCGCCACGGTCTCACCGTCCTCGATGTCATGAATCCTGACGGCACGATGAGTGCCGATGCCGGCCCTCTTGCTGGCCTTGAACGCTTCAAGGCCCGAGAAGCCGCAGCTAAGCTGCTGGATGAACTAGGTGCGTTGGTAAAGACCGAGCCTTATGAGAATACCGTTGGTTATTCGGAGCGCGCCGATGTTCCCATTGAGCCCCGCTTAAGCGAACAATGGTTCATCCGTTACCCGAAGATCGAAGAAGCCAAGCGGGCCGTGACGAGCGGCATCATTCGCTTCCACCCCGAACGCTGGACCAAGACTTACCTGCATTGGCTGGATAACATCCAAGATTGGTGCGTCAGCCGGCAGTTATGGTGGGGACATCGGATCCCGGTTTGGTATCGGAAAGGTTCCGACCGTAACGAGGCGATCAATCGTCACGTTTCCCTGACCCCTCCGACCGATCCGCAAAACTGGGAACAAGATTCCGACGTGCTGGATACATGGGCATCCTCATGGCTTTGGTGTCTGGCCACGCTGGGTTGGCGCAAGCCCGGCGAGACGACCGAAGAGCTGAAACATTGGTATCCGACGGGTGCTCTCGCGACGGGACCAGATATCATCTTCCTCTGGGTCGCTCGTATGATCATTGCCGGACTTGAATTATACGGACCGGAAAAGAAAACCCTCACCGACGACGAAATCCGTGCCCGTATCCCTTTTAAGAGGGTTTATTTCAATGGTATCATCCGCGATAAGCAGGGCAGAAAAATGTCTAAGAGCCTAGGCAACTCCCCAGAGCCCTTGGATTTGATTGCGAAATTCGGGGCCGATGGCCTGCGTTTCGGCCTTCTTTCCATTGCCCCCAAAGGGCAAGACATCCTGTTCGACGAAGATCGCGTCTCTCAAGGTCGTAACTTTTGTAACAAGCTCTGGAATGCCTCCCGGTTCCGGCAGATGTCTGGACCGATGTTCGATAACTCGTCCCTGCCCAGTATCATCACCCGGATTAAATCGGAACATCTGGACGATGACGATTTTGCAATCTTACAAGGTTTGGCCGAACTCACGGATACGACATCCAAGCACCTTGAAGAGCACGAGTTCACCGCATACGCTCAAGGTCTCTACACGTTTTTCTGGGGCGACTTCTGTGATTGGTATGTCGAGGCTTCCAAAGCCCGGCTGGCTGATCCCCTGCTCCGTGACACGTGCTTGGCGGTGCAGGACTTGGTCTTGCGTCAATTCCTGCTACTGCTGCATCCCGTTGCGCCTTTCATCACCGAAGAGCTCTGGCATTTGCTAGGGTACGGGGCCGAGAACGATTTCATCCAGCATCACCCTACCGGCTCGGGGGGCGATCTCTTGCGTGCGTTGCGCGATCATGCCATCAAGTTGGTGGCTTCGAAAGTTTCCGATGTCGCCCAATTGCGAGAATTCGTGGCGACCATTCGCGCTCTGAAATCACAATCCAACCAAGCCACTCGCCGCGACACGGTGGTGACCGTGATCACGAAGGATTCTGCCGCACGGACGCTGATCGAAAATAATCGCGATAAGTTAAACCGGATGGCTGGTTTAGCAGCTTTGGATTTTGCAACCGATACCGGCAATCGACCCGGTATGCTTTCGGCCCTCGGTACGGTCGTATTGGAACAAAGTGGCTCGGTCGACGTAGCCGCCGAAACCCAACGCCTCACCAAGGAATTGGAAAAAATCGATAAAGTCGTCGCGGCCGGCGAAGCAAAGCTCACTAATGAAACCTTTGTTTCCAAGGCCCCGCCGCAGATTCTTGATGGTGCACGCAAACAATTAGAGGAAGCCAAAGCTAAACGAGACGAGCTGTCTCGGATGTTGAAAGCTCTCGGCTCATAATGCCTCTTATCCGTCAGCACGCCGATAAAACTTCTGCGGCCAAAGCCGTCGCCCAAGAGATTGCTGAGTTGATTGGTTTACGCTCGCTTTCGGGCAAGAAGACCGTGCTCGGACTTGCGACTGGCTCGTCACCTTTAGCGCTTTACGCCGAGCTTATCCGGCTGCATCGCGATGAAGGTTTGAGTTTCAAGGATGTCATATTTTTCAACTTGGATGAATATGTCGGACTGGGCGCTGACCACCCGCATTCTTACCGCCATTTCATGGAGCAGAACCTCTTCCACTCGATTGATCTGCCGAAATCGTCCACGCATATCCCTGATGGATTGAGTAAGGATTTCTCGGCCGAATGTCAGGCTTACGAGGATCGGATCAAATCGGTCGGCGGGATTGACCTCCAAATTCTGGGTATCGGCCGCACGGGGCATATCGGTTTTAATGAGCCAACATCGGCTGAGACTTGTCGTACGCGTCACGTCACGCTTAATGCGATTACCCGGGTGGATAACGCAGGTTTCTTCGGAAGTCCGGAGTCAGTCCCGAAGGAAGCTCTCACCATGGGTGTCGGCACCATCCTGGAAGCCCGAAAAATTGCCCTACTGGCTTTTGGTGCCGGCAAAGCGGAGATTGTTCTCCGGGCTTTCCGCGAAAAACCCAACGGTCACTGCCCGGCGACGTGGTTGCAACTTCACCCTGATTGCACGTTCCATCTGGATGCCGCCGCCCGAAGCTCACTCTAAGGTCAGGCTTTTGCGGCCTCCTCTGCACGTTTCGGAAATCGACCCAGATCAGATTCCGGCAGCCTTGTGGACTCGTGAATTCATTACCCGATGTCAGGCAACGGTAGGTAGCTCTCCGCTGACGTTGACTTTAGTACGAGCGGATGGAACTTCTGCGACTTTTCGCACTCTGGTCTTACCGCTCGGCGTCAATGATTTCGAAAACTTCCTGCACGTCGAAAGAACTTTTAAATTCCTCTTATGGTCACGGGGTGGCAATGAAATCAAATTGGCCGGCACTCTGGCGGATTATTTTGTCGGGAAACTTCGAGAGACCTACCAGCCGGGTGGTACGAGGTCATTTGATTGCGAGTTCCATGAGAAAATATTTGAGACTCCCATCGTCATCGACGCGGTTGATGAATCTAAGCTTCCTACGCCGTTGACTTCAGCGCTGACACTGGGCCGTCATCTTGAGGGTTGTCGTATCGGGTTTGATCTCGGTGGCTCGGACCGGAAGTGCGCCGCCCTCATCGAGGGGAAGGTGGTTTTTTCTGAAGAGGTTAAATGGGATCCGTACTTTCAGGCTGATCCAAACTATCACCTCGCGGGAATTCGTGATTCGCTGAATCGAGCCGCTGCTCACCTCCCGCGGGTCGATGCCATCGGCGGTTCTGCGGCTGGCGTGTATCTCCATAACAAAGTATGTATCGCATCCCTGTTTAGAGGGGTGACGAATTCGAAGGTTTTTTCTGAAAAGGTTTCCGGCATCTTCCTTGACCTCGCCAAGGAATGGAAAGTCCCCTTTGAAGTGTTAAATGATGGCGACGTGACGGCGCTGGCCGCCTCCATGAGCTTGGGTCGTAATGCCGTCCTGGGTGTTGCCATGGGAACCAGTGTCGCCGCTGGCTACGTCGATTCGGAGGGGAAGCTGACCCATTGGTTAAGCGAACTTGCTTTTGTCCCGGTTGATTACCGGGATGGCGGCCCCCTGGATGAGTGGTCAGGTGACCAAGGGTGCGCCGTGCAATACTTCAGCCAACAAGCCGTCGGCCGGCTGTTGCCCTTGGCCGGCATCCACCTGCCTGCCACCCTGCCTTTGCCCGAGAAGCTGGAAGCACTCCAGCGTCTCATGGCCCAAGGCGATCCACGGGCTCATAAGGTTTATAAGACCATCGGAATCGCCCTGGGCTATGCCGTCGCCCATTTCGCAAGTTTTTACCCCATCAGCGCCCTCCTAATCATGGGACGCGTCACCACGGGCGCGGGGGGTGATCTTATCATCGCTCGAGCCATGATGGTGCTTCGCGACGATTTTCCGGAACTTCGTATCGACCTTATTACTCCGAACGAGAAGGATAAACGGCACGGTCAGGCCATTGCCGCCGCTTCGCTTCCACCTCTCTCATAATTCGGAATGAAACTTTCTTCACAAGCCGACGTTTTTATCCCTGATGCCCACGTCGGCCCAGAAGCCTTTTCTAGAACGACCCATTTAGGTATTGGCGCCCACCAGGATGACCTCGAATTCATGGCGTTCCACGGTATTCTCGCCTGTTATGATCAAACGGACTGCTGGTTCGGCGGTGTGATCATGACGGATGGGCGCGGAAGTTCCCGTCTGGGGAAATATCGCGATTGGACTGATGCGCAGATAGCTGCAGAGCGTGTTCAGGAGCAAAGGCGAGCAGCTACGCTCGGTCAGTATAGTTTCGTAGCACAACTCGGGTATGCGAGCGAGGATGTCCGGTTAAAGCAAGCCGAGGCGTCCCGGACGGAGATATTATCAATCTTGAATGCTACCCGGCCCAAAGTGGTCTACGTCCATAATCTTGCCGATAAGCATGACACCCATGTGGGTTGCGCCCTACGTTGTCTCGAAGCCCTTCGTCTGCTCCCCGCCGATCAGAGACCCGAGAAAGTCTACGGCTGCGAAGTCTGGCGCGATTTGGATTGGCTGGTGGATGAGGAAAAGACACCGATGCCCATTTCGGAACGTCCTGAGCTCGCCCAGAAACTTAATGCGATTTTCGCCACCCAGATTGCCGGGGGTAAACGCTACGACCTTGCGGTGCTTGGTCGCCGGACGGCTAACGCTACTTTTAGTAGCGCCCATAGTTCCGATCGCGAAACGTCAATGCAATGGGCCATGGATCTGACCCCGCTCATCAAGGATGATACTCTCGATCCACTTGCTTATGTCATTGGCTTCGTCGATCGTCTTAAGTCAGATATCGCCGCACGCATCCACCGCTCACTCTGAAAATATATGAAACCCACGCTCCTTGTTCTCGCTGCCGGTATGGGAAGTCGCTACGGCGGCCTTAAACAGATCGACCCCATGGGCCCTTCGGGCGAGACAATCCTGGACTATTCGGTCTATGATGCCATTCGTGCCGGCTTCGGTAAGGTCGTGTTCATCATCCGACCCGACTTTGAGAAAGACTTCCAAGAGCGCATCGTCCAGAAGTTCGCCGACAAGATTGAGGTCGGTTTCGCTTTCCAGACCTTAGATCGTTTACCTCCTGATTTTAAGATCCCTGAGGGACGGGAAAAACCTTGGGGGACCACCCATGCGATCTTGTGCGCGCGCGATAGCGTCCATACCCCCTTCGCCGTAATCAATGCGGACGACTTTTACGGCCGCGATTCTTACGCTGTATTGGGCAAACAACTCAAGAAATTGAGTAATGAATCCACGGGTTATTGCATGGTCGGGTTTACCCTCAAGAATACCCTATCAGAGCATGGAACGGTAGCTCGTGGCGTCTGCAAAGCAGATACGGAAGGTCTGCTCACGGATATCGACGAGATGACCAAAATCGCCAAGACCCCCCAAGGTGGCACAAATACCGCGGCGGACGGTAAGGTCACAGAGTTATCTGGCAACGAACCCGTTTCGATGAATATGTGGGGCTTCACCCCGCACATCTTAAGCAACTTGAGGTACTCTTTGACGAATTCCTTGCGACTAAAGGGCAAGAGTTGAAGAGCGAATGTTATATCCCGCTTTCGGTCGGCAGCCTGGTCAAATCTGGCCAAGCAACGTGTCTGGTGCTGCGGACTGATTCCACGTGGTTCGGCGTGACTTATCGCGAAGATAAAGCCATCGTCCAGGCGAGCATTCTGGAAGAGGTTAAGCGTGGCGCTTATCCGCATAATCTCTGGGCGTAGAGCCTTCCCTGCCGTGCCCGATCATCATCCAGTCACGGCAGCTCAAGCCTTCGATCTTCCCGGAGAATTGGTTTCTGTCCTTCCCTACGGAAGCGGGCATATCAACGATACGTATGCCCTTGAAGTCGACGTTTCGGGTAAGATTGTACGTTATATCTTGCAGCGGATTAACCAGAACGTCTTCAAGGCTCCCGACGCTTTGATGGAGAATGTGGAACGGGTCTGCCAGCACACGCAGCAGAAACTGGCATCTCAAGGGGTGCCGGATGCCTTTCGCCGGGCTCTAAGGCTATTCCCGACCCGCCGAGGGCGCAATTGGCTTACTGATGCCGATGGGCAATGTTGGCGCTGTTATAACTTCATCGAAAATGCTACTGGTCACGACGTCGTCAGCTCCCCACGCCAAGCTTATGCCGCGGCGCGTGCCTTTGGCGCATTTCAGGCCATGCTAGCAGACCTTCCCGGGGTGCGGCTCAATGAGACCATTCCGAACTTTCACCATACGCCGACACGTTTTGCTAATTTCAAGGAGGCCCTCAAGAAGGACACCCAAGGACGGGCGAAGTCTGCTGAAAAAGAAATCCAATACGCTCTGCAAAACGCACACCTCGCTTCCGTGATC
>QYQK01000068.1 GCA_007280935.1 Opitutales bacterium
CATGGCCTCCCGCCGCCGAAACGGGCACGGTAACCCGCCCGAGCGCTCGCTGCCTTCCGTTCTGCCTTCCGAGCAAGGCTTCCCGTTCCCCAACCGTCTCGTCTCCGAGATTATGGAATCCAACGGCTCCACCCCGATGGCTTCCGTCTGCGGCGGCACCCTTGCCCTTCTCGGCGCCGGCGTGCCTATTAAAGCCCCGGTGGACGGTATCTCCTGCGGTCTCGTGACCGAAGATGCCGCTGGTAAGATTGTAAAGCACCGCGTGCTGACCGACATCATCGGCGCCGAAGACCACTACGGCGACATGGACTTCAAGATTTGCGGCACCCGCGAAGGCATCACCGCCTTCCAGCTCGACCTCAAGATCCACGGTCTCCCGATGAGCATCGCCAAGGAAGCCATCGCCCAGATCAAGGTCTCCCGCGACGCAATCCTGGACATCATGGCCAAGACCATGCCGGCCACCCGCGCCGAACTGAAGCCCTGCGCTCCGCGTACCCACCGTCTCAAGATTCCTTCCGACAAGATCGGCGCCCTCATCGGCCCAGGCGGCAAGAATATCAAGCGCATCACCGAGTACACGGGTTGCCAGCTCGACATCGACCAAGACGACTCCGGTTGGGTCACAATTTTTGCCACCGACGGCGAATCTCTCGCTCGTGCGGTCAACGAAGTGAACCTCATCTCGGCCCAGATTGAGATCAACAAGACCTACAAAGGCATCGTCCGCTCCGTTAAGGAGTTCGGCGCCTTCGTCGAATGCTTGCCTGGTCAAGAAGGCCTCGTCCACGTTTCCGAACTCGCTGACTTCCGCGTGAACAACGTCGAAGACGTCGTTAAGCTCGGTGACGAGATCATCGTCAAGTGCGTTGGCATCGATGACAAGGGCCGCGTGCGCCTCTCGCGCCGCGCCGCCATCGCCGAGAAGGAAGGTCGCGAATACGCGCCAGCTCCTAAGCCCATGGATCGCCCCCGTGGCGATCGTCCTGAGCGCCGCTAAGCGCGTTCAGTTTGTTCAAAAAGCCCCAGGTACTGGGGCTTTTTTATGCCTCAGAGAAAGCTCTCCGTGGAGTTCGGCGGACGGCTTACTTCGCGGGCTTGTCCGTCGTCGTCACGCGTTCAAACCAAGTACGTACCACACTCGCCGCCGCGCAATCTCGCAGTGGCCAGCGGTCATTGTGCGGGTGCTTTACGGCGTCGTTCGGGAATTTTCCGTAGAGTGCGCCCATGTCGACTGTGAGGTAGTCCACATTCATCGAGGCGATGGGCTCGACGAATCGACGGGTTTCGTCGCCCGCATTCGCTTGGGTTACCAGCACCGGGCGTCCCTGCAGGCGACGCAGGCGGATAGCGGCTTCCTCGCGGTAGCGGGCGAGCGGCGCTCCCCAGGGGGTCGTCCAGGCCTTGACGCCGTCGAAGTGGTCGTGGGCCCAGAGGCCGCACCAGAGCTTGGCGACGTCGTCGTCGTGCAGGCCGAGGAAGGAGACCCCGATGGCACCGCGCGAGAAGCCGCAGAGCACGACCCGTTTAGAGTCGCCGCCGAACTCGGCGCAGATGCGTGGGATGTTCGTTTTGGCGTAGCTGACGGTGGCATCGATGTCGCCCCACCAGGTGATTTCGTTCTTCTGATGGTCTTTGGCGACGTAAGGCAGGACGACCCAGATGGCCTTGCCGCGTGAGGCACCGAAGCCAAGGGCGGCGCCTTCGATTTCACCCGTCGAACCGGACGTGGGGAAGTAATTACCGGTGTATTCCGCGATGACGGGCCAGCTCTGGCCGCGGGCTTTCCAATTCGGCGTCCAGTCGTCAGGCAACGCGATCAGGTGATGGACTTTCGTGCCGGCATATTCGGTTGTGGTGACGGCGGCTCGCTTGCCGGGCTCCGGGCCCTGTTCGGTCAGCGGTGGCAGGGTGAGGTCAGTGGCCGCTGACTTTGTCGCCATGATCAAGCAGAGCAGGGCGAATCTCATCGGCTCAGCTTTTACGCGATTCGACGACCTGAGAACGCGTCCAAAGGTCGTGCCAGGCGCGACGGTCGCGACGAAAAAGCGGGACGTGAAAGTTGAGGATCCCAATGACCATGAAGATGGGGTTGGGCAGGGCGAAGAACGAGGCCTTCCAGGCTGAGCGCAGCAAGCAGCCGAAAAAAACTGGGGGCTGGCGGGTGCCGATATCAATTGTGCGCAGGTTGAAGATCATTTTGCCGATCGTCTGGCCCTTCATCTGCCACTCTTGGAAGGTTAAGGTCAGCATGAGCGTGAAAAAAGTCACCATGCCTTGGAAGTTCACCCACACGGACATGGCTTCGAGCGCCTTGGGGTCGGGTTTAAGAAGCATATCCATCAGCGCTTGGTTTTCGCGTGAGGAGCCGCCGGCACTGAAGAGCTTTACGTATTGATTGATAAAGCGGTGCATCCAAGCATCGGTATCTTGACGGGCGGCGAGTTCGTCCGGGCCGGCCATTAAGCCAGCCAGTGCCCAGCCTAAGAATAAGAGGGGAATGATATCCGCCAGGCAAGCCAGCGTCCTCCACCAATACCCCGCAGGCGTAAACGGGATGGGCGGAGGGCTCGACGGCGGGATGGGGGGAGCGTTAAGCACGAGCTTGAGCCCGCTCGCAGGCGTCGAGCGTGTTCTTCATCAACATGGCGACCGTCATCGGACCCACACCGCCCGGCACGGGGCTGATGGCTTCGCATTTCGGAGAGACGGCGTCGAAGTCGACGTCGCCGACGATGCGATAGCCGTTCTTCTTGGTGGCGTCCGGGATGCGATTGATACCCACGTCGATGACGACCGCTCCAGGTTTGACCATGTCGGCGGTAATGAAACGAGGTTTGCCGATCGCAGCGATGATGATGTCGGCCTGGCGGACGATGCTGGGAAGGTCTCGGGTGCGCGAATGAGCGATGGTCACGGTACAATCGCAACCTTTAGCCAGAAGTAGGGCGGCGGCGGGTTTGCCGACGATCAACGAGCGGCCCACAACCACGGCGTGTTTGCCGGCGGTTTCGATGCCGGAGCGACGGAGAAGTTCGATGACGCCCGCGGGCGTGCAGGCGGCAAAGGCGCCAGGGATTTCTTGGACAAGGCGGCCGATACTTTGGGTGCCGAAGCCATCGACGTCCTTATCAGGGGATACGCGGTTAAAGACTTCCGTCTCGGGCAGGTGCTTGGGTAGAGGTGCCTGAATAAGGATACCGTGAATCAATGGATCGGCATTGAGGGCGTCAAGGTGGGCGAAGAGTTCGGCCTTACTGACGTTTTCGGGAAACAGTTTAATACTGGCGTGCATGCCGACCTCCGCCGCGGTCTTCTGCTTTTTGGTCACATATGAGACCGAGGCCGGATCGTCGCCGACGCGGACGAAGGCCACGTGCGGAATGACCGGGGCGAGCTTGGCCACGCGTTCTTTGACTTCGGCGAGCACTTGTTGGGCGATGGCGTTACCGTCGATGAGGCGCATGAGCACTATGTAGGGCAAGGGAGGGAAGGAGGGCGAGAAAAGTCCTCACTTGAGGCCTGAATTGATTGTCTCGCCCTGTGTCGCTAAATGCCTCAATGGGTAGGGCGTGTCAGAAGGACCTATGCGCATCCATAAATTTCTCGCTACCTCGGGGGTCTGTTCCCGTCGGGAAGCGGAACGTCTGGTCGCGGAGGGGGTCGTGACGATCAATGGCACCGTCGCCAAGACCGGACAGCCCGTCAATGGTGAGACCGATCAGGTCCGCTGCCGGGGTCAATTAGTCAAACCTTTGTCCCGAACGGTGGTATTGATGATGAATAAGCCCCGAGGTTTTCTTTGCACCAATGATGATACGCATGGCGGGCATACGGTCTTCGAAATGGTCCCTCCTGAGTACAAGGAGCTGAGGTTGTTCTGCGTCGGGCGTTTGGACAAGGATTCGGAAGGCTTGCTGTTGCTGACCAATGATGGCGATTTGGCCAACAAAGTGATGCACCCGTCAGGTGGCGTCATTAAGCGTTACGAGATTCTCTTGAATCGGGATTATGACCCCACGCTCACGCCGCGTTTGATCAAGGGAGCTTTTGAAGAAGGCGAGCACCTGCGTTTCAAGAAAGTGATCCGTCATCCCGATAATCCGGCCTCGCTGGAGATTCATTTAGACCAGGGACGGAAGCGCGAAATTCGGCGTCTCTTCGAAATCTTCGGCTTCCATGTGAAGACGCTTCGGCGTTTCCAAATCGGCGAACTCGTTTTGCGCAAGATGCCCTTGGGCGATTGTCGCCCGCTGGCCCGGAAGGAAATCGATATGATTTTCGAGAATTAAGCGGGTTTTGAATGCTTAGAATGGTTGCAACGTCTAAGGGATAGGGTTTTTGTTTAGGGGAAACCCCTTAGCCGAATGATTTTGCGCCTATGCATCCTCGTTTTCGCCACCGCTCTTTGGGCGGGGCCAGAGGGTGCCATGAAATTGGCTTTCGAAGATCAGTTTAACGATGCAACTATCGACGGGACGAAATGGGGTTTCAAGAAAGAGATCGTTAAGTTGGCTGACGGTAAGGCTTCGATTGAAGTGATTTCAGGCGGCAAGTCTACAATCTGGCGATCCGGGGAGTTGGCTTGTAAGTTCAAGCAAGCCTATGGCTATTTTGAAGCCTCGATCCAAATGGTGCAGACTAAGGGCCATGGCGTCTATTTCGGTATCAGCGGTAGTTCTATTGAAACGAAATTTCCGTCGGCTAGTTTAGGATTTGAATGTGGGGGCGCCGATAAGGTAGGACCTTATTTGGATGTCGGCGAATTGCTCGGAACTCAGAAACTGCGCCCTAAGGAAAATCCGATTAAAATGGAGGGCGGCGTGACGTATAAGAAGTTTAACACCTACGGCCTGCTGGTGACGCCCAAGACCTACCTCTGGTATGTGAATACGCGACAGGTTTTCCGGGTCGAACGCCCGACTCCTTCGGGTCCATTTCAGTTGAAATTTAGTCACGGAACGGCTGAGGGGGGCGTGCTGCGCGGTTTTCCGAACCCCGACCGTGGTCCTGAGCCGCTCGTCATTGATTGGGTGAAAATTTGGAAGTAATTCTTGGGTTTCTTTGCCTGGGCCCGGCCTCGGGGGCGGGCTATCGGTTATCATGCACTTGCCAAAAGCCTTGGTTAGATTTTTACTCTTAATGCCCCCTCATTCTATGTACGTCCGTCTTATCGCCCTATTTCTATTTACGTCAGTCCTTTGGGCTGATCCGACCAGCAGCATGAAGTTAGTCTTTGAAGATAAATTTGATGGCAAGGAGCTGGATCTGACCAAGTGGGATTTCAGCAAAGATAATAAAGAAGGTATCAAGTTCGCGGATGGTAAATTATCCCTCGAAGTTTCCACGAAGGACGGCAAGCCTACCTTGTGGAAGAATGCCAGCATCACCTGCAAGTTTCGTCAGCCCTACGGTTATTTTGAGGCTTCCATTCGAATGATCCAAACGAAAGGACGGCATAGCGGCATGCAAGTACGCACGTTTTTCGAGGAATCTGCGGCCAAGAAGTTTCCGGCCGCCGAAATTTATTTCGTGACGACCGGCGAGGCCACAAACACTGTCCGCCCAAGCGTTAAAATTGCTGAAGAGGCCGGGGTTAGGAACATCGAGCCGGTCAATAGCCCGATTCCGCTCGATGGCGGTGCTTCCTATAAGAAATTCAACACCTATGGCGTCCTTTCGACCCCGAAATACTTCGCTTGGTATGTCAACACCCGCCAAGTCCATCGCGTTAGTATTACGACGCCAACGGCGCCCCTATCGGTACATTTTTACCACAATCTTCCCGAAGGCGGCGTCTTGAAGAATTTTCCCGATCCTAAGCTGCCCCCTGAACCGATGCAGATTGATTGGGTGAAAATCTATAAATAATACCGATGCGTTACTCCATCCTCTTGCTGATTCTGGCTTCTCTCATTGCCCGGGCGGATAACCCGGCGTTGAAGATGAAAGTCATATTCTCCGATGACTTTGAGGCAGCCGCCGTCGACCAGACGAAGTGGAAAATCACCGCGCCTCAGCATGTTTCGATCAAGAAGGGTAAGCTGGTCTTGGGTTTCGGCATGACGCCTACCGGCCCCGTGGGTGGTGGCATCACCATCGCCGCCAAGCCCGAACAGCCTTATGGCTATTACGAGGCATCTATCCGCTTTAACGCCTACAAAGGCCATCGGGGTACGATGCGGATCAGCTCGACGGCCGAGGAGATCCCTGGGGCCTCCATTACCATTCAGAATAAAGGGGCTGACTTGGTCTATCCCTGGGCCCGGCTAGCTTCGGCGGGGGGGACGCGCGACGCCGCCTCGCCCAAGGAGACAGGTTTCTTGGGTGGCGGGAAAGAGGCCGCTTCCAAGAAGTTTAATACCTACGGGATACTTTGGACGGAAAAAGCCTACACGATTTATATCGGAGGCAAGGTCGCGATGAAGATTGATAAACCGGAGGTTAAGACCCCCATGAGTTTTGCGATCCAGCACAACGCCTTGGAG
>QYQK01000114.1 GCA_007280935.1 Opitutales bacterium
GCCTGACTCGTTACCAGCCGCCGATAATATCGGGACCATTCAACTCTTGCGCGAAATCTGCGCCCGCGATGCGGCCGTCCGCGTCCTGCCCGCCGGCACCTTGACCAAAGAACACGAAGGCAAGGCGCTGGCCCCTTTGGGTTCGCTTAAAAAAGCCGGCGTCGTCGCGGTCACCGACACGACCTCGGGCGTGCAGAACAACGAGATCATGCGTCGCGCCCTGGAATACGCCGCGATGTTCGACCTGGTCGTGCTCGATCATTGCCAAGACAGCAGTATGACGGAAGGCGCGCAGATGCACGAAGGCGCTTGGTCGCTGCGCTTGGGTCTCCGGGGCTGGCCGCGCACCGCCGAAGAGATCGTGGTCTCGAGCGACTGCCTACTCGCCGAGCTCACCAAGGCTCGGATTCACCTGCAGCACCTTTCCTCCGGCGGCTCCGCCGAAATCGTCCGGCGCGCCAAGGCCCGCGGCCTCTCGATCACCGCCGAAGTTTCCGCCTTACACCTGCTTCTGACCGACGGAGCCTTAGCCCAATACGATACGCACCTGAAACTCAATCCGCCCTTGCGCGAAGAATCCGACCGGCTGGCCCTGATCGCCGCGCTCGTCGACGGCACCTTCGATGCAATCTGCTCCGACCACTCGCCGTGCACGGCGACCGAGAAAGATTGCGAATTTGATCAAGCCCCTTTCGGCGCAGCCACCCTGGAAACAACTTTCTCCGCCGCTTACGAAGCCATCGTCGCCGGCGGCCATGCGGACTTGGCCTTGCTTATCGCCCGTCTCACTTTAGGCCCGGCCCGGGTACTCGGCTTAAAAGCTGGCACCTTGCGCACCGGAGCCGACGCCGACTTGGTCTTGATCGACCCGCAGGCCCAATGGACGGCCACGATTGCCGCTCAACAATCCAAGGGGAGAAATAATCCTTTGGCCGAACGCGTGTTCTCGAGCCGAATCCGTTCAACCTATGTCGGCGGTCGCTTAGTCAGCGGCACCGCTTAATATGCCCGCCGAGCTGCAAGCGACCTTCGCTGGCTTCGGTCTCGCCGATTGGTTTTTTGTCGGGTGGAGCCTCGTCCTCAGCGGACTCGGACTTTACTCGTTGACGCGTGGCTACGCGCTCCCCGGTACCGACTATCCCGTACGTCTCCGCGGACTGAGTGCCACGGCCCTGAGTTTCTTATCCCTCGGTCTTTTCTTTTTTGCGGTCTACTCCTCGGCAAGCCTCTTCACCAGCCTCTTCATTAAACCCAACGGCGCGACCCTCGGCCATCAGATGTTAGCCCAGTTCCTCGGCCAAATGGTGGGTGTCGGCACTTTACTATTCTTAGGAAATATCACCCGAGGCACGGTGGCCTGGGCCCCCTCAGCCGTCCTCGAAGGCGAACCGCCGCCGCCCGTCTTTTCAAATTTCAAAAACGAACTGCGCTTCACCTGGGAAGCCTGCACGCTGCGTAACTGGTTGGGATCCTTCCTCTCTGTCGTTGGCTTGGCCGTTTTGGCCACCTTGGCTTGGAAAGCTTTTTATTGGTTCTGCAGCCTGCAGGGCCAAGTACTTCCCGAAGAACCGCAACAACTCGTGGAAACTCTCGCCCAATGGAACGGCCCAGCCTGGCAGCTGTGGGCGATCTTTCTCGCCATCGCCATTGGTGCGCCCGTCGTCGAGGAACTGGCTTTTCGCGGCACGCTTTATAACTCCCTCAAAGGCTGGCTGCCACGCGGGTATGCCATCGTCGTGACGGGCCTGCTCTTCGGGATCGTGCACGGCAGCGCGGCGGCTTTCTTGCCGCTTTTCGCCTTTGGCTGCTTCCTGTGCATCGTCCGAGATCGCTTCGGCCTCTTCACCTGCATGGGCGTCCACGCGGCTTTTAATGCCCATAACTTTTTCTGGCTCTTGCTCGCGCCCACCGCTTCGACCAAATTCTAGACCATGGGCGCTCTGACCTCTCATGCCGCGCAAAGTGTGGCGACCTTGACCGAGGAAGAAATTATCCGGCGCGTCGTCGCAGCCCTCGCGGAAGTCTGCCCCCCGTTCCCCGCCGGCCCCGGTGGCGATTGCGCGATTTTTCCGGCCACGGGCGGAAGGCTTTATCGCGTCAGCACCGTAGACTCGGTCCTGCTTGGGCGGCACTTCGATCTTTCCTGCAGCGGTATGCGCGCGGGAGCTAAATTAGTTAACCGCAACTTGAGCGACTTGGCCGCCGCCGGAGCCAGCCCTTCCGACAGTCTCCTTTCCCTTCTCATGGGGCCCGACGTAGACGCGGCATGGTTGATCGATTTCGCCCATGGCGCGGGGCGGGCCGCTGCCCAAGCCGGGCTGACGGTGGTCGGCGGCGATGTTTGTCGTGCCGCGACGGGTTCCTTCGCGGCAACGCTCGCCGTCCAAGGTTTCTCGCACCGCGTCCTGACCCGACGGACCAGCCAACCCGGCGATATCCTTTTTGTCACCGGCCAACTCGGTGGATCGATTTACGGCAAGCACCTCGACTTCAAACCGCGCCTCGCGGAAGGCGAATGGCTTTGCGGACGCGGCGAAGTCACGGCCTGCACGGATCTCTCCGACGGGCTGGCGAAAGACCTGCCCGGTCTGCTTGGCTCGCAACGCAACGCCCGTATCGAGCTTGCATCCTTGCCCATGGCGGAGGCCGCCCTCGCCCTCTCGCGGGCCGATGGCCGTCCCGCCTTAGAACATGCCCTCCAAGATGGTGAAGATTATGAACTGCTCTTTACGGTCAGCGCCGACCGCGCCGATTTATTAGACCGCGACTTCAGACAGGCCTTTAAAGCCACTGGCATTACCCGCCTGGGAAGTATCGAAAAAGGGGAAGGGAAGGCCTATGATATTGCCAGCGGGCAACCGCTCGCGGTGCGCGGCTTCGGCCATTTCGCCTAAGGAAACGAGCGGCCGCCGCCAGAGGACGTCACAGCTTAAACTGCCTGATGATGACGAAAAGCGCGAAGATCAGCGAACAGCCCGCGAACGTGACCGTGGTCGTCTCGTAAGTCGCCAACAGACGTAAAACCGTATCCAGCAAGGAAAGGCATTCGCGCGTATCGGTCTCGGCCTGGTTCAGCGAGGCCGTCGCATTCTGGTCCGCTTCTTCGACTTTCTTATTGTCGGATTTCAGGGTATCTCCCGGTCCGATGAGGACCGTCATCGTGGCCGTGGACTTCATGGCCTTTTTATAGGCCTCGACGGAGCTTTGGATGCCGGCGGTGGCATTGCGTACTTTCTCGGTGGTATCTTTAAGTTCATGGCTGAACCAAAGACCCGCGAGGGAAACCAGCAAGGTCACCACGACCATGCCGACGATGCCGACTTCTGCTTGAACGAGGCCGCCCTTGAGGGGACGGCGCGATGATCGTGTTTTGCTCATAGTATTGATAATTTGGGTATGAAAATTAGGTCGCGCGCGGACGGCGACGCGGGCGGACGGCAGGCAGCACGGTGGCCGCAGGCTTCTTCTTGGGGGTGGAACGCTTCCGGCCCGACGAGCGTTTTCGGCGGGAGGGCTTACGCCGGGCTTGCTTATTCATCCCCAACTTCTGCTGGATGGTGAAGGTCATCCAGTCCACGAGCTCGGGCGAAAGCGCCCCCGTGAGACCTTGGATGATGGCCTTGTTGATGGCCGAGAGCTCCCACTGGAAAGTGACAAAAAAAGCGATGATCGAGAAGATCGCGGCCGCCAAGATATGCTTGAGCGAACGCACCCAGTGCGTCGTCGCCGCCTCATCGATGAGCAGCCGGCCGACCATCGCCGCCGCGCCGATTAACGAGACAATCCAGCCCCCATGACGGAAGGCGAGAATCGCGGCCGCGAAGTTATTTGCGGCGTTCGGTCCCTTGCCCGCCTTGATTGCCAAGACCGAAGCCTGGGCAAAACAATCCATCAACATCGGTCGAACCCTTCATTTTTACCCCGTGGCGACAGGGACCGGCGAAAGCATGGACGAGAAAGGGGCACGGGGAAGGGACGTAGGTTAAGCCGGACCTGTCTGGTAACTAAAATAAGAGAAGCCGCGGACCGAACTCAATCACCAACCGAAGCCGTTCAGAGGGCCTTTTTTCGGGCCGGGCGTCCTTCGTCGACTTCGATATAATCGAACATCGTCTCGATGCCGGCCTCCGCGGTGAGTCCGTTTTCCTTCAGCCGGCGGACGAGCACCTCGTTCGCCTCATCGCGCCAGCCGCGCTTCGTCATAAAACCGTTCCAGATTTCGAGGTCATTCGGCGAAAGTTTACGACCTCTGGCCTCGGCCCAGACGCAGACTTGCTCATCCGACACCTCGGGCTGACCGAGCACCCATGCACGCAACTCGTCATACTTAATCCCTAAATATTGGCAGCATCGGTCATCGAAAGCTTTGCCGAGATTATTCACGAAATCCGCGTGCAATTGACCACGGGCATGCAGGCGCAGCTTATCGACTAGGCGAGGCAGGTAAACCATACCGCGTACGGTTTCATAAGGGCCGCGGAGTCCAGGTACGATTGGCATGCCTGAGAAAGAAAGCTGACCGGAGGCGGTTGGCAAGAGGACAGGCGGACGATGTGTCCGCTTGCCCTCCCTCGGGCGTGCTTCATTAATTTCCTACCCCACCCCGTCTCCCACCCATGCGCCCTATCCTCTGGCTCGTTCTTCTTTGTACCGTCGTTGGTCATGCCGCCAAGGACGCTCCCGCGATCAGTGCCGCGAGCGATAGCCCGACCCGCTTCGATAAAGACATCTTGGCCTTCGAGTCCCTGGACAAAGCCAATCCGCCGCCGCAACACGGACTCTTGCTGACGGGCGCGAGCACCTTCCGCCGCTGGACCGACGCCTTAGAAGTCTTCAAGGCCTACCCAGCAATCAACCGCGGCTTTGGCAGCTCTAAGACCACCGACGTCCTCCATTACATGGACCGGATCACTTTGCCCTATCACCCCCGGGTCATCGCTTACCACTGCGGCAGCAATGATTTGAATTATGACCAAGCCACGGCGGCCGAGGTGGCCGGACGCGTCCGCACCTACTGGAGCCGAGTCCGAGCCGAAAACCCTGACTGCGTGATGATTTTGCTTTCGATCACCCACGCGCCGTCACGGCGAGCCTTCTGGGATGAAATGAAAAAGACGGATGCGGAATTCCAAAAAATCGCTCAGACCGAAAAGGGAGTTACCTTCTTGGATATTAATCCGGCCCTCAATCTGCCCGACGGCGAACCGCGCGAAGGTGCCTACGTCAAAGATAACCTGCACCCGAGCGAACAAGGCTACAAGGCCATCGCAAAATTACTGCTGCCCGCCGTCGCTCAAGCTTGGCAACAGACCGCGCCTTCTTTCTCTAAATAACTCTTATCCCATGCGCCCCTCTCTCTGGTTCTCGTGCTTACTCGCCCTCACCGCGCTCGCAGCTGACGAGACCAAACCTCACATCCCGCTCGCCCAGCAGCCGCTGCGCATGGCCAAGGACATCACCGCCTTCGAAGCCGCCGATAAGGCTAATCCGCCGCCCCAACATGCCCTGCTCTTCAGCGGTGCCAGCACGCTGCGTATGTGGAAGAACGTCGGCGAGGAGATGAAGCCCTACCCGGTGATCAACCGCGGCTTCGGTGGTTCCTTTACGACCGAGGTCCTCGGCTACATGGATCGCATCACGCTACCCTATCACCCGCGCGTGGTCGTCTTCCAGTGCGGCGGCAATGACATCAATTCCGGCGACCCGGTCGAAGCACCCATCGCCCGTATCCGCGAATACCTCGCCCGCCTGCGCAAGGAGAACCCGGACTGCGCCGTGGTCTTCGTCGCCACCACCCGGGCTCCTTCCCGTAAGCCCAAGTGGGACCTCCTGGACGAGTATAACCGTCAGCTCGAAAAATTATGTCGGGAAGAAAAGAACCTTTACTTCGTGGACATCAATCTCGCCCTCAACCTACCGAACGGCGAAGGCAAGCCAGGGCACTACTTGAAGGATAATCTCCACCCCGATGTGGACGGTTATAAAGCCATCGCCGGAGTCTTGAAGCCTGCCGTCGATGCCGCCTGGAAGGCGACGGAAGCAGCGTATAAGAAGTAGGCTGAGTATCGAGTATTGAGTATCGAGTATCGGGGGCGATTTGCCCGCGACACCTTGTCTTTACCTATACTCCATACTCGATACTCCATACTCTGATACCGATGTCCTCCCCCTCCTCCATTCCTACCGGTGAGCGTTTCCCCAACGGTCCTTTCGTCCGCTATATGTTCGGCGAAGGGATTTCGATGACTGGTACCTGGATGCAAGGAATGGCCCTCGGCTGGGTGATGACCGAAGTCGTGGCCCGTGAAGGCCTTGGCCGCTGGGAAGGCTTGCTCCAAGCCGCCCCGCATCTGGCCAGCGGGGTCGTCATGCTGTTGCTCTTTCGTATCGGGGGCTCCTATGCCGATCGCTACGACAAACGGCGCATCCTTCAAATCTGCCAACTCGCCCAAATCCTCTTTGCCCTAGGCATCGGCATCCTTGTCGCCCACGGCACGCTCCAAGCCTGGCATATCATCTTAGCCGCAGCCCTTCTCGGAGTATCCAGTTCTTATGAGATGCCGGCGGCGGCGGCCATCGTCCCTGAACTCGTCGCCAAAGAGCACGTGGGCAAAGCCATCGCCGTCGACCGGGCCGTCTTTCATGCGACCCGACTGGTCGGGCCCGCTGCCGCGGGTTATCTCGTTGGCCGCTACGGCGCCGAATGGGCGTTCTACCTGAACGCCGCCTCTTTCGTCGCCCTGATGATCGCGCTGGCCACCTTGCCTAGACGTCCGCAAGGCACGGCGGAAGAAGAAGAAAAGCGCCAAGGTGGCGCGGGTGAAGGCTTCCGACACGTCCGCCAAGATCCGCCAAGCTTAGCCATGGTAGCGTTGCTCGCCACCAACACGCTCTTTGTTTTCCCGGTCATCATCGTGCTGCTGCCGATTTACGCCAAGCACGACCTCGGCGCGAACGCCCAAGAAATGGGCTTACTCATGTTGTGCTCCGGAGCAGGCTCGGTTCTCGGCTCCCTTCTGATTATGGCTTTGCCACGGCATCTTCGTCGACTCGCCATCACCCTGGGCATGGTCATCGCGTGCGGCGCCCTGGTCAGCCTCAGTCAGGCGCATCAACAGATTTGGGCCGGCCTCTCCTTGTTCTCGTTGGCCGTGGGCGTCTCGACGTTGGTCGGACTGGCCAACACCATCGTGCAGGAACGTTCGCCCGCCGAAATCCGCGGACGCGTCTCTGCCGTCACCGGCCTTAGCTTCTTCGGCTTCCTGCCTTTTGCCGCAATCATCATGGGCTGGATGACGGATCTGTTCAAACTTCGGAACGTCCTGCTCGGCTCCGCGATCTGCTATGCAGTCATCGGGCTCATCGTCTTACTCACCGTCGGTAGTAAGGTGACCGGAGAGCAGGAGGAGGGGGCTTAAAACTCCGTTCGCCGAATGGTGAACGCAAGGTAGGGGCGAGGCTACGCCGCGCCCTTGGACGCCGGGCATGACGTAGTCCTGCCCCTACCCACGGCCACCGAACGGCGGCCAGATACGACTAAGGCAGCACGCGGTGCTGCCCCTACCAATCATCCGGTCTCCGGTTCCCCCTTGAGTTCTGGATCGAGGTAGGGCTGACCACCCTTGGTCAGACGCGGTTGAGCGAGGGCGCTCAACCCAACCCGATACGACTAGGGCAGCACGCGGTGCTGCCCCTACCCTCTGTCCTTGCAAACTTACTCGCTTGAAAGTGGTGCTCCCGTTGGGAGTCGAACCCAAATCGCCGGCTTCGGAGGCCAGCATTCTATCCATTGAAATACGAGAGCTTGCAGCAGTTAAAATCCCGTGAATTGATATTTAGTCAATCCTTCCCGAATGGCGACGCGGGCCGGCTTTATTTCTTCGTTAAAACCCGATCAGCGAAATTGAGGGTGTTTTGCCAGTCTTCGGCATTGATATCATGCTTCCCCGGACGCACATGGTAGCCGATGGTCTGCCCGATGGATTGGCTGATTTTGGGATATTCCTTCGTCCCCAAGCCCGGCCGGCCCAGGACATGATAAACGGGATCGGCATGCACGGCTCCCAGAAATTCACCTTGCGGATCGGCCCACAGGTCCTCGGCGGCACTGGCGACGTAAAGCGGACGCGGCGCCACGAGCGCCAACAAATAATGCTGATCGAGCGGCATCAGCTCCTCTTTTTCCGAGTAGGTTTCGTAGCGCGCCGTGAACCAATACGGAAACCCTTTGCCTTTATAGTGCCCGGAGATGACGCCGACGGTCTCGCCAAAAATCCGCTTGCCGAGAGCGGCCCCGCCGCAACCAGAATCATTGGAAATAACCAAAGCGAAACGGACATCCTGCGCGCCCGCCCAGAGCGAAGCTTTACCCAAACGCGAATGTCCGATGACGGCGACACGCTTCGCATCGACCAAGGGATTTTTCTCCAACGCATCGAGCGTGCGCGAGAGCCCCCAAGCCCAAGCACCGATGCAACCCCATTGACCGTCGGCCCATTGCGTCTGCGTGCCCTGCGGCGAGAGCGCCGCCCGGTACGATTCCTTCCAGCCTTCCGGATAGTCGGGCTCGAAATCTCCGTCATAGACCGTCGCCATACCATAACCCCGGGCGATAATCATCTCCAGTTGCCAACGAGCCGCCTGAGCTCCGCGACTCGCCTCCGTGGCGCGATTGACCTTGTCGACCGTCGTCCATTGCTTGGAAACCCAAGTCGACGGTAAGAAAACCGCGGTGTCTTCCACCGTCGTGTGATTGCCCCCGAAATTCAGACCTAAGAATACCGGAGCGGGACCCTTGATGTTATTGGGCGTATAGAGAAGCAGATCAAAGGCCGGCCCCTTCTTGCCGATGGGCCAGACTTTCCATTGCGACCGCGTGGCCTTTCCGCCCAGGGCCTGCTTATCCTCTTCCCGCACCTCAATCACCCTCTCGGCCTGCGCCGCTTGGGTATTCGGCGTGCGTCCGAAAATATTTTCTTCCACCAGTTTCATCACTTCCGGACGCCGCACGGATTCCCACGTTTTCGCATCGGTGACTTTTCTGCCATCAGCGCAGACCAGCGGATCAGGGAGGACATACGGCGGTACTTTAGACTCCTCGAGGATCGTGGCCGGAATCGCGGCCAACATGAGCAGGGGTAAAAGCATAACGCGACTATGGGCCATCGTCGCGAGGGGGCAAGGCAGAGGTAGGGGTAGGGGCAGCACCGCGTGCTGCCCTAGTTGCATCGGGTAGGGGCGCCACTGCGTGGCGTCCGTGGACGGACGGACTTCAGAGGGCCCAACCACCCTGCCCGATTCGTCGAACACGGTTATGCGAACGGACGCGACGCAGTCGCGCCCCTACCCTGCGCCCTGCTTCGCAGCAGTTCACCCTGCCCACGTGCCCCCTCGTTGGAAGTTTTGGCGTTTATCGTTCCCAAACTTCAAACGCATACCCCAAGCCATCCTGCATACCCTTCTTCGACGAAACGAGCTTGGTGAAAGTGTGCTGCCAATCGGCGGGGAAGAAACGGTCGCCATCGAAATCGCGGTCGATGCGCGTGATGAGCAAGCGTTCACAAAGCGGCAGCCCCTCGGCGTAGATGCGCTCTCCCCCCGTGATCCAAACCGGGCCCGGCCAAGGCATCGCCTGGGCGAGCGCCAAGGCTTCCGTCAGATCGGCGGCCTTGGCCGCGCCCGGGAATTGCTTCCCCGCGTCGCGCGAAACCACCACCGTCCCCCGCCCCGGCAAAGCCTTCCCTAATTCGGCATAGCAAGCGGGACCCTCAATCATGACCCCATCCTGGGTCTGCGACATAAACCAAGCCAAGTCCTCGGGGATATGCCAAGGCAGACGCCCTTCGACACCAATCACCCCGTTTTGGGCGACGGCAACGATGCACTGGACGGGCTTAGGCACGTCAAAAGGGATAAAAGGAAGCCTCCCAAGCGCAAGCGCAAGGCACCCCCCTCCGACTGATTGACAGCCGCCAAAGGGCTAGGCAAGTTGGCGGGATGATTACTTGGCTACAGAACGCCACCGGCAAACACCATCGTCTGATCTTCGGCTTCTTGCTGGTGATCATCGTGGTCTCTTTTGTCTTTTACGGTTTTGCCGGTCGCGGCGCCCTCAAAGGCTCGGGGTCCTACATGTACCTGGGCGTCGACCTTAACGACCCCTCCGTCCGCCTCCGCCACCGCGATGCCCAGTTCTTCGCGAACATGACCGGCCAACGCATGGACAATGTGAGCCTCCAACAGCGCGTCGCCGAACTCAGTCTGGCCAATTCCCTAAACATTCCCGAACCCTCCGAAGCCGAAATCCGCAAAATTGCCAAGGACGCCACGATGCCTCCGGACGGCAAAGCCGAAGGTGATACGCTCGGTAAATTCATCGACTTCGCCTCCAAGCAGTTAAACGCCTCTGATCTGGAAACCCGCGCCCGCTTCGAGTCCTTCATCAAGGATACTTGGCGCATCAACAAGGCGATGACGATCCTCTCCGGTGGCGGTCACGCTACGGCAGCTCAAGTCAAACGTATCCTGGATCGTGAGCGGGCCAAATGGACGGTAGACGCCGCCACCCTCCCATCGGCCAATTTCAAAGCCACCATTGCCGACGATGAAGCCAAGGCCAAAGCCTCTTTCGAAGCCAATAAGGAAACTTACCGCTTGCCCGCCAAAGTCGAAGTCAGCGCCGTGACCATCACGGATGTCACCCCTGACACGTCCACCATTTCGGACGACGAAGTGGTCACTTTCGGCTATAATGTCGCCGAGAAATTTAAGTTCGAAACCGGTAAGGTGAAGGAACAGGCCTTGGCTCGCCGAGGCGAGATTGAGAAATTAATCCGAGCTGAACGCGCCGTCACCAACCTCGCCGGCTTGATCTCCGACGAGCTCTCCGAAAAATTCGCGCTAGATGCGACTAAGGCCGACAATCAAGGGTTTGCTGCTTGGCTCAAGGCCAAGAAGGCGACCATCACGGCCCTCCCGGCCTACGACGCTGGCAGCCCTCCGGTGAACGATAAAGTGCCCGCCGAAGCTTTGCGAGCCGGCGGCGATCTCACCGAAAAAGAATGGCGCACCGACGTCTACCGTACCGAACAAGGCGCCGTTTTCGTCCTGCTCAATAAGCGCGCCGAATCACGTCTGCCCGAGTTCGCTGAAGTCAAGGCTCTCGCCTTGAGCAACTGGAAAGCCACGGCGCGCTCGCGCCTGCTGACCGAGGAAGTCGGCCGCCTCAACAAAACCCTTCTCGCCGACCAAGCCGCTGGCAAAAGCTTCACGGAGAGCGCCAAGGCCCTCGGCCTGACCGTCTCATCACCCGCTGCCTTCACCGCTTTCACCGTACCTGAAAACCTCACGGGCGTGACCGAGAACACCGGCCAACTCATCGAAGTCGCTGGCGTCGGTAAAATCACCGCACCCATCCGGACGCGCAATGGCGATTATGTCTTCCTCCGCCCCGCTAAATCCGAAGTCCCTAAAGATGAGTCCACGGCCGAAGAAACCAAATTGTTCGTTCAGCGCATTTCCGGACGAAACGCCTATTTCACTTCGATGGGGCTCATCCAAGATCTGACCGCCCCGCCGGAACCTGAAGCCGCCAAATAAATCCAGGCCGGACGTTCTGAAAAGGCGGCGCCAGCCGCCTTTTTTATTCTTATAAATGATAGGCCTCGCCCGAATCAGGCGGGCAAGGATGCTCCCCATAAAACCGTGAACCCGCCGACTTTCAGGCCCCTCGGACCCTCCTGGTTCTTTTCCGCTTCCCCTCACCCCTTCCCTGCCTCCAAATGGCATGACGGAGGCTGATTCCAGCCCCACCCTCCTCCTTCTCCCGCATGTCCCAAGTCCGCGTCCGCTTCGCTCCCAGCCCCACCGGCTTCTTCCATATCGGAAGCGCCCGGACCGCCTTATTCAATTGGCTCTACGCGCGCCATACCGGCGGTAAATTCATCCTGCGCATCGAGGATACCGAC
>QYQK01000046.1 GCA_007280935.1 Opitutales bacterium
ACTTCCTCAAAGGAGACCGGAGCGGCCGAGGCCAAGGCGGCTACGGATAAAAGCGTTAAGGTGAAAACGGACGAAAGGACACGGTCAGGCATGTGGAAAATCAGTTCTTCGGGGTTTCTGTCTTTTGGCGCAGTTGCTCGAGCCGCGAGAGCACGACGGGGGCGGCGACGGGAACTGGCGTCGCTGGCTTAGCGGAGGGAGTTACGGTGGCCTTGGCGACCGGAGCTGGCGCCGCCTTGCGCGGAGCGTCCAGGCGCAAGATCGAGCCGACCGCCACCCGGTGCGTGGTCGTGCCCTTGCCGACGGGAATATCTACCTGAACGAAAAGATTCTCTTTCTTACCCACGGGAGACTTGTCGTTGGTGACCACCGTGAAACGAAGTTCTTTTGTATCCTTAGTCACCTTGATCGAAGGAATCGAAATCGTGTCAGGCACGCCGACGAGCGAGGCCACAGCCTCGCCATCGAACGGGCGTTGCACTTCGAAATTAGTCACCATCAGGCCAGGCGTACCGATTTCCATCGCCGTAAGCGGAATGGCATTGGCGGCGACATAGGGAGCTTCGGTCACCAGCTCGGCGAAAGGCGAAGCATTATAAACGCGTCCATTGCCGGCGTCGCCTTCGCCCATCACCACGAACTTCCAGGCCTTCGTGTCGATGTTGCCGTTAGCGTTCAATTCGAAATAACATTCGTTCGAATCTGCCGCAATCGTCTGTTCGCCCAGCGCGGAGATGCCCGGAGGTGTCCATGACATGAAGACCCGGATCGGCCCCTTGAAATCAGGCTTACGTTTCGCGATAACTTTAAGGTTGAAAACCCCACTGCGAACTAACGGCACGAGAGGCTTCTCGATTTCGAGGGAATAGGGAGCTTCTTCCACGACGGCGACCGCCATCTTCTCTTCGATGCCTTGGTAATAGATCACGTTACCGAGCCGGACGATGTCATAGATCTGACGCTGCTGGCCGATGATTTTATTCTTAGGATCGACGGGCAACAACTGGGCGGTAGCCACGGCACCGGCGAGCGGAGCGTCGGTGGCGGCCTCAAAAACCAGCGGCACGCCGGGTAAATCCCCCGGAGCGGAGTCGGAGAGCAGCTTCACTCCGGCGGGCAAACCTTTGACGTCGAAACGATAATCGCCGCCGATACCATTACGGGTGAAATTTTCGAGCAGAACCATGCGGCCGCCGCGCGGGATGGCCATGAATTGACGATAATTGGTATCGTTGACCGAATAATCAGGCGAAGCGAACGTCAGGCTCGGTTGCGAAGCGATCATCTCGACGCGGTACACGAAATTTGGCCCGCCGCGCTCGAGGTGGTCCGTGATGCGCACCGAGTAGATGCCGTCCGCCGCCACGGTAAACTTGAATTTGGAATCAAGGCGCCGCATGCCGCCGCCGTCATCATTGGAACTCATCGTATTCCCCTTAGGTCCAACCACGGTTACGGTCGGATCGAGCGGCGAGCCCAACGCTTGGGCGAAACAGCGACAATCAAAGACCTGTCCTTTTTTTAGGGCTACCTTGAAGAAGTCTATGTCCCCCGGTTTATCGATAATCCCATTGAGAGCATAAGTCTCGGCATCCTTGGCCACCGTCGCCTGCTCCAAGGTATTATTCGGTTCGATTTCAAGCGTGTTGTCGAAGGCCGAAAGGCGGAAAGTATTTCCTGAAGGCGCCGGCGTCTGCGACTTCGGGTAAAGCATAAACTCGGGATCCTCTTCGGTCGGCAACGTCACTTCTTCCGCAAATGATTCTTTATTATCAACGAAGTTCACCTTGAGTTTGGAACCTAATTTGCCACCCGCGGGATAGAGGGCGTCGGGCCGGCGGAAGCTCCCGACGTGGAGCCGGTAAAAAGAGCTGGCCGAGCCGCGGTACGAAGATTCGCGGATCATCACGTAGTACTCGCCATCATACTCGGCGGAGAAAGAGCAGAAACCATCCTGACGATGCAGGATGGTGTCATCGGAGAAAGCTTTCTCGAACTTATCCTTGTCCAGGATCGCGATGTACGGATCGCAGACGCCGTAGCCTAAACGCAGGGCATCGACTTCGAGGCTAATCCGTTGGCCCTTCTTGACCGTCAACTTGAAGTAATCGACATCCTCGGGCAGGATGACTCCTTCAATGGTCTGATTGAACTGAATCGGCTGCGCGTTCGCGAATTCCGAATTCGGCTCCACCTCGTCCACATTGGGAAACGGGCTTACGAAAAACTGGCGGGCGTGGGAGATGCCCGACTTCGTCCGGATGCGCACGAGGTGGTTGCCTGGCGGCACGTTGGACGCGATGGCAAGGGTCAGTTCGACTTTATTATTGGTGCGCGTCTCCACGCTCTTGACCTTAAAACCAGGCGAGAAAAACAAGAGATCCTCGAAGTCGGCCAGGCGGGCGCCATTGAGCGTGAGCTTAAGTTCCGAACCCAATTGGCCACCGTTCGGTTTCGTGGAATTGAAATCCGGGTAAGCCGCATGCACGCAGAGCGACGTGAGCAACAGGGCGATAAATAAACGAGCGAACATAAAGCGGTTCAGCGGGGCGCAGCCCGTCTGCATCACCCCGGAGGCGAGCAGTGCGGCAGGGCGCGAGATCAAGCCAGCCAGTCGGTCATGATACGACCGCCGTTGACGATGTCGATGGGACGGCCGCCATCCGAGACGATGCGTTTTTCGGCATTGATCCCGAGCATCCGGTACATGGTCTTGGCGAGGTCTTCGGGACCGACCGCATCGCGATCAGGTTCGCCGCCTAACGCATCGGAGGCGCCGTGGATGTAACCCTCTTTCATGCCACCGCCGGCCATGGCGACGGAGAACACGCGCGGCCAGTGGTCACGACCGTTGGTGCCATTGATTTTCGGCGTACGACCGAATTCGGAACTCACCAGCACGAGCGTGCGCTTGAGCATGCCGCGATCCTGGAGATCGGTGATGAGTCGCGCGAAAGCTTGGTCGAAATTCGGAGCCTGTCCGTCAAAAGCGCTCTTAATGTTGGAGTGGTGATCCCAACCGCCAAAGGTCACGGAGACCATGCGGACGCCGGCCTCGACGAGGCGACGCGCTAGGAGGAAACGCTGCCCAGCGGTGTTGCGGCCGTATTCGTCGCGCACCCTGTCGGATTCCTTGCTCAGGTCGAAAGCTTCGCGGGCCTTGGCACTGCTGACCAAGCCATAAGCGGCTTGCTGGAAGCTATCCATCGCACCGATGGCATCGGACTTTTCGGTGGAGCGGAAATGTTCGTCGACGGCGGCCAACATACTGCGACGACGGTCGAAACGCTGCGAAGTGACATCTTTCGGACCTTGCAAATCCCGCACGGCAAAAGCCTTGTCAGCGGGATCACTACCGAGCGCGAAGGGACCAAACGCGCTGCTCATATAACCCGTGCCTTGCTCCGGAATCGTCTGGCTGGGAACGACGACGTACGGCGGTAAATTATTGCGCGAACCTTGCTCGTGAGAAATCACCGAACCGAAGCTCGGAAACTTGATGGCGGGACTGGGGCGATAACCCGTGAACATGTTATGCGTCCCGCGTTCGTGGGCGGCTTCGCCGTGCGTCATCGAGCGGATGACCGTAAGCTTGTTCATGATCTTCGCGATGTTCACAAACTTCTCACCGACGTATTCGCCGGGGATGGACGTCTTGATCGGCGTGTAAGGCCCGCGATAATCAGGCGACGCAAAAGGCTTCGGATCCCAAGATTCGTGCTGCGCCATGCCACCCGGAAGATAGATGTGAATGACCGCATCTGCCATCGCCGCATAACCTTCGACCTTAGGCATTTCGGCTGCCTGCAAGCGCAACATTTGGGAGAGGCTGAAACCCATCGTGCCAATCATGCCCACCTGAAGAAAATCGCGCCGACTTAAGCCCGAAAGGGTGTCGGGGTGGTTGCCCTGGCAGTGCTTGTGAAGTTTCATAGGGTTGGGGTGCTTGAGTTTTAGACAGACGGACATCCTTCAGGTTGCAAATAAAACGCATTAATGAGACGGGTTTGATAAGATTGATAATAATCGTATATCTTTAAAGTTCATATTTTTTTGAACATCGGTTGACGGTCCCCTAATGTCCTTTTGACACTTCCCCTTAGTCCGAGTTAAAAATGCCTATACCTACCCCCAATGAGCCCCCCTACCCATGATGACCCCTCCGGCGATGAGCCTAAAAGCTTAAGTTGGGGCTTCCGCTTCATCTTAATCACCTCGGCTTTATACATCGCAGGTTGTTCGGCATTCTTCTCGGTCCGGGGACTGGGCCTACTCTTCATCGGATCCGACGTGCAGGTCATGATTATGGCGGCGAGCCTCGAGATCGGTAAGCTCGTCGCCGCCTCTTTCCTCTATCGTTATTGGGAATTAATCAATGGCGCCCTGCGCTTTTACCTTACCCTCGCCGTCCTAGTCCTAATCGCCATCACCTCCTTGGGAAATTACGGGTACCTGGCTCGAGCCTACGAGAAAACCGTGATCAATAACGCGCGCAATGAAGCGGCGATCGCCGACCTCGATAAACAAATCTCCGAGGTGCAGCACCAGATTGAAGAATCGCGTGGCAAAAACTCCCGCATCAATAACTCCGGCCGGGAAGATATCGCCAAGGCCCAGGATCGCCTGACGCAGGCGACCGAATCGCTCAACCAATCGCTCGCCCGGCTCCAAGAGCAACGCAAGGCCCTGAGCGAACGTCGGACGCAGGAATTAGCCGCGCCGATGCAACGCACCGCGGAGCAAGTGGGCGTCATCACCAAGAGCATCGCCGCGGAAGAAGCCGCCAGTGCTAAGGCCGTGGGAGCGGAAGAATCGACCCTCGCCGGCCTTAACGACCGCATCAAAAATCTCGACCAAGCCGTCGAAGGTTACACCAAGCAAGGCGTAACGAATCAGCTCTTGTTCTTCGAAAAAGATAACATCCGTCTCGGCCAGGAACTCCGCGAACAACAGAAGCCCGAGCGCGACCAGATTCTCGCCAAACTCACCGAAACCAGCAACCGCATCGAAAAGATGCGCAGCGAGGCTAACGCCCGCATCGAACGCCTTCGCGGCGAACAATCGAAGAACAACGTCGCGACCACCCAGGAAGTTTCCCAGCTCCGCGAGTTCTTCAACATCGAACTCACCCGCATCGATAATGAAGAAAAGAGCCTGCGCAAGAGCGGCTCGGACGGCATCGCCGACTTGGAAAAGCAACTCGCGGCCCTGCAGGAAAATTCCCAAGGCAAGGCGACCATGACCGATGCCGAGATCGAAGGCCTTTATAAGAATATCCGCACGCGCAACGACGAGATCCGCCAGCTGCGCGATACGATTGCAGCTTCCGACATCGGCTCCTACCGCTTCGTCGCCCGCGCCTTCGACGCCGAAGCCGACGACGTCGTCAAGTGGCTCATGCTGGCACTGGTCGCCGTCTTCGACCCGCTCGCCGTGACGCTGATCATCGCGTTTAACATGGCCGTCCAAGTCCGCCGCAAGCGCCGCACCAGCGAAGCCCGCGAAAGCCAAGGTGCCGCCGGCCAAGCGGCTCGCACTGCCTGGAGCGCATGGGAAATCACCGTGGTCGCGGTCTTGGCCAGTATCATCGCGCTCATCGCCGCCTGGTTCTGGGCCACCGAACGCTCCAATCAATCCGCCCGTTCCAATGCCGGCACCTCGAGCCTGATTCCGGGCGACAGTTTTGCGGTCGTGACTTTTCGCCCCGACGAACTTCGCCAAAAAGGCAGCCAAGCCTTCCCAGAATGGCTCGAACGCACGGGCGGCAAAGGGATGACGGTGGCGATTGCCGAGCTGCTGAAGAACGGCCTCGATCCTCACTCTGAGATTTATGGTTTTGCGAAATTTCCGACCAATAAGCTAGGCCAAGGCACCCACCAAAACCCGGTTATGATTTGTGGTGCGATTATCCGCGTCACCGATCCCGTCGTCGCCGAAGTCGCGCTCTCGCGTATCGCCGATCAGATGAACGAAGCCATCCGCAGCGAAACCGGCCGCGGGGCTTCCAGACTGACCCGCAGCCGTTCGATGGTGAAATATGGGGAGGGCCGTTACATGGACCCAGAAGGCGGGTTTTTTACCTTTGGTCTGACGAACCGGACCGCCATCATTTTAGTTGAGTTCGAAGGTAACAGCGCGACGCCTTGCGTGGAGCAAGAAATTCGCGAGTGCCTCACCCGCTTTGACTCCAAAAATCTCAGGCCGGGCGAATTGCGCGATAAACTCCCCTCTTATGCCAAAAGCAGCCCAGGCGCCTTGACCTTCTGGCTCGACTCCAATCGGTTCTTTCGTCGCCTGCCGATGAGCGACGTCACCCGTGGGCGCTACGAACAGATGCAGACCGCGCTGGATTTTGAATTGCTGATGACCGTCCGCACGAACGGCAACGACAGCTTGGTACTGAACGGCCGCTATGTCTATCAGTTCGACCGCTTCCGCGAAGGCGCCAGCCGCGACCCCCTGCAGCTGGTCGCTGCGGGCATCAACCCGAAGTCACCGGACTTGGGGTGGAAGATGATCAATCGTTGCATCGATACGCTTGACTACGAATCGATGGTTGAGCGTATGCGCGGGGCCTTGAGCGACGAAAAAGCCGCCGGCGCCCAGCAAGTCCTGGTGGAGAAATCGATCAGCACCCCGCGCGATGCGAAGTTCACGATGAACACGCGCTTCGACGCCAAAGCCGGCCCGCCCATCATGGCCGCCCTGCAAATTCTTTCCCAATAAGCCCATGAGCCTGCGCACGCACCTCAATCTCGGACTCATCGCCGCAGGGGTGGGATTGCTCACCGGCTGCGCCGCAAGTTCCGCCGACAAGGGCGTGGACGAAAGCAATACCGGCCCAACCGCGGTCAAAGAATCACCTTGGTATAAGCCCGATTGGCTCAGTTTGCCCTCTTGGAAGATTTTTGGCGGCGAAGTGGCTAAGCCCCAACCCAAAGCTGTGGCCGCCAAGAAGACGACCCCGGCCGCCAAGGATGCCAACGCCGAGGCATGGAACGAACCCAAGGCGAAGCCCAGCAATCCCGAGGTAAGCAAAGATGCAATCAAACCCAAGCCCGTCGCCCCACCTAATACGGAGACCAAGCCCAAGACCGAAACCACGGTGACCGTAAAAACCACCGAGACCGCCGAGGATTCGAAGAAGTTCAACTCAACGATCATCAAGTTATCCGAGATTAAAACCCCTTTAACCGCCGCCTCCGCCCAAGGTTTAGCGATAAATAGCACCGGCGGTAACGCGGGTGGTAAGCCACGCATCCCCTTGCCTTTCCGTCTCAGCGAATGGATTTCAGACGAACAATCCCATAAGGCCTGGCGCGACAAACAGGTCGAAAAACTTTCGGACGAAGCCCGCCACCGGCTCGAACAGCAGCAGAAACTTCACGGGACAATTGCTCGCTTTAAGATCAACGAACAGACGGGCGAGATCGAGAAAGTAGCGGACCAGCCGGAAAAGAAATAACGCCCGCTTCGCTCCCCTAAAAACAAAGCAGGGCGGGATTACTCCCGCCCTGCTTTGTTTAAATTGAGCTGCGACTTACTTGATTTCAGCGACCGAGATGTTGCGATACTCAACCTTCATCTTCACGCCGCCGTGGACCTGGAGGCCGATGGGGGCCGCCTTAGGGTAACCTGCATCAACGTAATTCGAAACCTGCTCACCGTTGATCCAGACGGAGTAGGTGTCGCCTTTGGCCTGGAAGCGAATCTTGTTCCATTCGTTATTCTTCCAGAGCGCGGCGACCTTCGGAGCCCAACCGGCTTCAGGATACTTACCGATATAGAAAGCGCCGGTCATATCCTTCTTAAGAGAACGAGAGACCCCGATCTGCATCTGGATGTCCTTCTTACCGGCGGCGTCCTTGCGGACCATGATGCCGCTGTCGATTTCGCCGCTGAAACGGCATTCACACTCGATGATGACGTCTTGGTAGGACTTCTCGGTATAGAGCATGTTGCCCTTTTTGTAGTCCTTGAAAGCTTCCTTGTTCTCGCCCGTGAGAACTCCATCGGCGGCGGTCCAGAAGGCGTCGTCGCCAGAAGTCTTCCAGCCGGCGAGATCTTTACCATTAAAGGCAGACTCGAGCTTAGGCTCAGCGGCGGAGGCCGAGACGATGAGAGCAGCGAGAGCCGCGAGGAAACGGAGGGAGGTCATATTTGGGGTAGGGGTAGGGAT
>QYQK01000110.1 GCA_007280935.1 Opitutales bacterium
CAGGGGACAGCGCGTGGTGATGTCCCTGCCTATTACCACGATACTCGATACTCCAGACTCGATACTCTAACTCCCACTTACTTCCCTGGCAACGTGAACGGCGGGAGTTCGAACTTCACGGGGCTCGGGCCGACGCGCGGGTCTTCGACTTCTTTGAGCGTGGTCAGGAGCTGGGCCGACATTTTTCGTAAAACTTCAGCATAAGCCGGGTCGGTGGCCACGTTCTTGATTTGGTCATGGTCTTTGGCGAGGTCGTAGAGTTCTTCGCCGGGCCTTTTGGCAAAGGCGAAATCATAGACCCACTTGAATTCCGGATCATCAAAGTGATGTACGACCCAGGCCTTGGTCGGGCTGGCATCCATGTCGGCAAAGGCCGCATAAGTACTTTTTTCGATATCTAAGAAGGTCGGTATATCGGCGCGTGAAGTAAACTTTGGGCTGCCCATCGGCCAGCGGTCCGGAGCGAAGTTGCGGATATAAAGAAAGTCCTTCGTGCGGAGGGCGCGATGTGGGTAGGGCAGATTACCTTCGCGGGCCGAGCCCACGTGGCGCTCGCGTCCGGTGATCACCCAGGTGCGCGTGGCGTCGATCTGGCCCGCCTGTGCGGAGTAGAGAAGCGGTACGATGCTTCGTCCGGTCATCACGGCTGGAGGCTTGACGCCGCCGAGTTCCAGGAAGGTCGGGGCCAAGTCCATGAGGTTGACGAAGTCATCGATGACGCGTCCGGATTTTACGCCCGGTCCGCGGACGATCAAAGCGACGTTGGTGCCGTGGTCGAAAAGATTACACTTCCCGCCCGGCACACCGGGCATGCCATGATCGCCGCTGATGACAAAGATCGTGTTGTCGAGTTCGCGGCGTTTTTCGAGCTCGGCGATGAGGATTCCGATGCCAGCGTCCCAAGCCTGGGCTTCGCCCATGTAGTCGGCCACGTCATCACGAATTTCGGGCACATCGGGCAGGAAGGAAGGCAGCTTGCCCTTCAGGTCGTCGGGGTTGATGCCCCAGAGGTTTACGCCCGAATGCTTCTCGTAAGCGCGGTGGGTAAGGGTCGGGCCGAACCAATAGCAGAACGGCTTGCCGTCTGTGCGGTCGGCGAGAAAGGACTGGAAGTTACCTTTGACCTCATCGAGTAGTTTCGTTTTGGCTTCGGCGAACGTTGCCCCGGCCTTGACCATCTCCGTGGCGTTCTCGGAGAAGTTGTTATATTTGCGACCGGACTTTTCGTAAGCGTATTTCTGTCCGCCGTATGGGGCGTCGGCCGGCGTGCCCGGGCTCCAGACCTTGTGGCTCTTGCCGATATGGTAACCTGCCTCGAGGAGCATCAGCGGGTAGGTGGGGATAGCGGAGTCCCAGTTCGCGCCGTTGAGAATCGCGCCCAGGTGGGTGCGGAAGAAGTACTGGCCTGAAAGGAGGGAGCTCCGGCAGGGCGTGCAACTGGGGGCGGTGACGAAGGCGTTGCGGAAGATCGCGCCCTCACCGGCGATGCGGTCGATGTTGGGCGTCTTGATGATCTGGTTCAGGCTGGGTCGGCCGTCTACCTTGGCGTAGGCACCGGCATACCGGCCCCAGTCGTCGGCGAAACAGAAGACGATGTTCGGGCGTTTGATCGGATCGGCGGCGGGCAGGGCGCCGGCGATGGAGGCGAGAAGGAGGGCGAACCAGTTTTTCATAAGATTATTTCAAAGGGTCTTTTTCGAAATCAGCTTTCTTGACCCAAGGCGCGTCGATGAGTTCACCCTTCATAAAGCGATCGTAGAAGAAGCGCTTCCTTTCGTCGTTATGAGGAAAGGCTTCATATTCAGCGCCGCGACCGACGGCGCGAAGGTCACCGGCAGTCTTTAGTTCGCTCCACATCTGGGTCTTCAGTTTTTCGATTTCAGCGGGTCGGCTGACGGCCAGGTTCTTGGTGCAGTCGCTGTCGGTGCTAAGGTCGTAAAGTTCCTGTCCGGGGCGCATGCCGAAGCAGAGTTCCCAGAAAGGATCGGACCCCTTTTCGCGTCGGGCGTTCAGGATGAAAGTTTTGGTGGGGCTGGCGTCGGTATCCATGTAGCCCGTCTCGGGGTTGCAGGCAGGCCAGCGGGAGGGTTCGCAGTTTTCGAGATAAGCCATGCCGTTCTTCACGATGCCGCGAATCGGATAGCCCACGTCGCCGGGTCGGCCGAGGTCATTGCGTTCACGTCCGATCAGGACGTGGTCGCGCGCCACATTGCTTTGGCCGTCTTGCCCACTGCGGAAAATATCGGTCAGGCTGTGCCCAGAGCTTGGGTCGAGTTCTTGCACAGGCCAATTAATGCCGGCGACTTCAAGAAACGTCGGCGCGAAATCGACGAAGCTCACGTAGTCGGCCACTTTACGGCCGGGGTTCTTGATGCCTTGCGGCCAGCGAATCGCCAAGGGGAGGTGATTGGCGTTCTCGTAGGTGCTACCTTTGACCCGTGGAAAGGGCATACCGTTATCGCTCGTGACGATGATCAAGGTCTTATCTAGTTCGCCACGCTTCTCGAGGTCGGCGAGGACGAGGCCAAGATGGCGATCGAGGTGTTCGACTTCTAGGGCGTAGTCGAGCATGTCGCCACGCACGGTTGCATTATCAGGCCAAAAAGCCGGGACGCGGTCGATATCCGTAATTTTCTTTCCGCCGATGCGGATGCCGCTGCCTTCTTCGTATTCGCGATGGGGTTCGTGAAAGCCTAGCCAGAAGAACCAAGGCTGATCGGGCTTGGTGTCGCCCAGGAATTCATGGAAGTTAGCGGCGTAATCATTTCGACTCATGCCCGTGGCGGGTGGCTTCGTATTATGTTTCGAATATTGTTGGCCGGTCATGGGGCGCGGTGAGCCGTCCGCTTTAAGGGAGGTACCTGGGCCCCAGACTTTTCCGGTGGTGGCATAGGTGTAACCGTTTTTGATTAGCGTCTCAGGGAAGATGCCGCGTTCAGGCGGGAAGATGCACTGGTGATTGGCGGCCGCGCCGAGCAACCAGGGATGACGCCCCGTCATGATGCTGGAGCGCGAAGGGGTGCACTTGGCCGTAGGCGTATAGGCATTAAGGAAAAGCAGGCCTTCCTTGGCGACGCGGTCAAAGTTAGGCGTCTTGACCCAAGGGCAGCCGTAAGCCCCCGCATGGCCGCGACCCCAGTCATCCGCGATGACGAAAAGAATATTAGGATGAGCGGGTGCCGTCTCGGCAAAAGCAGGGAGAGCGAGGCAACTAAGCAAAGCAGCAAGAAACAAGCGAGGCATAGGCCGTTTTGTATCTCCCTCCCAGCCAGACGAAAGTTTTATTTAAGCGGACAGCCTGAAGTCAGCTTTTCTGGGGCTTTATCGAGGCTCAATGGCTTTTCAGGCAAGTGGGTGAGCTGGGCAGCCAGATGGCCCACATCTTTGATGACGGAGGCACTGTAGCCGGGGTTGGATTTGATGATCGTGCCGCCAGGGGCGATGACGATGGTGCTGGCGCTGCGTTCGGCGTGGTAAGCGTCAATGATGGCCAACTCAGGGTCGGCGAGCACGGGGAAGCGGGCGCCCACGGTCTTGGTCCAGGCGGCGGCCGAGGTCGCGTCCGCATTGATGATACCCATGATGGTGGCTTTGTTTCCGTAAGCCGACTGGAGTTGGTCGATGAAGACGGCGGCATCGCGTGAGCAGGGGCATTCTTTTTCGATGAAATACAGGATCATCGGTTTGTCCGCCATGAGCGCTTTGGCGGTGAAGGTCCCGCCTGCCGGGTTTTTCCATTCGAAGTTCGGCGCGAGGGTGTCGGCCTGTCGCGCGGCGCTGGCGATGAGTTTTGCCGTGAGTGGATGTTCGACCTTGGTCCGGAATTTAATCGTGCCGTCCGTCTCGCGTTTGACGGCTGACGGATTTTTACTGACGATGAACTGACCCATCATCCCGCCGTCTTCATGATTGGCCATGTGGCAGTGGAACATGAACGGATCGGAGTCGCTGGCGTAATCTTCGAACTTAGCGACAAAGGTCACGGATTGTCCTTTAGGCAGGTAGGCCGTATCTTTCCACCCGTTTTCGTAATCGGGTACCTCGCCGTTACTCCGGGATAGGATCTTGAATTGGACGTCGTGGATGTGGAAGGAATGTCCGAAGATATTATTATTCGTGATCGTCCAAGTTTCGGTGGCCCCCAGTTTCACCACGATGTTCGAGCTGTGCATATCGAAGGATTTTCCGTCGAACTTGAAGAAGGGTCGGCCATCGGTCACGCTCAGGCGTCGTTTTTCGGTGGCTTCCGTGGCCTGCGGGTAATGATTGATCTTCAGGGCCGTGGGTACGGTCGTAAGCTTCTGGGGGGTGGCGGGAGCGACGTTGATTTTTAACACGCGAAAATCTTTGTCGTTCAGCAAGCTACCGTTCGCCCCGCCGCTATCGGGCTCGCCGCCCGGGAAGCCAAAAGTTTGGCCAGAGTTATAAACCATCAGTTCCAAGCTACTGCCCGGTTTATCTTGGCCAAGGTCGACGAGGATTTCCGCGCGTTCGCCCACCATGAGGCGGATGCGTTTGAGGGCGATGGGTTTGTCGATCAGTCCGCCATCGGTGCTGATGAGATAGAAGGGACGGTCGTCGCTGAAGCCAAGGACGTAGCCGCGTTCGATTTCCGCATTGAGGAGGCGGAGCCGCACGAGCTGGGCGGGGAGTTTCGTCTGGGCGTCCATCACGCCGTTGGCGAGTGGGTAGTCGCCGTATTTATCTTCATCGCCGGCGTAGGTGAAGTTGTTGGCGGCGTTGAAACGACGGCTGGTCAGGACCAGCGGTACGTCGTCGATCCCGTAGGTGCGGGGCAAGGCGAGCTTCGCTTCTTCCGGGTCGCGGATGATAATCAGTCCCGTGGCGCCTAAGGCCATCTGCTTTTGCGTCAGTTCATGTGGGTGCGGGTGATACCAGTAAGTGCCGGCGTTATTCTTGACCACCCATGAAGGATTCCACGTTCCTCCTGCGGGGATGAGCTGATGCGGTCCACCGTCGGTCGTCGCGGGCAAGTGTAAGCCGTGCCAATGGACGGTCGTGGGTTCGGTATAATTATTTTTAAAATTAATTTGGACGGTTTCGCCTTGGTTGAAGACCAAGGTCGGCCCCATGAAGTTGGAGCCGTTATACCCGAGGGTCGGTGTCGGAGTCTCGGCAAACTTCTTCGTGCTCGCCGCCATAACGAGGTTGAGCGTCTTGCCCTCGAGGAGCGGGGGAATCCAAAGTTCTTTGAGGGAGCGGTCCGTGATGACTTTCGCGCTACTCCCGCCACGCTTGCCTCCACCAGGTCCGCGTTTGCCATCAGGCCCGCCTTTGCCTTTGCCGGGCGGTTCGCCCTCGGGGCGCCGGGGCGGGCGACCCTCGTCGCCCTCGGGATTGGCTTGGGCAGCCATCTGGACCGTCAGACCGCCTGCGAACAGGGTCAAGGTCAGCAACAGGCTCCGGACAGACAGGGTCATAGTTAACAACTATATCTTAATAGACCTTAACCTGAGGTTAAAGCCAGCCAAGTCGCCAAGATTTAAGCCAAAAAAGGCCGGGCGACTTGCGTCGTCCGGCCTCAGGTCAGCCGTGATAGGCGGGTTTACTTCTTAGCCGCTTCCGCCCCGTCGGTTTTTTTCGCGGGAGCTTTCTTGCCGCCTTTAGCCGCAGGCTTTGGGGCGGGTGCCAAGTCGCGAAGCTTCACGTTCTTGAACCAGACCTCATCGCCGTGCTCTTGCAGCAGAATGTGACCGTCGGCCCACTCGCCGAAGTTCTTACCATATTTCGGATCAGCATATTTGCTTTTCGAGACGAGGTCGCGAAATTCGGCAGTCGAACGGTCGTAAGCAACCACGAGGCGGCCGTTGAGCCAGTGTTCCACTTGGGTGCCCTTGGTGATGACGTACGCGTTGTTCCATTCGCCGATGCGGTTCGCGCGCTTATCCTTCGCGGCGGTCTTCAGGTCGTAGAGCGATGAAACGGTGCGATTGCCATCACGTCCGAGTTTGGCGTCAGGATGGACGGCGTCGTCGAGCATCTGGAACTCGAGGCCGAAGGCCGAGCCGGCGCCTTGGTTGAGGTCTGGCTGGACATAATATTTCAAGCCGCTGTTGGCGCCCTTGGTGAGTTTGAAATCGACGGAAATCTCAAACTGTTTGAAGCGCGCGGTCGTGATGATATCGCCGGCCGCCGCGGATTCTTTGCCGCCCGAAGCCGCCGTGTGTAACATGCCTTTTTCGATGCTCCAGCCTTCTTTAGGGAACTCAGGGCCCTTGGCGGAGCGCCAGCCTTTGCTGGTCTTGCCGTCAAAGAGGAGCTTCCAGCCGTCTTCCTTTTCGGAAGGTGAGAGGGAGTTATCCGAGATTTTGGTCAGCGAAATATTACGCCATTGGACGGTCGTACCTTCTTTGGTCTTATCTTTGCTGATGCCGTGGACCTGGAAGGCGATGAAGCCGTTCAGGTAGCCGTCATCGCGGACGTCGACGCGTTGGACGCCGTTGAACCAAGTCCGGATACGATTACCGTTGGCTTCGACCTTCACGTGATTCCACTCGCCGACTTTCGTGAGCTGACGACCCTGCTTGGAAAATTCCAGCGCGCCGCCGCCGCCGAAGCCAGGGAAAATCCAGCCGCGACGACCTTCTTCGTAAAGACCTGCCGACCACATGCGGGCTTCGGTGTCAGGCTTTTTGACGTTCTTGGGATCGGTGTCGATTTCGGCTTGGTAGCCGTGGACGCGTCCGGCCGGCACTTTGGCCGCCTTGCCGTCGGCGGTCTTGAAATTGACTTCTTTGGCTTCGGCGTGGCTACGGATTTGGACGCCGGAATTCAAGCGCGGGTCGTTCTTGAATTCATATTCGAGGACGAAGTTCGCGTAGTTCTTATCGGTCGCAAGGAACGTATTTGGGGTGTCCAACGTCGAGGTGCCGACGAGGGTGCCTTCGGGACTGACGGAGTAAGCGGCTTCGCCCCCTTTCTTGACGAGACCGGTAAGGTCCTTGCCGTTAAAGATGACGACTTTATTGCCGCTGACTGGTTTTGGGGTGCTGGAGCAGCCGACGATCAGGGCGGTGCCGAGAGCGAGCAGGGTGAGGAGGCTGAGGTTTTTTTTCATAGGAGGACGGATTTGGTTTAGAGATAAAAAAGCGGAGCGGCCTTGCGACCGCTCCGCTTTTTCGGAAGAGCTTAGAACGTGGTGGGAATCTTGAAGCCCGCCCGACCTTCGCGTTTGGCGACGAGGTCGCGGTTAGCGGCTTCGGCATTGGCGCCCGTGAAGAGTTCGGTCTTTTGGTCCAGGGTGAGAGGCAGGCCAAGGACGGCCTTGGTTTCGTCGAGGTTGATGCCGTTGACACCCAAGTGGTCTTTCATGCGACCAAAAGCTTCGGCCAGGCCGGAACTCGACTTGATGGCGTCAGCCACTTCGCCAGCGCTCTTTTTCGCACCGAGGCGGAAGGAGATATTGGCGGAGTGGACGAGCGAGGTGGAGAGGTGGCACTCGCGCACGGGTGCGTGGATACCCTTGGACGAGCCCTTGCGGATGCCTTCGACCCAGTTGGCGTGGTGACCTGAAGCGCCGCCGGTGAGGTCGACTGCGTCGACGGTCTTACCGTAAGTCTTCAGGAATTTACCGTCCTTGTCGTAGACTTGGGCGGAATTGTAATCGGGCACGACGATCGTAGCGTTCTCGCATTCGACGATGATACCAATCTCGGGAGATTTAGCCGATTTTTCACCGGAGTTGTTATCCTTAAATTTACCGAACTTGTTCGACGGTCCGCCCATCTTGCCATCGGCGCTGAGTCCGTAGACTTCGGTGATCAAAGGCGCGGCGGCGTAGTTATGGATTGAGATGAAGGTATTAGGGGTTTCGGCACAATCGACGTAGCCGAAGCGACCCCCGACGGACACGACTTCAGGAGCGACTTCGTGCGTGCCGAGGAACCAGCGAGCGATGTCGATTTCATGGATCGCTTGGTTGCAAAGGTCGCCGCCGCCGTAGTTCCAGAACCAGTGCCAATCGTAGTGAACCGGGCCGGTGTTGGCGGTTTCCGACGTCTTGTCGGACTGGTTGCCACGAATGGATTCCATGATGTCGGCCGGGCCGTTCCAGAGATCGTAATCAATGGTGGAAGGAATTTCGTTCTTCTTGGCTGGGCCAATGGATTTACGGCGCTTGTAGCAGATGGCGCGAGCGAGCTTCACTTTGCCGTATTCTCCGGCGTGGACGGCTTTGACGGCGGCCATGATGCCTGCGCCCGAACGGCTTTGGGTGCCGGCCTGGACGATCTGTTTGTCAAAATGCTTGGAAGCGGCGACGAGTTGCTGACCTTCGAAGATATTATGTGAGAGGGGCTTTTCGACGTAGAGGTGTTTGCCGGCCTGGAGGGACCAGATGCCTTGAATCGAGTGCTGGTGGTTAGGAGAAGCGATGGAAACGGCGTCGATGTCCTTATCTTCGAGCATCTTTCGGATGTCGGAGTAGCCTTTGGCTCCGGGGAATTGCTTCAGGCCCTTGGCGACGACGGTCGAGTCGACGTCGCAGAGCGCGACGATGCGTACTCCTTTGATCTTGGAGAGCTCCTTGAGGTGCTCTTGACCGCGGCTACGGAAGCCGACGACGGCGACGCGGAGATCCCCGTTGGCCCCAGCGGCTTGGCCGTAGGTGCGGGCACTGAGGCCAGCCATCGCTGCGACGACGGCCGAGTTCTTGATGAATGTTCGACGATTGAGTTGAGACATAGAGGTATGATTCGGGGTAGAGGTAGGAGCATATGGAGATGCCCGTTGTGTCGAGAATGTTCCAAAGTCCCTCCTAACCGAATATCGGCAGCAAGGGTAGGAA
>QYQK01000050.1 GCA_007280935.1 Opitutales bacterium
CCGACCCACCGGCTATGCAAGCGAAGGCTCAAGGCCTGGCCTTCGACGGCCGCCCGTGGCAAACTGTCCCGCGTCGCCGACACGCCTAAGGTGATACGACCAGCGGTACGGCGCGGCGTAATCTCGTCCTCCTCCATGGGAAGGACGGCGGCCAGCGCGGCTGGCGAAGCCTCAATCGAGGCGGAAAAGGCAACCCAGTCAGCCAGACCGCATTCGCGACGAATGGCTTCGCGCGCCAAAGATCCGTTTCGCACACAAACCAAACTCATGCTCCCACCCATCGGATTACCAAAAGCATGGCCAAGGCCAGCCGCATCCGTCCGGATCCCTTCAATGGCCGCAAAGAGCGTATCGCTCGTACCCAAGCTCACGACAACTTTACCAGGAAGGGACGCACCCATACCGACGAGGCTTGATGGATTATCGCCCGTACCGATGACCACCTGACAACGGGGCGAAAATCCGTAGCGCTCGACAAAGTAGCCTGAAACAGGGCCCGCGACCGTCGAACCCGGACGCACCGGCGGGAGCTTAGCAATCAGATCCGGCGCGGTCGCAGCCAATGCAGCCGGAGCCCAGTCTCCGTGCCGGATATCCATGAGATTCATCCCAGCGCCATCACCCGTATCAATCGCCGCATCCCTGCCGGCGAGCACGGAGGCAAAGAACGAGGAAACGAGATGCACGCGTTTCGTGTTACTCCATGCCGTCGGATCTTCCTTGGCAAACCGACGGATCTGCGGCCCGGTAAAGCGACGGGTCGCCACGCTGCCGGTCAGGTCGCAGACCTTTTGGTCGCCCCCTAAAGCGTCCGCAATTTCGGCACACTCTTGCTCCGTCGACGCATCCATCCAAATCGGAGAAGTCCGGCGAGAAAGCACCGAGGCGAATTTAGTCGCAAGACTGGTCGCCGGATTGCCGTCGGCCAAAGCCGCTTCATAACCAGCGGCGAGGTATACGCTCCCATGCTGCTGACCCGAAACCGAAACAGCATCTATCTGGGAAAGGTCTGTAAGCTTGGCGAGTCGTTGGAGGGCAAGCTCAAGCCCATCAAGCCAAAGCAAAGGATCGGCATGCACTTCACCACCCTTCCCGCCGCGGATAAAACCTTCAGGATGGTTGCGATCAGGAAAATCGGCGCCAAACGCCGCGCGGGCACGGGCAAGCGTGACGCCTGCTACCGTATCCAGCACGAGCGCCGTCGCACTCTGCGTGGATAAATCCAAGCCGAGTACTTTGGCCATGTGTTAGCGGATATATTCGTTGATCAGGTTCTCGAGGAGCTCCTGACGGCCCGAACTGAGGCGAGGCGGCGTGATGCCCTGAGCGTAAGCATCGAGTTGCGCCAAGGTAACTTTCTTGGACTCAATCTTCTTGCCGATACCGCTGTCCCAAGAGGCGTAGCGGTTATCAACAAATTTCGAAAGCTTGCCGTCAGCGATGATGGCGTGGGCGATCTTCAGACCGCGAGCAAAAGCATCCATCCCGCCGATGTGGGCGTGGAAGAGATCGACCGGTTCGTGAGATTCACGACGACGCTTGGCATCGAAATTCAGGCCGCCCTTGGTGAGGCCACCCATCTTAAGGATGCGCAGCATGATGTTCGTCGTCAGATACAGGTCGGTCGGGAACTGGTCGGTATCCCAGCCCAAGAGAGTATCGCCGCGATTGGCGTCGACCGAGCCCAACGCATCAGCGGCGATAGCGACTTCCATTTCGTGCTCCATCGTATGGCCAGCCAGCGTGGCGTGGTTGGTCTCGAGGTTGAGTTTGAAATGCTTGAGCAGGCCATATTCACGAAGGAAATTGAGGCACGCCGCCGAATCTGAATCGTACTGGTGGGTCGAGGGTTCACGCGGCTTGGGCTCGATGAGGAACTGCCCTTTAAAACCAATCTTTTTAGCATGATCGACGGCCAGGTGCAGGAGCGCGGCCAAGTGGTCGAGCTCGCGCTTCATATCCGTATTCAGCAGGGTCGCATAACCTTCGCGGCCGCCCCAGAAAACGTAGCCCTCACCACCAAGGGCCTTCGTCGCCTCCAAGGCATGACGGACTTGGCTGGCAGCATAGGCGAATACGTCGGCGTTAGGCGAAGTGCCGGCACCGTGAGCGTAACGGGGATGAGCAAAGAGACAGGCGGTACCCCAGAGCAGCTTCTTACCAGAAGCCTTCTGGTAGGCCTTCAGCTCTTTCGTGATCCGATCCAAGTTCGCATGCGTCTCGGCCAACGATTTGCCTTCAGGGGCCACATCGCGATCATGGAAGCAATAGAAGTCTATCTGGCACTTATCGAGAAACTCGAAGAAAACCGGGACGCGGCGCAAAGCATTGTCGAGGGAATCCGAACCATCATCCCATGGCATGATGGCGGTCGGACCACCAAAGGGATCGGAAAGGCCATTGCGCATCACGTGCCAATAAGCGGCCGCGAAACGCAGGTGGTCTTTCATCTTCTTCCCGCCGATTTTTTCGTCAGGATTGTAATGCTTAAAAGCAAAAGGGTTCTTGGATTTCGAGCCTTCGAATTCGATGACCGGAACGTTAGGGAAGTGTGACATAGGGCTGGATTGCGGTAGACAACCTTGGCACTCCCGTAAGCCCTGCCAAGAAGGATTTACAGGATGTCGCCGCCTATTATTTATGATTAAAGCGACAGAAGCCAACCGACCAGCCGCCGGCATCATAACTGCGACTTGCAGGAAAGAAAGCAGACCCTAGGGTGACGGCATGGTGGTCGCCAAAACTATTACCGAACTCCGAACCGCGGTAAAATCGGCCCGTCAAGCCGGCAAAGCCATCGGCCTCGTGCCCACCATGGGCTGTCTGCATGCGGGCCATCTCAGCCTGATTCACCGGGCAAAAAAAGAAAGTAGCTTCGTCGTCGTTTCTATTTTCGTCAACCCGACCCAATTCGGGGCTAACGAAGATTTCTCCAAATATCCCCGCACCCTTGAGGAAGATCTCATCGGCTGCGAGAAAGCTGGCGCTGATTTAGTCTTCGCACCCACGATCGCCGAGTTCTACCCAGCGGGTGCCTCCACTTCGATCTCCGTCGGAAGCGTGGCGGAAAAACTTTGCGGCGCATTTCGTCCCGGTCACTTCCAAGGCGTGGCGACCGTCGTCGCCATGCTCTTTAATGCGGTCCAATGCGACGTGGCCGTCTTCGGCCAAAAAGACTTACAGCAATTATCGGTCATTCAACAGCTGACGCGTGATCTCTGTTTTCCGGTTCGTATCATCGCACACGAGACCGTTCGCGAACCCAACGGGCTAGCCATGAGTTCGCGCAACCGCTATCTCTCGGCCGAACAACTAACGCAGGCGACCGCCATCCCCACCGCATTAGCCGCCGCCAAGGCCCTCGCGGAAGCTGGCATCACCGAGGCCACCCGCTTACGGGAAGCCGCGAGTATTGTGCTCGCCGGCCAGCCAGCCTTGAAGCTTCAGTACTGCGAAATTGTCGACCTTGAGACGATGGCACCCGTGCACTCGACCGCTGGACGGCGCTGTGCCCTCGCGATCGCATGCCACCTAGGCACGACGCGTCTCATCGACAACGCCATCCTCTAATCAGGCAAGACTAAGGTAGACGGCAGCCAATAAAATCAAGGCTCCAATCAATCGGCGGGTCATGATGGCCTTACCGACTTGCTTCTCGGAATTCGAGAACCAATGGCCGACAACCCAGACTAGGGCCACGCTCCATAATCCACGGGTGTTATAAAGCACATTGGTGACCGTAACCTCGCGATAGACCGCGATACAATAGGCGATACCCATGGCCTGGACGGTCAGCATCGCACCGCCACCGAAGGCCCAGAGGACCATCGGGCGGGGCATCTGCCGCAACGGGGCGGAAAAGAAAGGGATCAATGTGAACGAAAGCAGCCCCACCGTAATGAACATCACCGGACCGAAATGCCCAAAGCCGAAAGCCGGCACCCAATGCTGTTGCATGACGTCCGTCGCCGCAAAGGCGATCGAGGCAAGAAAAGCGAAGATGACACTCACTAATAATCGCTGCCGATTCGCCTGCCATTCCCCGCCCAGCAATGCCAAGGCAAGCGTGGTCAAGAAGGTAGCCACCCAGAGCTTCGAATCCAGCGTGCCGCCAGCTAGGCACACCAGGAGGGCGACGAAAATGACCTTGGTGCCGAGGACCGGCGTGGCAATGGAGATATCTCCGCGACTGATGGCGATGAACGTGAAGACTTGCCCGATAAAGAAGGCCGTGCCCGCCAAGACCGCGTGGGTGACGTTGCTCACTGTAAACGGCTCGCCGCCATGAAGGAGCCAGGTCTGGAAAAGGACGGCCCCCATTAAGTTCACGATGAAGAGGACTCGCCAGGGATGGCCGCCATCCATGGCCCGCTTGAGCGCCATCGCGGCGAAGGTGTAACCCACGGCCGAACAGAGGGGGATGACGATGGAGGCGGAAGAACGCATGCGCTCACCCCAACGAAGGGCCAATCATGCCGCTAAGCGAGTCCGAAGCGGAAAACCCCCTTTAAGCGACGAAAGGACTTGGAAATCTTCCCGTGCCGACCTTGCCCCTCAGACCTCGGCAGGCATACTCGGCTCCATGGGACAATTTTCTTACAAAAACGAGGTCCTCACCCCGTTACGAAAGTCACTCACCGAACAATTCGTCTTCGAACTCGCCCACCTTCCGAACGGCCCATTGCTATCTCTGGCGAAACAAACTCCCGGAGGATGGAGTCACCGCGTGCCCTTCTTAAAAAACGCCTCCCGGATATTTAAAAATCGCCAGAACTTTCTGACTAAAGACCTGGAATCAATCGCCGACCACTTGCCTTGGTTCTCCGCCCTGCTGTCGACGAAAAAGTCCCTCTTCCTCGAACACGCCGACGCTATCAATGACACCCTCGGCGGCCCGCGCGCGATGCTTTTATGTGTGCTGTGGAACCTGAAAGTGGAAAGCAAAGAGGAGGCCCTAGGTGCCGATGTGCTCACTCGCTTTGCCGCCGCGGGCAAACCGCAGGCCAATAAACCTGAACCCAAAGCTTTGCAGGCGTTGCACCACAAACTGATGGGAGAGATCACCAGCAGTAAAGAACCCGCGATCGGCGAACCTCTCGACCCGGCGGACCGGACGCTGCGACGCCTTCAGCAAGACCTCGATAAGGGGAAAGCGGCTCGAGAAAAAGAGATTACCGCGCTCAAACGCCATCAGGCCAATGAATTAAAGGCCCGAGATTTAGTACTGGAGAAAAATCAGGCCGAGATTGCCGCGCTGAAAGTCAACCTCGACCAGAAAAAATCCGCGGACGAGGCGAATCTCGCATCATTAGCCGCTAAATTGGCCAAGGCCGAAGACGAAGCCGTTAGACTCCGTGGTGAGCTTGATGGGGCCCGCGAACAGGTTGCCAAAAAAGCCCGTGAAATAGCGGAAGCCCTTCTCTCCGAGGAGATTCGCCCATGGCTCGCGGATGCCCGCATGCTGAAAGCCGCCTCGGAAGAGGTCGCCAAACTTCGTCAGTTGACGACCGAAAATGTGGAGAAGATCCGCAAGGCCCAACGCGACGCCGATCCCTTCCTCGCCAAGGAACACGAGCTTCGCCAGGCGATCCCCCAGATGGAAGAAATGCTCAAGTTACTTCGACGCTATCAACGCACCGCCGGCCAAGTGCTTCCAGAAATGTCAGCGCTGGAGCAACGCATCACTGAACACGTCGAAAAAGTACGTTATGAATTAGAACGGCGCGATCACCCCTCCGACCCTTTCCTGGAACGTATTGCCGCCAAAATCAATGAAGCCGAAGCGACCGCCTTGAAATCAATCGAAGCCGCCTTGCGACTCTCCGAAGAGTCTGGGCTCGTGGACTCGCGCCATGCTGACCTTTATCGCCGCGACATCCACAAACGACGCTCCAAGCTGGCCGACCAAGCCTTCCACGAACAAAAGACCTCCGGCCCCCTCGCACTGCTTGAGCGGGCGGTCGCGATCGGCGAACCTGCCCGGCTGGCCGTCGACGGGAATAATTTCGCCTGCTTGCGCCAAGAATTCCTCGGCCTACGTTTGGCGACGAAGAAGAACAGCCAGGGGGATACTCGTCTCTTACTCGATCCCGCCGCCCGACAAAAAGTCGTGCAAGTCCTTGAGAAACTGGCGAACGATGCCACCGGCCTTCATCTTTGGGTGTGCTTTGACGGCCAATCCAGTACGCTAAAATTCACCAATCCTCGGATGAAAGTGACCTTTAGCCGAGCCGGAGCCAAGGCCGACCATGACATCATGGACCTAGTCGCCAAAGATAAGAGTATCGAGGCGCCATGGTTCGTCGTCTCTGATGACATCGAGGTGCGCGATGCGGGAAGGCGCGAAGGGGCTCACATCATCTATAACGACGCCCTCGTCCGCCTGTTCATCAACCGAGGCATCAAGGCTTAACAATCGAGGGCCGAGCTTATCGGCGAATGACGGCTTTGGGAATCTTGTTACCAAACTTACTTAACCGCAGGCTTCTTCTTTGCCGATGGCGGAGCCGCGGTCAAAGGCTCTGGAAGGACGCCCACGAAATCCGCGGCCTTAAAGTTAGGGTGGAATAAGTTATTGGAGTAATGACTTGGCTTCCATGCGACAAGGGGCGTCACGTCCGCCTTAGCGGGCACCGCAAGACCCAAGCCCCAGAACACGCCGTTCACCAGCAGTCGTCGCAACGATTCGTCACTCAGATCCGTGGCCGCCCCCAGGGTGGTGCATAAGATTTTATTCTTCGAACCAGAGGCGTTAGACACTTCGCGCACCCAAGCCACGGCCATGGCAGGCTCATTGACGCCCTGCTCTGCTTTGTCATTTGAACGTTTTTTCTTCAATGCGCTTGGCTGATCATCCGCCTTCATGCCCGTGAGCACCAAGCCGCGCAGCAGAATCTTAGCATCGGCCGGAGGATAGGCCTCGTAGACATCCGTGTCTCCAAAAATGGTCCCGACGCCCTGGAGAATTGGATGGGATGCATTATCCGACTCCACCGCGGTCCGCGTCGCCTCAAACTTATGATGCCCCCAGTGGCTGACCCAAGTTTCGCCAAGCACGTTCTTGCCGAAGCCGCCCTGATTATTCCAGTTGTAGGCGGCGTAAGTACTGTCCTTCGGGATGCCGCCAAAAGCGTGCGTGCTGGTGCGAGTGGCGATAATCGGAATCCCTCGCTTAACCGCGGCATCGAACTTAGCCATCGTCGCGGGCTCGAAATTACGGAAGCGCAAACCCAGCACCAATGCATCAGCTGAGTCCATCGCCTCCGGCTTACCCATCGTCTTTTGGCTATTAGGATTAATCACCCCATCATCATGCGAAAAGCTCACCGTACACTTGAAACCGTGGCGCTCCGAAAGAATGCGCGCGAGCATCGGCATCGACTCTTCTGAGCGATACTCCTCATCGCCGGCCATGAGCACGACGTGCTTGCTGGCACCGGGCCCCTTGCCTGCAGGGAACTCGAGCCAACCCGGACCGGAAGTGAAGGCCTCCGCGGCGACGGCCGGGAGAGCGAGGACAAAGGCAGCCAAGGCGGCCCAGAGATGGAGATGACGCTTCATGGGGTAAGGTTCAGAAGGCTGCACCGCCGATGGCGGGTTTCAAGCGCCCTGTTGGGTGGCTCCCGCATCATTTCCGCTCATTCGCCCCATCCTTGTTCGCCGGAGCCGAAGAAAACGGGTCGGGGCGAATGGTCTCGCGACGGCCGTCGGAATAAGTCGTGACCTGGTTGCCAAAGGGATCGGTGCGCGTCGTGGCGCGTGTGCCGTCGCTATAATTCGTAGTCGAGCCGCCGAAAGAATCAGGCCGGGTGGTCGCCGTCATACCATTGCTGTAGCGGGTCGTCGAGCCGCCGAAAGGATCAGTCCGGGTCGAACCGGTCACGCCGTTGCTGTAGCGCGTGGCAGAGCCGCCGAAGGGGTCTGGCATCGTCACGGCGGTCACGCCGTTGTCGTAACGCGTCTGGGTGCGGCCGAACGCATCGGTGCCCTTAACGCCGGACTTCGGCGCTTCGCCGCTAAGAGGCGCGACCTTGATCTCCGCCGCCGGCTTGGCCTCTGGCTTCGGCTCAGCCTTCGCTTCGGCGCGAGCCGCATCCTTGCGGGCGATCTCTTTCTTCGGATCTAAGGGGGCCGCGAAGAGCATCGCGGCGTAAAGAGTGCCGAGAATGAAGAACGGGTTCATGGGGATGTTTCTATTAGAAACCAAAGGAGGCCGGATGCAAGCCGCGGCCCCGTAAAAAAAAGGGCGGGCGCCTCGCAGCGTCCGCCCTTCCGTTGGTGCGACCGGAGTCGCTTAGCTGATGATTTTATCGACTACTTTACCGAAGTTATCGGTCAGGCGGAAGTCACGGCCGTTGTAGCGATAGGTAAGCTTGGTGTGGTCGAAACCGAGCAAGCGAAGAATCGTAGCGTGTAAGTCGTGGATGTGACAGCCGTCAGCAGCGACCTGTGCGCCGATTTCGTCAGTTTCGCCATAAGCCATACCGCCCTTGACGCCGCCGCCTGCCATCCAGCAGCAGAAGGCCTTTGCCCAGTGGTCACGACCGCTGGCTTGATTCACGCGACCAGGAGTGGAAGGCGTGCGACCGAATTCTCCGCCCCAGATTACCAAGGTCTGGTCCAAGAGGCCGCGCTGCTTAAGGTCGGCAATCAAAGCCGCAGCAGGGGTATCGATGGCACCACCGGTGCGATTAATGGAAGTGAAGAGATTGGTGTGGTGATCCCAGCCGCCGGCATCGATTTGCACGAAGCGAACGCCACGCTCAACTAAGCGACGGGCGCAAAGCAGCTTGGCTCCGAGGTCGGACTTGCCGTACATATCACGGGTCTTTTGGTCTTCCTTGGAGATATCAAACGCGTCGGTGGCCGCAGTCTGCATCCGGAAAGCGAGTTCGAAAGATTCGATCCGAGCCTCGAGCTGTTCGTCCTTCTGAACGGTCTGCATGTGGCGCTCGTTGAGTTGGTGGACCAAATCGAGCTGCTTGCGCTGAGCATCCTGCGAGGTGAATTCGCTCTGGAGGTTCGGCATGATTTTGCTCGGCGCCGCACCTGGCTTAAAGGTGGTGTTAGCTCCTTGATAAAGCGAAGGAAGGAAGGCGGAAGTACGCGCATCGGAGTTGCCTCCGAGGCTGACGAAACCAGGCAGATCCTGGCTTTCCGTGCCCAGACCATAAAGCAGCCACGAGCCCAAGGAAGGCTTAGGCAGGATTGCGGAGCCGGTATGCATCTGCTTAGCAGCTGGACCGTGAGCCGGGAGCTCATGGTACATCGAGCGGATTACGCACATTTCGTCAGCGACACCTTGGAGCTTAGGAAAGATTTCGCTGATTTCCAAACCGGACTTGCCGGATTTCTTGAATTCGAAAGGCGACGGGAAAAGCACGCCACCCATACCAGAGGCGGACATGTCGGCCAATTGCTTCATCTTTGGCTTGGGATCGAAAGTGTCGAGGTGGGAGGGCGCACCGCCGGCGAAGATATGAATCACATGCTTCGCCTTGGCCGGCAGCGGGGCCTTGCGAGGCTTGAGGCTGGCGACTTCAGCGCGGGCATCGGCGACAAGGTAGTCGGCGACCATCGTCCCGAAGGCGATGGTTCCCATCCCCATGCCGGTCTGGCGCAGGAACTCGCGGCGTGAGTTGGGGGTGGGTAAGCTGTTACTGCAATTTGGAGTTTCCATGGGGGTGTCTTATTCGGGGTGATTAAATTGGGTTAGTTGAGATATACAAATTCATTCGAGCAAACCATCGACTGGGCCAGCATTTCCCAAGGGGAAATTGGCTGTTTACGTGAGACTTTTTCGCCCACGTTCTGGATGGTCCCGCCTTTAACCTCGGTTTTGACTTGGACCACTCCTGCGGCGACCTTGGTGGCCGTAACGGCCAGGACCTTCGCGGCCTTCTTCGTCGCCTTCGTGTTAGCCACGCTCTTGTCAGTTTTAGGATTGGGCGGTTCATCCACGTACCCAGCGATGCGGGCGACAAATTCCCGAGCCATCTTTAATTCGGCAGGCGTAGGCGAACGCTGGTACATGATTTTATAAAGCTGCACCACGCGATCACCATCCGAAGCGGCTTTCTGCATCTCTGGACGCACCGCGACGGAGCGGGCGACGTCAATCGCCAACGGATTATTCATGAAGAACAAAGCCTGCTGCGGGACAATGGTCGAACTCCGGGCGGAGTTAGTCATTTCCGGATTAGCAAAGTCGAACTGAGTCTGTAATTCGTTCAATTTTTCGCGGTCGATAAAACCATAGATACTGCGACGATAGCTGTAGGGTTCATCGGTGATATTGACCGGGCGGCCGCCCATCGCGGAATCCAACTTGCCAGTCAGGGAAAGCATGGAGTCGCGGATGCTTTCGAAATCGAGGCGACGGAGATTTGCGTGCCAGAGATACTTATTGCTGGAGTCAAACTTGGTGGGATCAAGCTCCGCCTTCTGCAGGATTAGCGGATTGAGGCTGGGGTTTGCGGTCTGACGATACGTAGCCGAGAGCAGGATCTTTTTGTGCAATTTCTTCAGCGACCAACCGTTATCGACAAAGTTTGTCGCCAGCCAGTCGAGTAGCTCCGGGTGCAACGGCTTCTCTGACATGTTACCAAAGTCGTCAGCGGTCGTCACGATACCCGCACCGAAGTGGTGCATCCAGACGCGGTTGACTAACACGCGCGAGGTCAAAGGATTCGTCCGGCTGGCAATGGCCAAAGCTAATTCGCGACGGCCGCTACCTTCGTAGAATGGCTGACGCTCAGGGCCGGCCAGCACTTCCAAGAATTGCCGTGGAGCCAGGGCCCCGCGCTTATTCTTATCTCCACGGATGTAGACATAGCTGTCGCGAGGTTTCTCGGTGTCGGAGACGACCATCGCCGTGCCTGGGCCACCTGGGTGGGTGATTTCCAACTGACTGATGTCTTCGAAGCGGAAATACTTAGCCGGCTTGTTATTGTTAACGAAAGATGCGCTCGGCGGGGCCTGCCAAGGTTCGCAGAACTGCCGGGTCTCGCAGAGCAACGCCATCTGGAGCGTGGTGTTGATTTCTTCGTAATTAGGCAAAGGCCATGGATAGGCGGCCAACTGGGCGATGGCGGGATCGTCTCGATCTCCCCGACGGCCAGCGGTGACGTGCAACTGGATATGCGCTAAGATGCGGTCGTGGTTTTTCTTGAACACATCCTGACAGGCGAGCGCGACTTCATCGATTGTCTTGGGCTTCAGATTGCGCAAGGCATCAGCGATCAGCGGATTCACGGGAGAACTGGTGTCGGCCAGTGCGGCGGCAATGACTTTAGGCGCCTCCTGGGCAAAGTTCTTTTCGCTCACTTTCTTCAAACGAGCCAGCGGACCCGTGATCGGTGAATTCGTTTGGACCACGATTGAGCCGTCCACCTCGCGATTAAAGGTCAGCTTATAGCGCTCCAGGATATCGAATCCGGCGGTCGAACGAGGGCCGCCGGCCATGTTCGACAGGGCGCGCCCGGCGAACTCGGCGTGTACCGTCTTCAAGACATGGGTAACGTGGGAAAAATAGCCGCGGACATTATCGTCCTGCAGGGCGGTCATCTTCTTCTCGAAATCGAGCCGCACGGCCGAAGGCACGGCGCGCGCGCCGGAGGTCATCGCACTCTTAACAACAGGCTCGTTGAGCGGCTCACCAATTGAAGAGAAGATACCGTGCAGGGAATAATAATCCGCGGCCGGAATCGGGTCAAATTTATGGTCATGACAACGTGCGCAAGCCACCGTCAGGCCCAGGAAGCCCTTCGTCATGGCATCAATCCGTTCATCAATCGTGTCGTCGTTATTCGTAAACCGCTTACCGACGGTGATGAAGCCGAGGGCCGCTAAACGGGCGTCATCCTTCGCTAAGTCAGGCAAGCGATCGGCGGCCAGCTGCTCGATGATGAATTGGTCGTAAGGCTTATCAGAATTAAAAGCTTCGATGACATAGTCGCGGTAGGTCCAAGCATTCTCGAAACGATCGATCGTGCCGGCTTTCTTGAGCCCCTTGGTGTCGGAGTAGCGGGCGGTATCCAGCCAATGACGACCCCAGCGTTCTCCGTAATGTGGAGACGCGAGCAACTTGTCGACCGCACGCTCCAAGACCTGGGTGGCCGCCCGGGCAGGCTGTCCGTTACGTAACGAAAGATTATCCCGCAGCACGGCCGCATCGTATTCGCGGGCGAAGATTTCGCCCTCCGCATTCGAAGGCGGCAGACCAACCAAGTCATAAGAAATCCGGCGGATCAAAGCTTCGCCATTCGCAGAAGGGCTTGGCTTCAAACCCACCTCGTCCAACTTGCTTAAGATAAAGGCATCGATTTCATTCTGACACCACGCTGGGGCGCTCAGCTTTTTAGGGACCGAAAATTCTCCAACTGGTTTAAAGGCCCAGTGATCACGGGCCTTCTGGGAGAGCCCCGTCAACTTGACCGAAGCCGCGCCTGCTGGGGCTGGAGCACCCATCATGATCCACTTTTCTAAAATAGCGATTTGTGCGTCGGGCAACTTGGCGCCGTTTTTCTTCGGCGGCATCGAAAGCTCGGGGTCGGTCTGGTGAATCGCAACGACGAGGAGCGACTTCTTTAAATCGCCGGGCACGACGGCGGGTCCCTGGTCGCCACCGGCGACCATGCCGGCACGAGAGTCCATTAATAACCCGCCCTTGGAGACGCCTTCGGAAACAGAGTGGCACTTATAGCATCGATCCGTCAAAATGGGGCGCACGTTCTTTTCGAAGAACTCGAGTCCAGCGGGGTCGAATTTTGCCTCGTCTTTTGCCGCCTTGTCATCCGCGTGTAACACGACTGACCCCAGCAAAATGGCTGAGGATAAGAGTCTGGAGAGTGGCGAGGCTGGATGCATGAGGAGAAAGATAAAAAGGGGCTGAAAATATTTGAGCAGAAGACCACACCGTCAAAATTACTGAGGGGTTTAACTAGGTACAATTTTTTACCCCACCCCAGAGAGTGCAAGCGAAAGATTAAGAAGGAGTTAAGGTGAAAACCCTAAAACAACGAAGCCGGCCCCAGGGCCGGTTTCGTAAAAAATCTGTTAATTTACTTTAATTAACGTAGACGAACTCGTTTGAAAGCAACAATGAGTGTACCAATAACTCCATGGGGCTGAGAGGTTTACGAGAAATAGCCTCTCCTACATTCTTGATTCCAGAGAGCAAGTTGGCTCCCGCCACTTCTGCCATCATCATGGGCGCATCTGCCCCACCCTCTCCCGCCATCATCATGGGGCTTGCCGCCGCTGCCACGGCTTTACCAGGGGTCTTAGCTTGGGCAACGGACTTAGAATAGCGTGAGGTACCCTTAGTCGCCTTGGTCGCCACGGCGGGAGTTACCGTGACGAGAGGAGCCGATTTTTGGCGCTCCAAGAAGTCATGGGCCATCTTTACTTCCTGGTTAGTCGGGCGACGTTGGAAGAGCGCCCGGAACATCGCGGTAATGCGCTGACCTTCCGAAGTCGCTTTCAGGATTTCAGGCCGAGATGCCACGGTCCGTGCGACTTCAATCGCCAGCGGATTATTCATGAAGAATAACGCCTGCTGCGGGACGATGGTGCTACCCCGGCGAGAGTTCGTTGCATCCGGATCGGAATAGTCGAACTGGGAAAGCATTTCGTTCAAACGGTGGCGGTCGACGTAACCATACAGGCTACGCCGATAGCTGTAAGGCTCATCAGTAATATTCACCGGATGACCGCCCACGGCAGAGTCGAGCCTGCCCGTCAAAACAATCATCGAATCGCGAATCGCTTCGAAATCCAAGCGGCGCAAATTACTGCGCCAGAGAAGTCGATTGCCCGCGTCAACCTTAAGGGGATCGACCGCGCCCGGCTTCAGCACGAGCGGGTTCTGTCCAGGGTTGGAATCCTGCCGATACGTCGCGCTCAGCACGATCATGCGGTGCAGGCGCTTGAGCGTCCAGCCGTTCTCGACGAAGTCATTGGCAAGGTAATCGAGGAGCTCAGGATGGGATGGCTTCTCGGACATATTGCCGAAGTCGTCCGGCGTAGAAACGAAGCCTTCCCCAAAGTGCATCAACCAAGTCCGATTGACGGCCACGCGCGCGGTAATCGGATTGGTCTTGCTGATGATGGCCTGGGCCAACTCCATGCGCCCGCTACCGTCAACGAAGGGCCGGCGCTCACCGTCACCCGAAAGAATCTCTAAGAAACGACGAGGCGCGAGCGCCCCTTTCTTATTTTTATCTCCCCGGATGTAGACATTGGTGTCCTTCGGCTCATCGATATCTTGGACGACCATCGCGGAAGCGGGCGCGCCGGGGTGCGTCAGGCGAAGCGCGTTGATTTGCGTGAACTGGAAATAAGCATTCGGGCGATTGTTATTTAACCCACCGTAGATCGGGCGATTCTGCCAGTCGGCGCAGAATTTACGGCTGTTGAACATGTTCAGCAGTTCCTCGTTGTCTAAGATATCTTCCACGTCCGGCACCGGCCAGGGGTAACCCGCAAGCTGGGCAATAGCCGGATCTGAATCCTTGCTGGAATGGCCTAACTTGGCGCAGCGATCAATATGGGCGATGATCGCCAATTTATTATCTGCAAAAACTTTTTGATAAACAGCAGCTACATCATCGAGCGACTTGGGCTTTAAATTCCGCAGGGCCGCCGCGATCAATGGGTTGACCGGATGTTCCGCATCGGCAAGCGATGCCTTGATGGCCGCGGGGGCCCGGGCGGCGAATTGGGCGAAGGGCACGGCCACGAGATAGGCGTAAGGGCCGGTGATGGGCGAATTACGCTGGATCCGCATCGCCTCGAAATCGGGCTGCAATTCGAGTTTATAGCGCTCGGAGATATCTCCGAACTCCGGCGAGCCGCGCTTCACGGTCGCGAGAACGAGCCGGCCGGCCATTTCCTTCTCATAGCGGGTGCGCACCTCACGGATATACTTATAATAACCTGCCGCACTTTGGGCCTGCAAATCGTCCAGGCGCTTGAGGTAGTCATCGCGCACGGTCTTAGTCTTCTGCGTGACCCCGATGACCGGCAAGTCGCGCGGCTCTTTCACCGAAGCGAAAATACCATGGAGCGAGTAATAATCCGCCGCCGGAATCGGGTCAAACTTATGGTCATGACAACGGGCGCACGCCACGGTCAGGCCCAAGAAAGCTTTCGTCGTCGTGTCGATCCGTTCGTCAATCGTATCGTCGTTATTCGTAAAGCGCTTGCCGACCGTGATGAAACCGAGCGCCGATAGACGAGGGTCGTCGCCGCTGATGCCGGGGATCTTATCCGCCGCAAGTTGCTCGACGATGAAGTCGTTGTACGGCTTATCGGAATTATAGGCGTCGATGACGTAATCGCGGTAAGTCCAGGCATAAGCGTAACGGTATTCTTCAAAACTATCCTTCACGTCGAGTTTGCCGTTCGTATCGGAGTAACGTGCCGTATCCATCCAGTGCCGGGCCCAGCGCTCGCCGTAATGGGGCGAGGCCAAAAGGGTGTCGACTTGCTTGGCTACGACCGCTTCCGCGTTGTTCGTCACCGCTCCGCGACGAGCGGAGACACTGTCCTGCAAGACGGCCGCATCATAGGCTTTGACGAAGGCATCAGCCTGTTCAGAGGTCGGCGGCAGGCCGATTAAGTCATAAAATGCGCGCCGCAAAAAAGCCTCCGGATCGGCCGAAGGATTCGGCTGAAGGCCGTTGGCCTCGAGCTTCGCCAAGACAAATTGATCGATCGGATTTTTGGCCCAGCCCTTAAGCTTAACCTCGGGCAAGGAGACCTGCTGCAGCGGCTTAAACGCCCAATGCTGTTTAGCCTTTTCCGTCAGCCCGGTAAGCTTCGTCCCATTGCCTTTCGGAGAGGGTGCCCCCATCTTCACCCACTCTTCTAAAGTCGCGATATTGCTGTCGGATAACTTCCCGCCTTTTTTCTTAGGAGGCATCGCAAACTCCGGATCGTTATAACGAACGGCATGAATCATAAGCGACTTTTCCAAGTTGCCTGGCACCACTGCGGGACCCTCTTCACCCCCCTTAAGCATGCCGTCACGCGAATCTAGAGTCAGTCCTCCCTTGGTCGTGGCTTTCTCGTTAGAGTGACATTCATAACAATTCTCAGACAAAATCGGGCGAACGTTCTTTTCAAAGAAAGCGATACCGGCAGCGTCGGCGGCATTAGCGACGTCGGCGGCCCGCAAGCCGTGCGCGGCCAGCAGGGTCAGGAAACATAAAACTGGAGCTGTTTTCATTTTAAGAAGAAGGGGTAAATACTGGGATTTCGGGGACTATTGGGGTAGCAGCGCAAGGTCAGCATCCCAACGGCCTGAGAGTTATCAAGGGGGAATTGAGCCCAAAAACCATGGTCTTTTTGGCTGCAATGGAATGACGCTGTAGGGCGACCATGTTATTTAGATAGAAGTTTAGACATCAAATCTCTCGATTGAGTTCCCAGCGATGACTCGATTTCGGCCTAAAACAAGCGAAGCCAGCCGATCGGCTGGCCTCGCTATTATTCCACTATACCTTAGTTAATATAAACGAATTCGTTAGAAAGAAGCAAAGAATGGGCCAATAGCTCCAGGGGAGTGAGCGGATTGCGCGAAACCATCTCACCGACATTCTGCAGGACCCCCTCGGCGCCACCCCGGCCCGTATCACCGGTCGTCGCCATCATCATCGGCGCATCGGCGACGACCGCCTTGCCGACGGTTGCAGCTTTAGACGTAACGGTCGTGGCGGCAGACTTGCCGGCCTTTACGGCGGTCGCACCCTTGGCGGAGCCGGCACGCTGCCCAGCGATAATCGCCCCTTTGGCTTTTGTTAAAAACTCATTAGCCATGCGGATTTCATTCGAGCTCGGGCGACGTTGGAAAATCGCTCGGAACATGGCCGCCACGCGCTGGTCCTCCGAAGGTGCGTTGAGCACGTCCTTACGAGCCGCGACGGCGCGAGAGGCTTCGATGGCCAAAGCGTTATTCATAAAGAAAAGCGCTTGTTGCGGAATGATTGTCGAATTGCGGCGGGAGTTAGCGGCGTCCGGATCGGCGTAGTCGAACTGCGAAAGCGTATCGCTAAGACGATGGCGATCGACGTAGCCATATAGGCTTCGGCGATAACTGAAGGGCTCGTCCGTGATGTTAGCTGGCTGGCCGCCGACGGTCGGATTGAGTTTTCCGGTGAGGAGGATCATCGAGTCCCGAATCGACTCGAAATCTAGGCGGCGCAGGGTCCCGTGCCAGAGCAAGCGATTGGGTGCGTCGATCTTCAAGGGATCCACCGCAGATTTCTTTGCGACCAACGGATTAGCGCTCGGATTCGAATCCTGACAATAAGTGGCACTCAAAACAATCATCCGATGCAGGCGCTTCACGCTCCATCCGTTTTGCATGAAGTCCGACGCGAGATAATCGAGCAACTCGGGATGCGAGGGAGGAAGTGACATGTTGCCGAAATCATCGGCGGTAGTCACAAAGCCCTCGCCGAAATGCTTCATCCAAAACCGGTTGACGGCGACGCGGGAGGCGATCGGATTGTCCTTACTGATGATGGACTGGGCGAATTCCATGCGGCCGGAGCCATCGACATATGGCTTTCGTTCCGCGCTTCCTGAAAGCGCCTCAAGGAAGCGGCGAGGGGCTACGGCGCCCAGCTTGTGCTTATCGCCCCGAATAAAGACCGAACTATCCTTAGGGTCTTCGGAATCTTGCACCGCCATCGCTTCGCCAGGCACGCCGGGGTGCGACAGGCGAAGTTCATTGATCTTCGCATGGCGGAAATAATCAATCGGTGCCGTGTTTTGCTGCCCGCCGTAGATCGGGCGATTCTGCCATTCGGCGCAGAACTTACGGCTGTTAAAGAGCGCGATCATCTCTTCGTTATCGAAAATCTCGTCGTGCGTGGGGACGGCCCAGGGATAACTCGCTAACTGCGCGATAGCCGGCGAGGCGGATTTTCCGTCCTGACCGGACTTGGCGATTAGATCCAAGTAAGCATAAATCGCGGCCTTATTATCGTTATAAACCTTCTGATAGACGACGGCGACATCATCCAGCGTCTTGGGTTTCAAGTTCCGTAATGCAGCCGCGATGATCGGATTGACGGGGTGTTCGGTGTCGGCGAGGGCTTCCGCGAGCGCGGCTGGTGCCCGCTCCGCAAAATAAACAATCGGCACGGCGGCCACCTTCGCGAAGGGCCCGGTGATAGGCGAATCCTTCTGGATGCGCATCGGGGCAAAGTCATCGTTGGTCACCAAGAAAATTTTATACTTATCGGCATAGGCGCCGGCCTCCGACGAGGCGCGCTTAACCGTACCCATCATCAAGCGGCCAGCCATTTCCTTTTCGTAACGGGCCCGGACTTCCTTCATATATTTGAAGAAGCCAGCAACCTGCTCTTCCTGCAATTGACTCAATCGTTTTTGGAAATCGGCGCGGGCGACGGCGGTCTTCGGAGTGGCTCCGATTACGGGCTTCTGCAACGGCTCCTTAGTGGAGGCAAAAATTCCGTGAATCGAATAATAGTCTATGGCAGGAATCGGGTCGAACTTATGGTCGTGGCAGCGCGAACAGGCGACTGTGAGACCGAGGAAGGCCTTCGTGGTCGTGTCGATGCGCTCATCAATCGTATCATTTTGCTCTTCGAAGCGCTTACCGACGGTGATGAATCCGAGCGCAGCCAGCCGTGGATCTTCTTGATTGATCCCGGGAATCTTATCGGCCGCGAGTTGTTCGACGATGAAATCACTGTAAGGCTTATCCGAATTAAAAGCGTCGATGACGTAATCCCGATAAGTCCAGGCGTAGGCGTAGCGGTAGTCGGTAAAGAGGCTTTCCCCTTGGTCGACCTGCAGTCCGCGGGTGTCAGAATACCGGGCGGTGTCCAACCAGTGGCGAGCCCAGCGCTCACCGTAATGAGGCGAAGCCAACAGAAAATCTACCTGCTTCGCGAGGATCGCATCGGCATTCGTCGCTGGCGCACCCCGGGTGGTTGCAGTCACGTCCAGCGCCCTGGCGGCGTCATAGGCCTTGACGAAAATCTCCACCTGCTCGGACGTCGGCGGGAGACCTACCAAGTCGTAAAAAATACGACGCAAGAGGGCTTCGGAATCCGCGATCGGATTGGGCTGCAAACCTTCCGCTTCGAGCTTCGCGAGCACGAACTGGTCGATGGGGTTTTTCACCCAGCCCTTATTCTTAACCACCGGCAGGGCGGGATTCTTAATAGGCTGGAAGGCCCAGTGTTGCTTGGCCTTATCCGTCAAGCCAGTGAGCTTATTGCCGGCACCCGCGGGAGCTGGTGCCCCCATTTTTACCCATTCCTCCAGCAGGGCAATTTTACTGTCGTCGATTTTTCCCCCCTTTTTCTTGGGAGGCATGGCGAACTCCGGATCGGTATAGCGAATGGCGCGCACCATAAGAGACTTATCGAGGTTGCCCGGCACCACCGCTGGTCCTTCTTCACCGCCCTTAAGCATCCCGTCGCGCGAATCTAGGATCAGGCCGCCTTTAGAGGAATTTTTCGCCAACGAATGGCATTCGTAGCAGTGTTCGCTTAAGATCGGTCGGATGTTCTTTTCAAAGAACTCTAAGCCCTCCTTGGTGGGTTCGTCCGCGGCATGAACCGCAGCACCGGAGAGCAAGGCGAGGAGGACGGATTGGCGAAGCAGCTTGGACATGGGAAAGTAGATGGACTTAGGGTTGTGTCGGGGAAGAACTTTGAAGATTAATAAAGTAGGCCTTCCCTCTTAATAATCAAGAGACTCTTACCTGTTCCAAGATGCGCATCCTCCTAGCCAGCGACAAATTCAAAGGCTCCCTGTCGGCAGAAGATGTGGGAAAAAGCCTCCAAAGTGGGCTTTTAGGGTTATTCCCTCAGGCTAATTTCGATTTCTGTCCCATCGCCGACGGTGGCGAAGGCACCACGGCTGCCGTCATAAAATCAACCCAGGGGGAATGGAGGTCAGCCGAGGTGACCGATGCTCAGGGACGACCAAAGGCTATACGCTACGGTTTCATCAAAGCCACCCAACAGGCCGTGATGGAAATGAGTGCCGCCAGCGGACTCGACGGGGTCCGAGATTTAAAACTGAATCCCCAGACAGCCAGCACCCGCGGGACAGGCGAAATGATGCTCCGGGCCAAAGATGAAGGCGCCCGCTCCATCCTCATCGGCATTGGCGGCAGCGCGACTAATGATGGCGGCCTCGGCTTGGCCATGGCCTTAGGCTATCGATTCGAATCTCAGGGCAAACCATTCTCCCCCACCCTAGAAACCTTACTTCAGGCCGACCGCATAATCCCCCTGGCGACGGCATGGACGACCGAAGTCCTCGTCGCCTGCGATGTGGAAAATCCGCTCCTTGGGCCGACCGGGGCGACCCGGATCTATGGCCCCCAGAAAGGGGTGACAGATTTTATCTGGTTCGAAGAACGGCTCACGCACCTTGCGAACCTCGTGCAAAAAAACCTTAATAAGGATTGGCGAAACATCCCGGGTGCCGGCGCCGCTGGTGGATTAGGTTTCGGCCTGATGGCTTTTGCGAACGGCAAGCTGACCAGCGGATTCGACTTGGTGGCGAAGCAGATCGGCCTCGCCGAAAGAATCCAACAGGCGGACTTGGTGATCACCGGCGAAGGTCGCCTTGATGGGCAAAGCCTGCAAGGCAAAGGCCCAGTAGGGGTGGCCAAACTAGCCCGCCAGCTTGGGAAAAAAGTCGTCGGCTTAGCTGGCAGCATCGAAAGCTCTGCCGAACTCCACTCGCAGTTTGATTTGCTGATTGGCATCAAGCCCGACGACATGCCGCTCGAAGAAGCCATGCGACGAACGCCCGAGCTGATCAGCCGGGCGATACAGGATCACCGCGCCGGCCTCACCCGATTGATCAACGCCTAGGCGAAGATGGAAGTGATGGCTTTGCCCTTGCCGTCGATCGTGGCGTAAAACGGCCGCCCCTCGATAGCGTAAGCCGTCTTGGGACTGATGCCCATGAGCGTGAAAATCGTGGCGTGTAGATCTTCGATTGGGACCGGGTCTTTGATTGCAACCAAGGGGCGCTCATCGGCCGTCGCACCGTAGACGTGACCATGCCTTACTCCGCCACCAAACATCACGACACTCGTCCCACCAGTAAAGTGGCGGTGTAAGCCATAATGATCCGGGCTTTCCATCGTGGTTCCTTTATTGAAAGACTGATCTTTGGCTTTCGATCCGGGCTTACCTTCAATCATCGCATCGCGACTGAACTCGCTGGCGATGACTACCAGCGTGCGATCAAGCAGGCCGCGTTTTTCAAGGTCGCGAATGAGTTGAGCCACCGGACGGTCGATTTCCGCATGCATCTTCGCCACGGTTTCATGGCCCTTGCCGTGCGTATCCCACTGGAAGAAAGGGACGTATTCCGTCGTCACTTCGACGAAGCGGGCGCCATTTTCCACGAGGCGCCGGGCCAGCAAGCAACCGCGCCCGAAGCGACCAGTATCATATTCGGCCTGCACCTCTTTGGTTTCCAATGAAATATCAAAAGCCATCCGTTCCTTGGCGCTCAATAAGCGGTAGGCATTGTCCATAGAACGCATCATCGACTCATATTGATGGTCGCTCATGACATCACGGTTAGGACTGGCATCGGCGAGACGACGGAACTCCTTGTCGCGATTAACAAAGCGCGAAGGATCCATACCCTTCGGCGGGCGCACGGCCGCGGCGGCTTCTTCGGGGTAAGGGAGATTCATCGGGCCAAACTCGCCGCCGAAAAACCCTGCCGAAGTGAAAGCCTTCAATTCCTCGCTTTCGCCCACGCCCTCCAGGCGCTGGCCGATATTGATAAAAGCCGGCATGACGGGATTACGCGGCCCGAGCACGCGCGCCATCCACGCTCCGATATGCGGGCAGGCCACGGTCTGCGGCGGTACGTAGCCAGTGTGCCAATGGAACTGGTGGCGCGAATGCAAGATGCTCCCCAGGTCAGGCTGCACCGCCGAACGAATGAGCGCTGCCCGGTCCATCACCGAGGCGATTTGCTCCATGCCCTCACAGATCCGGACGCCGTCGACCGCGGTCGGGATGGACGGGAACGTGCTCAAGACGCGCTTGTATTCCAGGCCTTTTTCATAAGGCACATAGCGCTTGGGATCGAAAGTTTCCGGTGCCGCCATGCCTCCGGCGAGCCAGATGAGGATGCAGGCGTCCGCCTTCGCCGCCGGCTGGATGACCTTCAGGTCGGCCGCCATCAATCGGGGTGCATCCATCGACAAGGTGGCCAGACCCGCCGCCGCGAGCATCTTGAGGAATTCGCGACGCGCCAACGATTCCGGCAACGATGGATCAAGAGAGAGGCCGTGTGAAGAGGACATAAATCAGCGGATGGTTTGGAATTCGGGCAGCATGAAAATCGCCCAAAGGAAATCGGCCGTACTGTGCTCGGTGGGATGGGCACCTAGTAATTCGAGGGCGACTTTCATTTCGGCGTCGGATGGCGGCCGACAAAGCGTCGAGAGGTAAAGCCAGCGAGCCAGTTCTTCCGAAGACTTCCACGGACGACGGAGAAGACTGATCGCCCCCCGGTCGAGCAGGGAGGTCAACGCTGTGCCATTCGATAGATCGATGGCTTCGAGCGTGCTGAGTTCCGTGGGGCGGGAGGAAACGATCTGCTCGCGATTGGGCCGACCTAAAGAGCGCTGAAGCAAGTCGGATTTGACCAAGCTGGCCCGGGGCAGAAGTCCTTCCGAACTCGGCACTCCGGATATCATCTGCGCCATCATCGTTTCAGCCTTTTTCCAAGGCGCAGCCTCGACCGGAACTTTCGCCACGGGCAACCAGGCCGCCTTGACGGGCATAACGCCCTTGGCGTTAGGCAAGGCAGCGGACCATTCCCAAGTCGCATCCGAACCAAAGGTAACCTCGTTCTTATTATTGCGCAGACGAAGAGCAACCTGACACCAGACCGCCGCGACATTCGGTCCCGTTCCGCCATTACGGCCAACCATGATGATTTGGTTTCTACCGAGCTTTAAAAACGGCGCGAGATCGAGCAGTTGCGGAACAGCCCAATTCTCTCCCTTCGCCAACGTCTTTCCGTTCACCAAGATCTCGAAAGAATTATCGGCGGTCGCGACTAGGAGCGCATGTTCCACTTCCCCAGCGATAGTGAAAGATCGGCGAAAGGTCCGGGCTTCGCCCGCGGCAGGCAAACGCTGAGCCGTTACATCGTTCGACCAGATCGGCTGGGCCAGGAGAGGGGCCACCTTCACCTCAGGTGCAGCCGCTGGCTTGGTCGGCATCCGTTGGACGCCTGCATCAATCTTAAATGGAGTGGTGCCAGTTACGCGCCAGACCAAGTCAACGAATTGCTCCGCGGTCAGACGCTTTCCGCGCGGGCCGCGATAAAAATATTCCTTACCCTCGACGTCACGCAATTGGACCTCAGCCTGGGATTGGTAAGCCCGGGAAGTCGCGATGAATTCGAGCGTGGCCTTCAAATCATATTTTTGCGCAACAAAATGATTGGCCAACACATCAAGCAGGTCCTGGTTCCATGGCTCCGTCTGCATCGCGTCCACGGGGTGAACGATACCGCGCCCCATCAGCCGGTGCCATAGCCGGTTCACCATAGTCCGTTGAAAACGAGCGTTGTCCGGCTGGGTCAACAAAGCCGCCAGCTGGACCAAGCGCTCCGCGCGCGGCTTATTGGCATCGACCTGACCAAGCTCCGGGAAGGGCCACGCCGCCGAGGCGGACTTTCCTGTCGGAATATCGCAACGCACCAACTCCATCGGGTGGTCGGAGTAGATGGCCGCTAGACCGTAAGCGTCTTTCAACTTCCATCGGTCGATGAAACTATCATGGCAGGACGCGCACTTCATGTTGATGCCAAGAAACACCTGCGAAACGCTTTGCGCGAACTGAAGTTCCGGGGCTTGCGCCACGCTCACTGCCCCTCGCCAGATGATGCCTTTGGTAAACCCTTCGCTCGCGGCTGTCGGGGCAATGAGTTCGCGGACGAATTCATCATAGGGCATGTTCTTGCGCAACGCGGCATAGAGCCACGGGGTGATTTGCTTACGGCCGCCGTCGATGTAACCGGTACCCGCATAATCATTACGCAATAAATCATTCCAAAAAACCATCCAGTGATCGGCGTAATCGATTTCTCGACCTAGCAGCGAACGGATAAGACGGACGCGCTTATCGGGCGCCGGGTCGGCGACAAAGGCCTGAGTCTCAGCCACCGTAGGAAGGAGCCCGATAAAATCTAAGTGAGCCCGCCGGAGAAAAGTGGCGTCATCCGCCAAAGGGGGCGTTGGTGATTTCTTGGTCTGCAACCAACCCTCGAGGATGCGGTCGATAGGGTGCTCATGGCCGGCGATGGCTGGCGGAATCGTCGGCTGCCGCGGCCTTAATGTCGGCTCAAAGGCGGGCTGCTTAAATGCGAAACCTTCGGTCCAGACCGCACCTTGGCCAATCCAGGTGCGCAAAGTTTCGGTTTCAGCGGGCGTCAACGCGTCACCCTTCGGCGGCATCCGAACCTCCAAATCCTTGCTGAGAATAAATTCGATGAGTTTGCTTTTATCAGCATGCCCCGGCACCACCGTCACGCCGTCCTCACCGCCCTCCAGCAAGACAGTTCTCGTATTCATCGAGAAACCCCCCTTCTTCTTATCGCCCGTGTGACACTCACTGCAATACTTCCTCAGGATCGGAACTACCTCGTGGGCGAAATCTACTTCGGCTGGCAACGTCGTCCAGCCGACCAGGCTTAAGCATACAGCCAATGGCAACCGACGGATTACGGCATCAGGCGGCACGGCAAATTAAGGAGTGAAAAGGATGCAGCAAGAGGAACCCGTGACAACAGACTGGTGCGTGTCGGTGAGTTTTCCCGTAGTCAAATCTACTCGGTAAGCGTTGATCGTCCCGGACTTCTGACCCGCGCAAACCAACCATCGTCCATCCGGGCTGAGCCCGAAACCGCGAGGAGTAGCAGGGGTATTAAGCATATGCTGGATCAAGGCCAATTTACCATCCGCACCGATGGCATAGACCGCCAACGAATCGTGTCCGCGATTGGAGACATACAATGCCTTACCATTGGGGAGGCAGAATATCTCTGCGGTAGACGCACCCGTCGCCGAAGCGCCTTCGGGCAAGGTCGGCAAGGTCTGGATTTCCGTCAACCCGCCCGAAGCGGCATCCAACTTGAAGGTACTGACCGTGAGGGCCATTTCGTTACAGGTATAAGCAAACCCGCCTTGCGGATGGAAAGCGAAGTGACGAGGGCCGGCGCCCGGGTCTACCCGGCCAGACTTAGGGTCGTTCAAAGTCAGCAAGCCCTTCGCCGCGTCTAAGCGATAAATAAAAATATCGTCCGTCCCTAGGTCGGGCACATAGACAAAACGCCCGGCGGCATCGGCATAAATTCCGTGGGCATGCGGACCCGCTTGACGCTTCGCATTCGGCCCGCCGCCCACATGCTGATGAGAACTTGAGGCGGGTTGGAGCCCGCCGTCATCCTTCAAGGGCAAACAGGCTACCGAGCCGGAGCCATAATTAGCGACCAGTAGATTACGTCCTGACGAATCGACGGTGAGGTGCGTGGCGCCTTTTCCTTGGCTTTCTTGGGAATTAAGCAAGATCGCGGCGGCTCCGCCAGCCAGGCGATAAGCGGCGACTCCGCCCCCCGCGACCTCGGAGGTCGCGTAAAGAGTCTTAGCATCTTTGCTGAGGGCCAAGTACGAAGCTCCCTTGGCATCGGCGATGACAATGGGTACCGACAGCTTGCCGGTTTCCGAATCCATGGTGCCACGGAGGATGCCCTTCGCCTGCGGACCGGAGGTACCGACGTAATAAGTTAATTCGGCCGCATGCGACAGGGAGACGAGCGAACACAGGGCGAGGAGGTTGAGGTTCATGTTCATGAATTAGGTTATGGAAATTGATTATTCAAATAAAGATTAACGGCCCGACCACCAGCCGTCCAAGAGCTTCTGGAGTTCGGCTGATTTGGCCGGCTGGGCGGCGGCGAGATCGTGGAGCTCTCCCGCGTCCTGCTTGAGATTAAAAAGCCGCGGGGGTTCGGTGGCGCCGTTAAGACCACTGGAGACGATCAGCTTCCAATCTCCCGCGACCAGCCAACGGTAGCGCAGGCTGGAAGCCGGGTTACCAATCTGAACGATATCATGGGTGGAATTTTGCCCGGCGACAAAGGGGCGGGCCCGCAAAGCCTCATCGTCGAGCAGATCAATCCCGTCGCCGTCTGCCGGGACCTTCGCCCCCGCCAATTTCAACAAGGTCGGCATGATGTCGACAGCGCTGACTGAATAATCAAGTGAGACCGGCTTGATATGCCCTGGCCAGCTCACCAGGAGCGGAGAACGAATGCCGCCATCAAAGGGCGACATCTTCGAGCGATCAAAGTCGACCTTGGGCTTTTTCGGATCAGGAATCCATCCGTTATCAGAAATATAAACGATAATCGTGTCGTTCGTCAGACCCTCTTGCTCGAGGTGAGCCCGGACGGCGCCCACGGTTTCATCAAACCATTCAATCATCGCCCAATAGCGAGCGGCCCATTCCGTCGGAGCCTTATCGCGATATTTCGCCAAGAGCCTTTCCGGGGGGTTGTGCGGGTCATGCGGCATCATCGGCGCATACCAGGCCAAGAAAGGTTTCCCGTCTTTCTTGGCTCGGGAAATAAAGTCCGTCAGCGGGGCGAGGGTTTTCCGGCCGATATCGAGTCCCTCATCCCCATGTCGACTGCCCTTGGTCATGCCTTCCGTGAAGCCTCCGTGCGTGTAATCACCCATCCACCATTTGCCTGTCTGCAGACTGACATAACCGCGCTCGGCAAGAAGGCGTGGCAATTGAGGAGATTGCTCGAAGAGTTTTACTAATTGCGCCCGGCCATCCGTAAAGTCGGCGCCTTTTTGCTTACCACCAGCCGCCTTCTTGGCCCCCGGCGCGGCTTTGACGACCGTGGTGGGCGGATCATTACCCGTAACCCCATGACGATGCACATGACGACCCGTCAAGATGGAGGCCAAGCTGGGGGAGCAAAGGGAGTTCGTGTCATAGCCGTGAGGAAAGGTGCGACTTTCGGCGGCCAAGCGGTCGATATTCGGGGTTTGGATGATCTTGGACCCCATGAAACCGTAATCAGTCCAGGCTTGGTCGTCTGAAATGATCATCAAGATATTCGGCGGTTTGGAGGCCGCCGCCGGCTCGGCCGCCCCCAGACAGCTGGCAAACAAGAGACATAGGCAGAAAAACAGACGTTGTCGCATGGGGGTAAGACCAGCAAAGCGTCCGAACGTTCCTGCCACAACCGACAAACCCCCGTTTACCCTCTTATTTTCAATCAATTAGCCAAAACCCCTCGGCCCTGCCAACCCCCCTTCGTGGCCGACGGATTTCTGAAGAAGTTTATCTATAATTTTAATAGAAATCTTCGGGCGACCCTTTGACAGCCGAAACATCCTGGGCATAATGAGCGCTGACCGGAAAGAACGCACGCCCACGGGGGCCTCCGCGACCGGGGAGCTTTAATAAATCTACGCATTCAATTTACCTAACTGTCAGCGAGTTGCGGAAACCCGTGACTCAAAACCGTCTTTTTGAGCCTATATATAGAGGCCTCTCTTATTTTTATGATCCAACTCCACCCCACACCCGCGACCAACCTCATCACCTCCGCTGCCGTGCTGCGCTCCGACGCCAACCGGCTCGCCGGCCTGCCCTTCGCTGCCGAACGAACCGGCGAAACCGAAACGGCAACGGAACCAGCCCGCTGGAACGAGCTCGATGCCCTGGGGCAATATATGTTTCAGGCCGGTCGCTGGACGCGGCTTGAAGCTGCGGATGAGCTGCGCCTGGGTCGCGGGATCAAAGCCGGGCGCAACCCCGACGGCAGCCTGACTCCGGAAGCCAACGCATGCTTCGACTTGCTCGTTAATTCGAATCTCCGGCTCGTTTACCATGCGGCCGCGCAACTTCGCCAACAACGCGACGAGATCTTAGAGCTGATGAGCGCGGGTAATGTCGGTCTCGTGGAAGCCGCCAGAGACTACGATGCCGACTTGGGCTTCCGCTTCAGTACCTATGCTTTCTGGAACATTCGCAGCCGGATCCTGCGCGAACTTAATTCGTCTGGCCGGGCCGTCCATCTACCGCGCAATATCCATGAACAGCTCGCCAAATTACGGAAGATCGAGCACGAGCTAAGACAAAAACTCACCCGCGAGCCAACGGACAGCGAATTAGCCACGAGTTTGGGTTGCGACATCGAAAAACTCGCTTCCCTGCGGGCGTATCAGCAACACGGGCTTTCCCTCGATGCCCCCGTGGACCAAGACAGCGAACTGACCCTCGGACAACGACTCGTGGATGACACCGCGGAGACGCCGGCGGAAATCGCCGCTCGCACCTCTGATAACGAGCTAGTTCGCCTTCTACTTCGCGGCATTACCGAACGTGAAGCCGAAGTCCTCCGGCTTCGGGGAGGGATTGACTGTGAAGAACATACGCTCGAAGAAATCGGGCAAAAGTTCGGGGTTAGTCGCGAACGCATCCGACAAATCGAAGAGAAAGCGATGAAAAAGTTACGCGATCAGATTCGGAGCTGAACCCAGCCTTGTCTCATAGAGGCAAAGGCTCACGATGAGTCCATGTCCTCATTCCGCAGTCTGTTGAAAGCTGCTAGGGTTCTTGGCGGCGGCCTTTTCATTGCGGCATGCGGATCAGCCCAAGACCATGATCCGTTCGAGGATCCGCCCATCAACTACTCGAAGGCGACCCCAATTGATGCGGCCACCAAGGTCAATGCGGCGTTTCGGCTCAAGGCGGATGAAATTCGAAGTTGGCCGGCCCGTAGGCGTCTACGCTGGCTGCTCGAGCAATTGGATATTCCAGTCGAATCGCAGCTCCTGGTTTTCAGCAAAACGAGTATTCAACGTAAAATCATCAGTCCCGAAAATCCGCGGGTCTTATTTTTTTCCGATGAAGCCTATCTCGGCTGGGTTCCGGGAGGCGCCATGGAACTCGCGGTCTTTGATTCGACGCTCGGGCCCACTTTTTACATCTTAGATGCGCAAGAATCCAGCCCCGCACCGCTCCTTGCCCGTAGCGGGGAGTGCCTGCTCTGCCACAAGCGGCACGAGCATACGCCCGGACTGCGAACCCGCTCGGTTTTTCCCGACGCGAACGGCGAACCGCTCAGCGGCTCAGGAAGCGCCAACATCGAACCCTCCACCCCCCTGGCAGATCGCTGGGGCGGCTGGTATGTCACGGGCGTCGAAGGAACGCTCCGTCATCGTGGTAACGTCACTGGCAAGACCACGGAAGAGTTCGATGTTCCGGGCGCCAAGATGAGCCCCGCCCTTTCGACGCTTCAAGCCTTCTTCGATACCCATCGTTACCCACTTCCGACAAGCGACATTGTGCCCATGCTCATGCACGACCACCAAGTGCATGTGCACAACGTCCTGGCCACCGCGAATCAAGACGCCCGCTTGGCCCTATATCGATGGCCGGCGATGCGCGCCATCTTAGGACTGCCAGCCAATACTCCGCCCGCGGGCTCTTGCCTCGTGGTATTCAATAGCCAGGCCGAAAAAGTACTCGATGCGCTTTTATGCCGAGACGAAGCACCCTTCCCGGCCGAGGGCATCAAAGGCAATGGCATCTTTGAACCGGCGTATGCCCGGACGCGTAAACCGGACCCGAAGAATCGCTCCTTGCGCGACCTCGATCTCACGACCCGGCTTTTCCAATTTCGCTGCAGCCCCCTGATCTATTCGCAATCCTTTGCCACGCTCCCCAAAGAGCTGCGCGACATCATCCTGTTGAAATTATCTTCTGGCCTCCAAGCCGCCGAACCTCCGGCGAGCTTCAAGCATCTGCCCAAGGAAGAGCGCCAAGCCATCTTTGAAATCATTTCCGCCACCCTGCCCAATCTGCCGATTGGCTGGAAAAAGACGGAGTGAAGTCACAAAAAAGGCCGGACCCCACGGCCCGGCCTTTTGGTAATAACGGGTGAAAGATTTACTTGGCCAGCGAAGCGAGCTTCTCGCGAATCGCGTCGGCTTCGATCTGATAACCCTTATCCTTAGGGTGTAAAAAGTCGGGCATGACTTCTTTGGTGAGTGTGCCGTCGGCCTGAAGGAATTTCGCGCCGATATCGAAGTAATGCACCAGCTTGCCGTCGTCGAACTTCGAAATGATGGCATTCACGGCCTGATTCTTCGCACGACCTGGATTAAGCTTCGGGTCTTCTTTTTCGCCGCGGGGGAAGATGGCCAAGAGCAGAATCTTGGTGCCGGCGGAACGCTGATGGATTGCGCCGATGATATTTTTGATACCGGCCGCAATCTGCTCGGGGGGATTCTCGGCGACGCCGGCATTATTCGTCCCGATCATCAACACCACGGCCTTAGGCTTGATGCCTTCGAACTCGCCGTTCTCGACGCGCCATAGGACATGCTGGACGCGATCGCCACCGATACCGAAATTCACGGCTTTATATTGCGCATACTCCTTTTCGAAAAGCGGCTTCTGATTATTCCAACCAGCCGTGATCGAGTCGCCCAAGAAGACCACCTGGGCTTCGCCTTTTTTCGCCTGCGCAAGAAAATCTTCGTGCGCCTTGGCGAAACCGGCATTCACCTTCCCGTCGGGCCCGAGCTTGGGGGCGGCCACGTCCGCAGGCTGGGCCGGGAGAGCAGGTGCCGCCGCCTTCTTGGGCGCAGCTTTCTTTGGAGCATCTGCGGCAAAAGCCGACGTCGCACCAAGCACGGATAAACTAAGGAGGAGGGAGGGAATGAATTTCATAGGGGTGATAGAGGGGACATCGAAAACGCCAACGGGTTCCCGCCCCGTCAAGGATTGACTCAGGAGGCTTGCCCATGCCCGTGAAAAGGCCTTATTTTGCGGAATGAGACCCTCGCTTCGATTCGTCACGCCAGCCGAGGCCATTAAAGAAGAATATAAAGGGCGGACCAACTATTGGCTCTCCCGGCCTGGACTGACCGAAGCCAAGCAGCTCCAGATCTGCCAAGCGACCTTACCCTACGGCGAAGGACATAACTTCCATACGCACCCCGAGCTGGAGGAGGTCATCTATGTGCTCTCGGGCGAAGTCGAACAATGGGTTGAAAAAGAATTCCGCCTCCTGAAGGCCGGAGAAGTCGCACACATTCCCGCCGGAGTCGTGCACGCCACTTTTAATAGCTCAAATGCGGATGCAGTCATCTTGGCGATCCTCTCACCCGGCGAGAGCACTGGACCCTTCATGGTCGACGTCAGCGGCGAAGCCCCGTGGGACCAGATTCGGAAGCGATAAAGTCGGTTACTTAAGTTCCTGAATCCGCACCTTACGGTACCAGACACGCTTGGCCTCATCCTGAAAACCGATGTGTCCATCGGCGGGGCGGTCTTTCATCGGTGAAGTATCGAGTTCGAGGACGATGGTGCGCTCCCCGTTGAAGTCTACCGAGAGATGGCGCTGCTTCAAGGTGAGCGTATAGCGGTTCCACTCCCCGGGTGTCTTCACCATGTTTTTGGACGGCGCCATGGCCCGGATGATTCCACCGCAATCATGATTGCCCGGCTTCGCGAGACCGAAGGTGTCAAGGATCTGCAGCTCGATGCCTTTCGCCACCGGATCGAGCGGATCGGCGACGCAGAAAAAGACCCCGGAGTTCCCGGTCGGTTCGATCTTAAATTCCAAGTCCAAGACGTAGTCGCGATACTTCCGTTCGGTAAAAATATAAGCATCGTAGCGCTGCCAGCCGGTTTCGCCCGCCCGAGGCTTAAGTGTGACCGTACCGTCGGCATCGTAGACCCAATTGCCCTTGGTCTTCCAGCCGCTGAGGTCTTGGCCATTAAAAAGAGCGGCGAAACCAACGGCCTCAGAAGCGGGGTGGGCGACGGCCGCGACCGCTGGACTGACAGGAAAGTTCTCCTTGGCGGCGGATCCGACCAACGGGAGGAGCAGGCAAGCGAGCAAGGCAAAGCGAGGCATACCTACTGGGTAGCCGCCCCGCCCTTGAAGGCGAGCCTGCATCTTTCATTGAACTCCGCCCGATCTAATAATAAAGATAGGGCCATGGGTCTCCCCGCCCGAACTTTCCTGTGCTTGCTGGTGGTAGCGAGCCTCTGCCCGGCGGCCCCGCCGGCCAACCTCGTCGTTGAAGGCGTCCCCGAGGCTCCCGCCACGCTTATCGCCGAACTGGCTCCGTACATGAACCTCGGTGGCGCGAGTTTCCGCGGCTGGCATTCGACGCGTCGAGAGATTATCGTCTCCACCCGCACCGGCGATGCCTCCCACCTCCACCTAGCGGCCGCTCCGTTAGCGAAGCGGTTACCGCTAACGCATGGAGTTGAGCCGGTGAAGAGCGGCTGGATGCAACCTGGCGGTAAACTTTTACTCTACAGCGTCGACGTGGGCGGAAGCGAAAATTTTCAGCTCTACCTTCAGGACACCGAAGACCTGAAAGCCAAGGCCATCCTGCTGACCGACGGCAAGTCGCGAAACACCGATCCCGTTTGGTCCAAAGATGGTCGCTCCATTGCTTACGCGTCCAATCGACGGAACGGCAAAGATAGAGACATCATCGTCGTGCAGGCCGATGCGACGCATACGGAAAAAATCCTGCTTTCGCCACCCTCAATCGGCTGGGCACCAGTGGAATGGTCCCAGCAAAACAATCAGCTCCTCCTCCGCCAGTCTTTTGGCCTGAATGAAACGCGTCTCTGGCTCGCGGATATCCAGACGCAGAAGCGCACGCCAGTCACCCCAGGAAGCGGGCACGATTATCTGACGCAAATCGCCTTCGGAGAAAACGATCAAGCCGTGTATGCTTTATCGAATCATGATTCGGACTTTCTGACGCCCACCCGCGTCGACGTCACCACGGGGGAAATGCGGCAAATAGACCCTGCCCAAAAATGGGACGGCGAAGAGTTGACCCTTTCAGCCGACGGAAAAATCTTAGCTATCACCGTCAACGTGGAAGGCTTCTCCGAAATCCACGGTTGGGAAATCCCCTCCCTCCGCCCCGTCGCGGTGCCTAAAATCAAAGCAGGTATCGTGAGCAACCTTCTCTTCCGGCCGCAGAGCCATGAGCTTGGTTTTACCTTAAAAAGCGAGGATTCGGCGAGCGACACCTGGTCCGTTGACCTGGACTCCGGCAAGACCACGCGCTGGACGGATCGGACGACGAAACCAAAAAAAATCATCGAAGCGATTGAGCCCACGATTATCCGCGTCAAGAGCTTCGACGGCGTCAGCGTTCCCGCCTTGGTGTACTACCCTGACCCTAAAAAATTTCCCGGGCGCCGGCCAAGTCTCATGATGGTACATGGCGGACCCGAGGGACAATCACGACCCGGCTATCGGGGTAGCCTCCTCTATTACCTGAACGAGTGGGGCGTGGCCTTGGTCTATCCGAATATTCGCGGCTCCACTGGCTACGGAAGAAAATACCTCAACCTGGACAACGGTCTTCTGCGCGAAGGGGCGCTTCGCGACATTGAAGCCATTTTAGATTGGACCGCCCAGTCGCCCAGGCTGGATTCGCAAAAAATCGCCGTCGCGGGCGGGAGTTATGGTGGCTACGTAAGTTTAGCGTGCCTGGTTAATTTCCCGATGCGCTTTCGCTGCGGCGTGGATGAAGTCGGTATCGCCAACTTTGTTACCTTCCTGCACGATACCTCTGATTACCGACGCGGGGCGCGCCGTTTAGAATACGGCGACGAGCGTAAACCCGAGATTCGAGCCTTCTTGGAAAAGATCTCCCCGGCCAATCATGCCGATAAGATACGTGCGCCGCTCCTGATTATCCAGGGGAAGAACGATCCGCGCGTGCCCGTTACCGAAGCCGAAAGGATGCGAGATGCCATCAGGGCCCAGGGCGGGACCGTCTGGTATCTCATGGCCAAAGATGAGGGTCACGGTTTCAGTAAAAAATCGAATATAGATTTCGGATTCCAGACGACGGCGCTTTTCTTGCAGGAATTCTTAATAAAATAAGGTAGACCCGGGGGTGGCTTTATGATTTTAAATGAAGGCGCCCCGTTAATTTTGTAAGTATTTAGCCCTCGCAGGCCGGTAGGGCGCTGCGTTATTTTAACCCTGCGCCTAACCCCTTAGGCGCACCCCACATTCTATTATGAACTGCCTCAAACGCCTCACGGCGGCACTCTTGGTGTCGTCCCCTACTCTCGTTCGCGCCGGCGAAGCCGACATTAAGATTCCCGACCTAGGAACAGTGACGTTTCTCGGCGGGGCGTTAACTGGCCCGCAAGTCCTCTGGATCGGACTAGTCGTCTGCGCTCTCGGCGTGGCTTACGGCTGGTGGCAATACGTGCAGACGCGCGCGATGCCCGTGCACCCATCGATGGCCGAAGTTTCCCAGATTATCTGGGAGACCTGTAAAACCTACTTACTCCAACAAGGTAAATTCTTGGCCGCGCTCTGGCTGCTCATCGCCGCTTGTATGATTTATTATTTCGGTGTCTTGGAACACAAATCGGTCAACCACGTCATTGTCATCCTCGGGGCCTCCGTCCTGGGCATCCTCGGGAGCTACGGCGTGGCTTGGTTCGGTATCCGAATCAACACCGTCGCGAATTCGCGCACGGCCTTCTCGGCCCTACGCGGCAACCCCCTGGCCACCCTTCTCATTCCCTTGAAGTCGGGCATGAGCGTCGGACTACTCCTGGTGGCGACCGAACTCTTCTTCATGATTTGTATCCTGGCGTTCTTGCCTAAGGAGCTGGCGGGTCCTTGCTTCATCGGCTTCGCTATCGGCGAATCGCTCGGCGCTTCGGCTCTTCGCATTTGCGGCGGCATCTTCACCAAGATTGCGGACATCGGCGCTGACCTGATGAAGATTGTCTTCCAGCTTCCCGAAGATGATCCACGTAACCCGGGCGTCATCGCCGACTGTACGGGAGATAACGCAGGCGACTCCGTCGGTCCGACGGCAGACGGCTTCGAAACCTACGGCGTCACGGGCGTTGCCCTGATTGCATTCCTCGCCCTGGCCCTCGCCGCCGACCCCACCCTCTGCGCGACGCTGATCATCTGGCTCTTCGCGATGCGCATCCTAATGGTACTAACCTCGGTCGCCAGCTATTGGGTGAATGACCTGACGAGCCACGCCATCTGGAAATCCGCTAAAGATTTCAACTTGGAGCAACCTCTCACTAATCTGGTCTGGATTACGTCCATCATTTCCATCGCCGTCACCTATATCGCCAGCTACGTGCTCTTGGCCAATCTGCCTGGCCATACCGGACTCTGGTGGGTCCTCTCGACAATCATCTCGTTGGGCACGCTCGCCGGCGCCTTGATTCCGGAATTCACCAAAGTATTTACCTCGACCGAAAGCCGTCACGTCAAAGAAGTCGTAACCTCTTCCGACCAAGGCGGTGCTTCGCTTAACATCCTCTCGGGCTTGGTGGCAGGTAACTTCTCCGCCTTCTGGACCGGCCTTTGCATCCTTGGCTTGATGCTGGGAGCTTACGTGCTCTCCACGCACGCGGCCGTGGCGGCCATCATGCCGGCGCAATTTTCCTTCGCGGCCCCGATCTTCGCCTTCGGTCTGGTCGCCTTCGGCTTCCTCGGCATGGGCCCCGTCACCATCGCCGTGGATTCTTTCGGCCCCGTGACAGATAACGCCCAATCCGTCTATGAACTCTCCCAGATCGAAGCGCGCCCCGGAATCGCGGCAGAAATCCAACGCGACTTCGGCTTCACCCCTGATTTCGCCGGAGCCAAGCACCAACTCGAGAAAGGCGATGGCGCCGGTAACACCTTCAAGGCGACGGCCAAGCCCGTCTTAATCGGCACGGCAGTCGTAGGCGCGACCACGATGGTCTTCGGTATTATCATGATGTTGCAGGAGCACTTCCATCACCTGGATCCCAAGTTCAACGTCTTGGAAAAACTTTCTTTGGTCCACCCGGAGGCCCTGATGGGCCTACTCATGGGCGGTGCCGTCATCTACTGGTTCACCGGCGCCTCCACCCAAGCGGTCGTCACCGGCGCCTACCGCGCAGTCGTTTATATTAAGGAGAATATGAAGTTGGACGCGACGACGGCCTCCATCGAATCTTCTAAGGAAGTCGTGCGAATCTGCACCCAGTATGCGCAGAAAGGGATGATCAACATCTTCATCGCCATCTTCTGCTTCGCCCTCTCCCTCGCCTTCTTTGATCCATTCTTCTTCATCGGCTACCTCATCGGTATGGCCTTCTTTGGGCTTTATCAGGCGATCTTCATGGCCAATGCCGGCGGCGCGTGGGATAACGCCAAGAAAATCGTCGAGGTCGATCTCAAGGCCAAGGGCACCCCGCTTCACGCCGCGACGGTCGTCGGAGACACCGTCGGCGACCCCTTCAAGGACACCTCATCCGTTTCCCTCAATCCGGTCATCAAGTTTACCACGCTCTTCGGTCTCTTGGCAGTTGAGATCGCTGTACAAATGCCGGCCGGCCTCAAACTCGGTCTCGGCTCAGCCATCTTCGTAGTCGCTTTATTCTACGTCTACCGGAGTTTCTACGGCATGCGTATCCCGGTCGACGCCAAGGCCCGCTAACCAAACTGGCCGACGGCCAAGAAGGGCTCCCCGTCCGGGGAGCCCTTCTTTTTACCAGTAAATGGCGGGGTTATATTATTTTAAACACCTCCGGCGACCCGCTGGACAACCCTCGGTCGCCGGGCATAGTAACGTCTTCGAGCAGTTCTCCGCCCACCCCAGCGTCCCTGTCCGATTCCTCAATTCCTTTGCTCACCATTCCAGCCGCGCGCCGTTTTCCCACGGACCGCACGGCAGGGACACCCTCTCTTCTTCTTAAAAACCAAACCATGAAACGCCACTCTGCCTCTCC
>QYQK01000020.1 GCA_007280935.1 Opitutales bacterium
CTCAGGAGCAGGCTTAGGTGGGGCGGGAGCCACAGCAGTCACCTGCTGACCTGGCGCCACCGAAACAGGACCGGAGCTTGAAGCAAAGACCGTGGCTTCCACTGAACCGCGGACGCAAGCGACGGTCAGCGTTCCCATACCTTTTTTATCTTCTTCGTATCCGACTTCGTAAATCGTACCACGAATACGAGCGACGCCGACGGGAGTCTTGATCGTATAAGAGGACATCGGATTCAGCTTTCGGACTTCGCCGAGAACCTTACCGCGTTTGACCTCAATCTCCGTAACCGAAGGACTGGGCTCTTTGTCGAGCTTTTGGTAAGAACCTTCGATGATTAAACTGGAAGCGACTTGTTTGAATGTCCGAACCTCCAGCAACGTGTTCGGGCTGACGATTAAAGTAGAACCATTCGAAAGAATGAGTTCAGCGGTTGATTCTAAGTTCGTCTCAACCGTATAGCCTTCTTGAAAAACCAGCCCCGAAGCGAGGGCCTTCTTTGCCGCCTGCGGATCGATGAGCGTGGCGGTACCCTTGACCAAACCAACCTCGACTTTACCGTTCTGCAAAGCCGCCGAAACCAGCGCAGGGAAAAGCGCGATGAGGATTAAAGTTACTGGCTTAAAAAGATTTCGCATGGATACGTTTTGGATAGGAGTAAGAGAATTGAAGAGCACCCCCCGGCTTGCAATCCGTAAACAAAAAAGGCCTACCCAAAATGAGTAGGCCTTTTCGACTTAAAACAGCCTTCAGACCGTAACGTACTTGTCTAATCGGCGCTGCACCAGATTAGCCGAAAGTTGAGCATATTTTGGAAGCCCTTGATCGTAAGGAAGTTGCAATTCACCCTGAATGAGGGGGAGTGCGTAACGGATAAAATCAGGGTGAATGGACATACGGTCTTCGCCGATCCATTTCTCCGGGAAGACCTTAACTCCGTTGGCAATCTCGTTCAGAGGGGCCAAAAGCGTATGGACCGCATAGTTCTCTTTTTCGGAGCGGGCGAGGATGACCATCTTGCCGGACTCGCCGTTGATCGCCGCCTTGACGGCCTCGCGACCGCAGAGCTCAGCCTCATCAACGTCGGTCTTCGAAGCGTTATGAGAAGCCGCGCGCTGGGTGATGCCCAACTTGGAAGATCGAGCCTTCACGCCATCAAAACGTTCTTCGACGAGCGAGCGAAGGTATTCACCGGCGCCACCAAGTACGGCGTGCCCAAAAGAATCCGTACTTGCGGTATCGGCGCCCAGGTAGTTGCCCGTGGCGTCTTGCACGCCTTCGGAGACGACAACGAAGCAGTGTTCGTTGTTCTTCAAAACTTCTTCGACCCGGCGGATGAAGTTGTCGGCGTTGAAAGGCACTTCAGGCAAGAGCACGATATGGGGCGCATTGCAACCGTAGTGCGTATTGGAAGGATTGCGGTCATCGCGCTTTTCCTTGCGATGGGCGAGGACCGAGGAGGCGGCGAGCCAACCTGCATTTCGACCCATGACTTCAAGGATGGAAACGAAGTCGTTCTGGCCCATGGCAGCATTATCGAGCGACAACTCGCGGACGGTGACGCCGATATGTTTAGCCACCGAACCGAAGCCCGGACAGTGATCCGTCAAAGGTAGATCGTTGTCGATCGTCTTAGGAACGCCGACGACCCGGAGTTCGTAGCCACGCTCTTTAGCGAGGGCGTCGATCTTGGCGGCGGTATCTTGCGAATCATTGCCACCGATGTAATGGAAGTAGCGGATGTTATGGGCTTCGAAGACCTGCAGGATGCGGTCGAAGTCTTCCTGTTTCTTCACCTTATAGCGGCAGGTACCGAGGGCGGCGCCCGGCGTGTGACTCAGGGCACGTAACGTCTGCTGAGATTCAGCGGCCAAGTCGATAAGCTGTTCATTGAGGATACCTTGGATGCCATTCAACCCGCCGTAAATTTCGACGATTTCGTCCTCATGCTTCAAGGCTTCAGCGATAACCCCGGCGAGGCTGGCGTTGATGACTGGGGAGGGGCCGCCGCTTTGCGCGACGAGAAGATTGCCTTGTAGGGAGGACATGGTTGGAACGGGTTGAAAAGTGGGTTGTGGGAAGCACCCCGCCCCTTGGCAACACGGAAAACCCTCTACCCTGCCCCGCCCCTGCTTTAGGCCTATAAAATACGTCCAGCCTTGACCTGAGCCGAGTCGGGCACCTTCTTGACCCAGGCCTCGGTCAGGCGAACAAAAGCGTCGACCTGAGCGCCCGCTGCTCCCGTGAGCTCGCCGACCTTGGTCACCGCTTCGACCAAGAGGGCTTTGGGCAGCTTCAGTCGGCTATCCCCGGCCAGTCGGTCCACGAGGTCGTTCTTATCAATCTTACCTGTTCGCAGGTCGCGCGCCACGGCGACGGCGTGCTCCTTGATCGCTTCGTGCGCCGCTTCGCGCCCAGCCCCAGCCTTCACCGCCTCCATCAGGAAGGTGGTGGTGAGCAGAAACGGCAGGTAATGACGTGATTCGCGTTCAATCACCGGGCGATTGACTTCCATCTGCCCGAGCACGGTAAGGAAAGCTTCCAGCAGGCCGTCGATCGCCAGGAAAGCATCGGGCAAAAGCACACGGCGAACGACCGAGCAGGAAACGTCGCCTTCGTTCCACTGGTCGCCGGACAACGAAGCGGCCATGGCCACGTGACCGCGAAGAATAATGTGGAAGCCATTGATGCGCTCGCAAGTACGTGCGTTCATCTTGTGCGGCATCGCCGAAGAACCCACTTGGCCAGGCAAAAAGCCTTCGCTCGCCAACTCATGCCCCGCCATCAAGCGCAAGGTCTTCGCAAAAGAAGATGGTCCCGAGGCCGCCGACAAGAGAGCCGAGACGACTTCGAAGTCCATCGAACGCGGATAAACCTGCCCGACTGCGCCGAGCACATGCGGGATGCCGAGGTGAACCAAGACGCGGGCCTCCAGGGCGGCGACCTTGGCCGCATCACCGCCAAAGAGCGTAAGTTGGTCAAGCTGCGTACCGACCGCGCCCTTTAATCCGCGGGCCGCGAAATCGTGGAGAGCCCCATCCAGTTGCGATACACCGCGCAGGCATTCTTCGCCGAACATCGCCCAGCGCTTCCCTACCGTGGTCGGTTGCGCAGCGACGTTGTGTGTCCGAGCTGCGATCAAGACGTCGCGATCCACCTGAGCCCGGCGAGCTAAGGCCGCCAAGGCGGCGACAGCTTTCGAGCGAATCAATTGGAGCGAACGGAAAACTTGCAGCTGTTCCACGGATTCCGTGAGATCGCGACTCGTCAGTCCTTTGTGGACGTGCTGAAAACCGGCAAGGGCGCAGAACTCATCGATGCGTGCTTTGACGTCGTGCCGGGTTTCTTCTTCGCGGACGCGGATGGATTCAAAGTTAACCTGCGCCTTGACGTCTTCATAAGCCTGCAGAGCGGCGGCGGGTATTTCCAAGCCAAGGTCGCGTTGGGCCTTCATGACGGCGATCCAATATTCACGTTCAAGGACTACGCGGCCGCGGATGGACCAGAGGGCTTTCATCGCCGGCGAAGCGTAGCGATCGGCGAGGACGTTAGGGACGATATCTTGTTCCATCGGAAAGGTCTTAGTTTGTATCAGGGAGAACGCCGGACGGCAAGCGCCCGCATGGTCATCGCCCGGACGGCGACCTCATCTTGCCCTCGATTGGCGGCGTCGAAACAGGCCCCACAGGCCAATTGTAGGTCGACCAATTCAGCCAAAGAATAGCGGGCGGCCATCGGAGCTACCTTATTGCTTATATACCAAGAGTTCTGGGAAAAGAGGTTGGCGCTCGATTTGGCAGCTGAACCAAAAGTCGGCCCATGCCGCCCACTGGCGGTTTCGAATTGCCCCTTCGGCAAACCCGCTTCCGTCACCCGGAAGTCACCCGAGTCGACGAGGCAACGAATCTGGATAAGCAGACGAAGGCGATTCTGCAAAGCCGCTAACAAAGGCCGGCTCGAATCTTCGTTGAAGAAATAACGGTCGAGCGCCGCCAGCGACCATTTTAAATCCCGCATGGCCAGCGCCTCGACGGGCTCGAAGAAATCACCTTCCCCAAAAGTCGGGACCAGCAGCAGGACATCCGTCTCCTTAATGGTGCCGCCCACCCCCACGTAAGTCGCAAGTTTTTCGCACTCACCTAAGACCAACCGGGTGGACTGCCCCACCCGACCAATGATGGCCTCAGGCACTCCGCGTTCAAATTTTACGCCTAGTGACTTTAAATGATTAACGGCCAGATCCTCTTGGAGGTCGGCCTGCGGGTCGGTCTTATCGAAGAAACCTTTGGCGGCGGACGCATGGACCACAAATTCGTCCGCGACTTTTTTTAGTTCCGTGAGGTCCTTGCGACGGCCGTCATAGGGCGTCGCCGAAATGATAATCGAAACCTCATCCGAAGCCTCCGTCGCGACTTGTAAGATATTTTCGAGACTCTCCTTTACCGCCAGAGATTTGGCCTGCTTGGAGTCCGAAACCCAATTGAAGTTGCGCAACCAAATGACGCGCTTGCCGCCGAACATGGAAAGCGTCTTCACCGATTCGGAGAATTGGATTTCGATGGGGCGGGCGTCTTCGACCCTAATCATGGCACCCGAAATCACCTCAGCTTCCGCATCCGCGCCGGCCGCCGCTTTGGCTTTATCATAAAAAGCCCGCGCGTCCCGATCGACGAGGTATTCGTCTTTCCCGGCGACAATGGCGAAGAAGGCTGGCATTCGCTCATTAATTTCGCCCCAACGAGGGTTCTGGCAATCCTTTGTGCTTCACATGCCCCAAAAATACCTGGGGGTCGGAACGACGATTGGGCTCAAGCCCCCTGAATCAAATCCTCGACGCAATATTTATGCAAATTACGTCGCATCCAATCCAGAGCCGTATTCACCGCCCGGACCTTGACCTGCAAGCGATCGCCGGAAACGAAAAACCGCCGCGACCAGACGCCGCTCGGCGAAGCATAACCCAAGTAAACCGTCCCCACGGGGTCGGCTGCCGTCCCGCCATCTGGGCCAGCGAAACCGGTCACCGCCACGCCGTAATCGGAGCCAAATTTTTCCGCCGCCGCCGAGGCCATCGCCTCCGCGCATTCAGCCGAAACCGCACCATGCTGCACCAGGAGGCATTCGGGAATCCCCAGTAAGTTCATCTTAGCATCGTTGGCGTAGCAAACTGCCGACCCCGCAAAAACCTTGGACGCTCCTGGAACATCCGTGAAAGCATTCGAAAGTAATCCGCCCGTGCAGGACTCGGCCAGGGCGACGGTCTTTTCCATACACCGCAGTTGCTCCACCACGATGGAAGCCAAGCTGGCATGGCCGGTACAAACAAAGTCGTGCCCGACGGCATCACGGACCTTACGGGCGACTTCGCAAAGCTGTTCGGCGGTGACGCCACTGCCGCCCGAGGCGATGCGGGCATCCACCACGCCGGTATGGGTCCCGAAAGTCAGAACCATACCTGGGCCGAGTAATGGCCGTACGATGGCCTCCAGCGGCACGGCGCCGAGGCCGAACGTACGCACCTGCACATACGCTTCACCTTCACAAGCGCAGCCGACGTTACGCAGACGCGGCACGACTTCATTTTCAAACATCGGCCTCAACTCCAAGGCTGGACCAGGTAACATCACGAGCGTACTACCGTCGCGATGGAAAAATACTCCTGGCGCCGTCCCGTTGGGGTTAGTTAATATCTCTCCTCCATCCAGGATCGAGCATTGGCTTAAATCGGCGTCCGCTACGGTGCGCGAGATTTGTTTGAAACGTTTACGCAGGGCGGCTTCCGCCGGAGCCGAATGCACCAGTTTAACGCCCAGCGCCGCGGCCACGGCGGCACGGGTGTGATCATCCGAAGTCGGCCCCATCCCTCCCGTTGTCACGACCAAATCATAGGCGCCCCAACTGGCACCGATCTCCCGCGCGATTTCGGCGGCGCTATCGCGGACGATGATGGAACGTGTAATCGGCAAACCACGGCGGGCCAAGTGTTCGCCCAACCAAAGTAAATGTCCGTTCTCCCGGATGCCGTCTAACAACTCGTCACCGACATTAATGACAAGAACTTGGCGGGGGCGATTAGGGCATGATTGCATTTGCGAGGTGGGGCGACCCGTGCAGAGTTATCAGTCTAGATTAAAAATGCAAACTGACCGGGAAGAACTTTCACCCAAGGCGAAGGCCAGGCGTGCCCCACACACCCCAGGCGTCTACCTGATGAAGGATGTCGCCGGGGGGGTCGTTTATGTTGGCAAGGCCAAAGACCTCAAAAAGCGCCTCGCCTCCTACTTTATGCCCCGGATGCGCATGACGCCCAAGGTGGCAGCGATGATGGATACCGTCCAAGACCTCGAATGGCATGAGGTTCGCTCCGAGACGGAAGCGCTCCTATTGGAGGGAAAGCTCATCAAACGCTGGCGTCCCAAATGGAATATCCTCTTCCGCGACGACAAACAATTCCCTCAAGTCCGGGTCGACCTCGCCGACCCAATTCCCAAATTCCGCATTGTCCGGGCCCGGACCAGCGACTCTTGCCGCTATTTTGGTCCCTTCCCTCACCAGCAAGCCGTCCGCCGCGCCCTGACGGAGATGAAGAAGAAGTTTGGGATCCTGCTCACCGATAGTTCGCCCGCCTTGCTTCCCGACGGACGATGGAAGCTTTACGCTGACGCCCGGGCCGAAATCCAGAAGTTCGCCAACGAGGTGACAGTCCAAGAATACGGCGCCCGGGTCACCGCCGCCTGTGCATTCCTTGACGGCAAAGCCGTGGCGTGGGCCGAACAAGTCGAAGCAGACATGCGCGAGGCGGCGGCCGCCCGTGATTATGAAAAAGCCGCCAGTTTGCGCGACTTGCTCGATGCCTTGAAGCGCACGACGGAGAAGTCCCGTCGATTCCTTCGCGAGAACCCCCTCCCCCGTCGCGACGAAGCGGGCGCCCTCACCTCGCTCGCCGCCGCGCTCGGCCTCGAACGTCCACCCGCCACGGCGGAGTGCTTCGATATCTCGCACATTTCCGGCACGCTCGCCGTCGCTTCGATGGTGCGCTTCGTGGACGGCCGGGCCGACAAGGCCGGCTATCGTCGCTTCAAGATAAAATCCTTCGAAGGAAACGATGATTTTCGCTCCATGCAGGAAGTCGTTGGCCGACGTTACGCCCGATTGGCCCGTGAAGGCCGTAGCTTTCCCGAGCTGGTCATCATCGATGGCGGCCTTGGCCAAGTCGGTGCCGCCCTGGAAGCTTTCAAGACCGAAGGCCTCGCGCCCCCGCCCCTGATCGGTTTGGCTAAACGCGAAGAGACCATCGTCTTCCCCGATGGACGTGAATTAAAATTACCCCGACACGACGTCGGGCTCGCGCTGCTCATGCGTATCCGCGACGAAGCGCACCGCTTCGCGAACGATTTCAACGCCGAACTCCGCAGCCGCAAGCTGCGCGAGTCGCTGCTCGACGAGATGCCGGGCCTCGGGCCCAAGCGCAAAGACGCCCTGCTCGCGCATTTCGGGAGCATCCAGAAACTACGCAAGGCCACTCTCGAGGAGCTCGCGCAAGTCAGCGGCGTCAGCGATAAGTTAGCCGGCGAAGTGAAGGCGTATCTGGACGCGCGAGGCTGAGGGTTAAATACCCCAGCACAACATCCGGTCTACGGTTTCCCTTTGAGTGGCGCATCCCTGCCTTGGGTAGGGCCGAGCATCCCTGCTCGGCCGCGGCCGACCAAGGATGGTCAGCCCTACCCGATAAACGGACGCGACGGCGTTGCATCCAATCTTCTTCTTATCCGGCGGCAGCAGGGGCCGACGATACCGATCGTTCAGGGAATCTCCTTAAGGCTGAGATTACGGTATTCCATGGTCCCGCGATCGGCCTCCAGCCCGATCGGCCCGCTTTCCGGAACTTTGAAAGAGGTCTCCATGACCTCTCCGTTGAGGGTGCAGCGAGCGGAGGTCCCGGCCACGACGATCTCGATCCGGTTCCAATCCTGCGGGCGGTAACTCTTTAGAGCCTTGTACTTTGGAGGACCCGCGACCGCGAAGTCTCGGCATTGAAGCTGATTGCCTCGGATGAAGATACCGCTGTCCGCATCGACGCCTGCCCGGAAGTCCAGGCTCAGGACGAAGTCGCGGCCGAATTCCCGGGTGGTCCATAGCTGGCGCAGATGCGGCCCCTTTGACTTGTCCTCGGGATTGACCTTTAGCACGCCGTCCACGGCGGAGTATCTCCCGTCGGAGCTCTGCGCGGCCGAACCGAGATCCGGCTCATCCTTGTAATGCCAGCCGGCAAGGGTCCGCCCGTCGAACAACGCCGGGCCGGCTCCGGGGCTTTTCACGGCAGTCGCCGCGATACCCAGTTCCTCGATCCAGAGGTTACGATACCGAATCACCTTGGCGCCCTTGTGCAGTTGTAGCCCGATTTTGCCTCGCATCGGAATCTTGGCGTCGGTCTCGACATAGTCTACGGTCATGACGCCGTTGACCCAGAGTCGGATGCGAGATCCTTCCGCCCGGATATGATAACGGTTCCACTCGCGCAGGCCCAGCTTGGCTAAGGTTGGTTCATCAGGTTGAAACAGGAAGACCTTACGCCTGGATTCGTCGTAGAGAAAACCGTCGATGCCCTTGGCGAAGTCGGCCTGAAAACCCAGCATCTCATGGCTAGCAGGGACTCTTTGGCTGTGAAACTGGACGCCGCCGTTGCCACCGCCGCGGCTATACTCCAGCTGAAGGTCGAAGTCCCCGTACTCTTTAGTCGTGCAGAGGAAATCGTTGTAAGTTTGGGCCACGTCGGGTCGCCCCGCGACGAGCGCCCCGTTCTCGACACGCCAGACCGCAGGGTCGCCCTCCCAGCCATCGAGGGAGCGACCGTCGAAAAGCGGCCTCAGGCCAGCGTGGGCCGCGAAACCGACGAGTAGCAGGACTATCGTGAGCAGCCGCATGGTGATTTCAGGCGAGGTCCCACTGCTGACGGAGGAAGGCCATCGATCCGGCCAGATTGTCGCAGAAGCCGGAGAACATGCCGCACTCGAAGGAACAGAAGCCTTGATAACCGATCGCCTTGAGTCCCTTGAAGCCATCAGCGAAGAGGCGGGCGTCCTCACTTTCCTGGCCGGGCATCCGGCGCCGGCGTGAGGAGAGATGCACCTGCCGGACATACCGGCCGCCGGAAAGGAACGCCCCGTGAAGACTGGTTTCCTCCTCCGCCATGATGGAGAAGTCGGCTACCAAGGCGACGCCGGGGGAATTGAGTTCCCGGCAGAAAGCCGCCACCTCGGCCAAGGTGTGCAGGCAGACGACCGACGAACGCACGACCGGTTCAATCGTGAGGCAAGTACCGGCTTGATGGGCGAGCTCGCCATACTTCGGCAGGACATCGAGCAGCATCTGCCGGGCGGTGCGGGCGTCGGGAGCCTTGAACGCGCTCTTCAGTCGAGGCGGTACCACGATGATGTTCGGAGCCTTGAAGTCATGGGCGATGTCTATCGCCCGACGGAGATCGTCCAAGGATTTTTGACGGGCTTTATCATCGTCCGAACAGATCGCGGAGCAGTTGCTCCAGTCGAGGGCGGTGGGGATGAGACTGGTCTTCGCCAAGGCTTTCTTGTACTTATCCGGATCCTTCAGGACGCCCCCGCGGAGCTCGACGCCCTCGACACCGGCCTTCTCAAGGAAAGCCAGCTGCGCGTCGATATCTCCCGGCACGGGCAGCCACCAACTGGATAGGCGCAGCTTCGCATCCTTAGGGAGAAGCGCGACCTTGGGCGGTTCGGCCGCCGCGCACGACGTCCACCCGGCCGCGAGAGAAGCCGACCCGATCAGGCTGGAGGCGAGCCATTCTCGGCGGGAAACAGTTCGTAAGGAATTTTTCATGTCGTCATCTTAGCAGAAAGGCCGCCAAAGTTCTTGTCTTCATCTGACAATATTTGTTAAAATACTGCCATGTCTGGTATCGCCCTAAGCCGTCGTTTTTTCGCGCATATTTCCTATGAAAAATCCGGTTTAGAAGCCCTATTTGAGCACATACCCGGAGTCTTTTTCTTGGTAAAAGACTCGCAGGGACGTTTCATGGCTGGCAACCGAGCCACGCGGGAACGACTGGGAGCCGACACGCCGGAGCGATTCCTAGGCAAGACCGATGCTGACTTCGTGCCAGGTAAGTTGGTGCGCGACTTCCGGGAGGATGACGCCCAGGTCCTCCGGACCGGCAAGCCGATCGTCAACCGCCTGGAATCCTGGCTCGATGAGCAGAGACAACTGCGTTGGTTCCTGACGACCAAACTACCCCTGTTCGACAAGCATGGCCGCCCCATCGGAGTCATGGCCGTGATCCGGAGACATGAGGCGGAGCGGACGGCCGAGCCAGCGAACGAGACGACGCGGGCCGTCGCCTTCGTGAAAGCCAACCTGCGGCAGCGATTCTCGGTCCGCGAGCTGGCGCGCGCGGCCGGCTGCTCCGAACGCAGCCTGCATCGCAAGATCGTCGCCTCGATGGGCGTGACTCCGCATGAACTCGTGCTCCGGCTGCGGACGGAAGCCGCGGCGCAACGTCTCCTCTCTACCGACGAACCCATCGCCTCCATCGCGGTCAGCCACGGCTTCTTCGACCAGAGTGCCTTCACGCGACACTTCCGGCAACGTACGGGCCTTGCCCCGAGGAAGTTCAGGTTGAGCCACCAAGGCTTGATGGAATAAGCCTCACAGGAGAAGAACGAGTATCCTTATCCCTGCCTTGGGTAGGGCGGCCATTGCGTGGCCGCCGTTCGCAGAGGTGCATAGATGAGCCGGGCAAGGTCACCGACCATTCCAAGATCCGTCCGCCCACGGACGTGATGGCAATCACGTCCCTACCCGCTGCCCCAGCACAACATCCGGTCTCCGGTTTCCCCTTGAGCGCCCATCGTCTCTTCCCGCCACCTACCACCCGGGGCCGCCACCCGCCACCTGAATATGGACTCAACTAGGACAGCACGTGGTGCTGTCCCTACCTCTTGACCGCCATCTCGCGCTCCACGAGATCGGCCACGCGGTCGGCGCCCCCGGCATCGCCGAGTCCGTCGACCGAGGCTTTCCACTTCTTCCAGAGCGCCCAGTCGCCCGTAAAGGCTTCGGCGATGATTGCACGGGCAGAGGCCGCCGTCAGGCCGTAGGCACCGGCACCATGCTCGGCGATGAGGCGGCCGTTACCAGCTTCCTGCCCAGGGATGACTTGCGTGATGATCATCGGCACGCCGGCCGCGACACACTCGTGCGTCGTCGCGCCGCCAGCCTTACTCACGACGAGATGGCTCGAAAGCATGAGTTGCGGAATTCGATCCGTCCAACCGAGCACTTCCGCACGGCCTTCGACCGCCCGCTCGACGGCTTCCTTGAAGGAAGCGTCTTTACCGACGGTGATGGTAAGTTCGAGTCCGAGCGTCGATAGCGCCGTCGCAAGTTCGACCGCGTCACGCTTGCCTGGATTGAGCATCAACAGCACGCGCGGACGTTCCCCAGCCTTGGCCGAGGAGCGTGCAGCGAGGCGCGAGGAAACCGGAAAACCATACGGCAAAACCTTGGCGGCGGGCACGCCTTGGCGGATCATGACGTCAGCCGTGGCCTGGTTCGGCGTGACATACCAATCCGAATGCGCGCGATGCCAAGCGCGATTCACGGAGATAGAATCCGTGACGACGGTGATTAAGCGCGGGCGCGCGGGATCGTCGCGTTGCCAGCGGCGAGCCATCATGTAATTATAAAGTGGGTAAGCCGACACCACTACCGGCGGCCGCTTCTCATCGAGCAAAGTGTTGAGTGCCTTCTCAACCGGTCGCACGAACGGGAGGGAAGCGCGCACGAGCGGCAGGCGGTCGAGTGCCGAATACATACAGCCCCAGAGGCGCGGGTACTTATTCGCGACGCCGATATAACTATCGCGCTGGCTCTTCGCCTTCTCTGGGCCATAGGCCGACAGAAAGAGGTCGTGCAGTTCGCCGCTCAAGCCTTGCTGACGACCCAGCGCTTCGATAATCGAGCGGGCCGCGGCATTATGCCCTTCACCGAATCCAGCCGTGAGGACGGGGATGACGCTCATCAAGCGACGAAGGCTATTGTGGCGCTGGCCTCGCCATCGGGCACGGGCGAACCGCCCTTGGCGGCCTCGAAGGCGGCGCGGCTTTCGGCGATACGCTGCAGGAGTTCCTGACGGTCGACGACGCGCAGGCGCCCGTCGTCCTCTTCCACTACCGCGGTCAACGACTCGACCCAATCACCAGAGTTGATGTAGCGCACGTTACCAATCATGCGATCTTCGGCCTTATGAATATGTCCGCACATCACGCCTTCGCAGCCACGTCGGGCGGCCAAGGTCTGGAGATGCTCTTCAAAGCTCGAGATGTAGCTCACCGCGGTTTTGACCTTGGCCTTGATGGCCTGGGAAAGGGAGAAATACTCCTTGCCGCGCCAGGCGCGCCATCGGTTGTAGACGCGGTTCAAGTCGAGGAGGACTTGGTAGCTGATGTCGCCGATGACGGCGAGCCAGCGCATCTTTACGGTCACGGTGTCGAAAGCATCACCATGAATGCAGAGATATTTGCGTCCGTCTTGGGCAACGTGGATGTGCTCTTCGGCGAGCTCGATGCGGTCGAGTACGAGCGGAATGAGGCGGCGGATAAAGTCGTCGTGGTTACCGCGCAGGTAGACGACCTTGGTGCCGTCTTTCTCCGACATCTTCATGATGCGGCGGATGACGGCCGTGTGGGCCGGCGACCAGTGGTTCTTACGCTGCAGAGACCAGAGGTCGATGATGTCACCATTTAATATCAATTTGTCGCAACGGATGCCACGGAGCACATCGAGTAACTCGCGAGCCTGAGCGTCCTTGGTCCCCAAGTGCAAATCGGACAGCACTAGCGTCCGGAAGTGGATCTTATGAGAGGGCTTGAGCGCGACAGTCGTTGGGTCTTCCATGTCCAGATACTTTATCTCGTTTGAGTGACGATTTAATGACGAAACGGCCGTAACTTTGTGACGAAATAGACCCTATTATTGTGACAATATCAGCCTAACTGTAACAATTCAATGTTACAAAGGTTACGGAATTGTTACGAACTGTGCTTGCACCCCTGTCAAGGGATGCATTGAAACCATGCACCCCCTATCCATGAAAGACTTCCTCAAGAAGGTCCTCGGTAAAGATGAAAAGTTTTATGAACTGCTCGAAGCCAGGTCGACTCCGCAACGCTTGGCCCAAGCCATCCACGCGTCCGCGAGTTCCTTGAGCTTCTCCGGCCGCTGGGCGGCGAGGTCATGCTGCTCGGAAGGGTCCTTCGAAAGATCGAACAGCTGCCAAGTCACGGGAGCAGTCTGGCGCTTACCCCAGACGATCTTCCAGTTTCCTAGACGATAGCCGCGTGCGCCTTCATGAGCGGTCGGGATGCCGCGCTCGGGCGTCGCCTCACCTCGCAGGTCAGGGAGCAACGATCGACCCGAAGTCGGCAGGATCGGCTTCCCTGCCCTCTCTGCCGGATATGTCGCGCCGGCGGCGGCCGCTATGGTGGGCAAGAAATCCATCACGTGCGCCGGCGAACGAATCCAAGCTACGGACGGCTTCAGGGTCGCGGGCCACGAGACGATGAGCGGCGAACTGATACCGCCTTCGTTGCAGAAGTGCTTGTAGAGGTTGAGCGGGGTGTTGCCGAGGTTCGCCCACGCGGAGCCATACGAGGAATGCGTGCCGGCTTGGCCCATGCCGGCCAAGGCTTCGCCGACATGTAGGTCAGTGCGACCTACGCGCGAGGCGCCATCGAAACCGAACGGGCCCCATTCGTAGCAGGCGCCGTTGTCGGAAGTAAAGACGACCAGGGTGTTCGCGAGTTCGCCGTGCTGCTCGAGATCGGCGAGGAGCCGACCGACGCCTTGGTCGACGTGCTCCACCATCGCGGCAAAGGTGCCCATGCGGCGAGCGAGGTCTTCGCGCCGATCGGCCGGCAAGCTGTCCCACGAGGGGTTCGGCTTACCCGAGTAACCGTTGGCGATGGCGTTGTTCGCCTCGACGGGGACCATCGAGAGTGGCGGCAGCACGGCGGCTGCGGCGACGAGCCCGAGGGCCTTCATGCGCGTAAAGCGTTCGGCGCGCAGGACGTCCCAGCCCCGACGGTATGTGGCCATGTGCCGGTCAATCGATTCCTTGGGCGCCTGCACGGGGAAGTGCGGCGAGGAATGTGCGAGGAAGAGGAACCAAGGCTTGTCCTTGGTCGCCCGTGCCTGCCGCAGAAACTCGAGGGCGTAATCGGTGAAGACGTCGGTGACGAAGAACTTGCCGGGCGCATACGCCAGCTCGGCGGGCGTGCCGGCGGGCAAGCGCGCGTAGGCGGCCGGTTCCCATTGATCGTTCGAGTGCGCCTGGAGGTTCTTGTAACCGTAGTAGGCGTCGAAGCCGCGCTGGATCGGTCCGGGCGAACCCATATGCCACTTGCCGACCATCCACGTGCTGTAGCCGGACTGCTTCAGGAGTTCGGGGATGGTGATATTATTATCGAGGAGATGGCCAGTGTAAGCAGGGCCGCGATTGGGCGAGGGCTTGGCGGTGACGAAGTCGCCGATACCGGCCTCATGCGGATGGAGGCCGGTGATGAGCGAAGCACGCGTAGGACAGCAGCGCGCGGAGTTAGTGCACTTCTCGAAGCGCACACCTAACTTAGCGAGGCGATCGATGTTGGGCGTGGGAATCTCGCCGCCGTAGCAGCCGAGGTCGGAATAGCCGAGATCGTCGGCCAAGATAACGAGGACGTTAGGACGGCGGGACTCGGCGGCCGCGAGCAGGGTGGCACTGAGGAGCAAGATTGCTGACGCCCAGCTCTTCATCGCGGTGCGAGGAGCTGTAGGCGCTTGCTACGATGATCCGAATACTCGCGTAAAAGATTTTCGTAGCGTTCGTCACCAAAAATGATGCCGGCCGCACGCAGGACGGGAAAAACTTCGTCGGGCTTGCTTTCATGGATCTGCGGCAAAGTCCAAGGCTGGGGATTTTTCCCAAGATACGGGACCAGAAAATCAATCGCCGACCGGATGGATCGCCCGTCGGAGGTCTTGAAACGCCAAAGATCGAAACCGGCATGCTCCCCTAAGGCGGCGAGTTCAGACAGCGCGAGGGCATTGAAACACGAATAACTGAAAGAGGCCGTTCGGGCCAATTCCAGAGGCTGGCGACCATCAGGCTCGACTTGTACCGCGACGCGTTTGGTAGCCGCTAGGGTGATGATTTTCTTTGCGACATCCGTCCTCCCAAGGACTAAGGCCCAATGCGCGGCCTGCACGTCATACCAAGTGCCATGATTATTCTTAGCGGCGCACTCGTCCGCGCCATTTTTGCTCGTGAGCAACCAATCAAGGTAGGAATTTCCCCACGCATCAAGGGACTTCTGATCGTCGATTGACCAAGAGGGTGAGCCTGCAAGCAGGACCATGGCGTCCGCCGCGACCGCAAAAGACCGGGCTTCGAGGATGCCCGTGCCTCGGCCGTCATTGACCCCTGGCACCGCTTGCGCGAAACGAAAATGCGGCGTCATCCGCGTATCCGGATCGAGAAACCAAGTCCGGACCAGCTTCGCCGCGTGGGTGGCGTATTTTTCCTCTCGGCTGAAAAAATAAGCTAGCGCCAAGGTCTCGGTCGCATCGCCGAGGAGCCGTGCCCGCAAGGTGTCATTGGCGGCGGGGTCGCGAGATTCGGGGTTCACCTTGCCGTCTTTGCGTAAATAGGGCTGGCCGTTGGGCTTAGCGGGGTCTGGCCAGAAATAGGGCGCGATACTCATGTAATCGTGCTTATCACCGCTGGGTGGGACTTTTTTCTTCTCCACCACCGAGGGCGGCACAATCAATAAGGCCTTATTCCCCTGTTCAATGAGCTTTTTAAGGGCCTTCGTTGCCGATTCGTCACCCGAGGCAAGCAAGGCCTTTGATTTCTCCAAAGCTCCAGGCCGGGCTCCATAGTAAGGATGCGCGGGCAGCTCTGCGGAATTCAGGCACGGTCCCAGATGCAGTAAAACCGACAGGGCGAGGAGGATTCGGCAAAGGGTCATAGGGTCAATGCGACCGTGCCAAACTTTCGGCACGGAGCAACTGCAACTAAAGGACAGTCCAAGGCCCCCTCATGAAGGTGGGCAAACGCTGGGTTTTCACCCTTCACTCTTGCTCCCATGGGGTGCTCTCCTAACTTGCCCGAAACCACCATGGTTAAATCAGATTTTGGCTATAATAGTAAGATCGAGGGCGAAGTCATCGTCACCCGTGCCGATGCCGTCGTTAATTGGGTCCGCAGCAACTCCGTCTGGCCGATGCCGATGGGCCTCGCCTGTTGCGCCATCGAGCTCATGGCCGCCGGCGGCGCCCGCTTCGACATCTCTCGCTTCGGCATGGAGGTCATGCGCTTCTCCCCCCGCCAGGCTGACTGCATGATCGTCGCCGGTACGGTCACCTACAAGATGGCCGAAGTCGTCCGCCGGATCTACGACCAGATGGCCGAACCGAAGTGGGTCGTCGCCATGGGCGCCTGCGCTTCGACGGGCGGCATGTACCGCTCCTACGCCACCCTGCAGGGCGTCGATAATATCGTCCCAGTGGATATTTATATTTCCGGCTGCCCGCCCCGACCCGAGGCCCTCCTCGACGGCATGATGCTACTCCAGGAAAAGATCCGCAACGAAGGCGGCTCCCTGCGCCGCACGTTCCGCGGGCGCACGGTCGAAACCAAGATCGTCAGCTAAACACGGACATGGACGCCGCCGCGCTGACCTCCCGTTTCCCTGCCACGCAGGACCTCGCCGGCAAGGACATACCGACCTACCGCGTCGCCGGCAGCGACCTCCTCGCCGTCGTCAGCGCGCTGCGCGACGAACAGGGCTTCGACCTGCTCGCCGACCTCTGCGGCCTCGAGCTGCAAGGCCGTCCGGTCCGCTTCGGCGTCGTCATCCATCTCCTGAGCACGACGCACAAGGAATACGTCCGCCTGCACGTCGACGCCGTCAACGACCGCGTCCCGAGCGTCTCTTCGCTCCACCCCGGCGCCAACTGGCACGAGCGCGAAGCGTTCGACATGTTCGGCATCGTCTTCGAAGGCCACCCGGACCCGCGCCGCATCCTGATGTGGGATGCGTATCCCTATCACCCGCTCCGCAAGGACTTCCCTCTCGCCGGCATCGAAGTCCCCTTCCCCGCCGCCGACGTCGCGGAAGTCACCGGCCAGAAGGTCGAGCCCGCGCCGATGATGGGCGGACCGTTCGTCTCGCACGGCGGCAA